>JBIOVA010000176.1:0-45594 GCA_044867485.1 Lacipirellulaceae bacterium | reverse complement strand
GCAGTTTCGATCCGGAGATACTCGGTCGCGTCGTCTGGCAGTTGGCGAGCAACTGACCGAAACCCCTTCAGGAAATCCTGGAAACAACTTTCGATTGCGTCAATGTCCCGATAGGTGCGAGTCTTGACCGTCGACACAAAATGAAGGTACGGATTTAGCTCGATGCTACATGCAGCGATCCCACGATACTTCATGCAAACAGGGACCGTGCCGACGCCCGAAAAGGGGTCTAGGACATCATCATCCGGGCCAAGACCGAAGTAATTGGCAATATCGTCGGCTAACTTGGGGGAGAAGCTCGGCGTAAGTCGATACCATCGGTGGATCGGCAGGGATAGCTTGCCTTGAAACGTCACCGCCTTCACGCTTCGATTAGTGAAGGTTTCTTCGATAAACGCGAGTTGTTTCATGCAGTCAATGTCCTGAGCATGGTCAGTACGGGTTGCCGAAAGTCGTCTCGATTACGGCGAAGGAAATCGTAGAAGTCGTATCCGGAGAACTCTCGTACAAGGTCGTAGCTCTCCATGCCCTGTTTAATGACCCACACGCTTCGGTATCGCCGAACAATGGTCGGATTGCTCTGGTTGCAGAACAACGGCATGATCGGCAGGATACCGCTAACGTAGAAGTGCCGGGCCATGGCTTCATCGGCTTGCGTTCGCTTACTGTCCCCAGTCTGGTAACAATGTCGGACTTCCATGCCCACGCCGACTAATCTCACCTTCGGATCGGGCGTCAACTGCCGGAGCTCTTTTTTGCAATAGGACTCGATGCGTTTTCGAGCCGCCTTCGGCAGTCGGTCAAATTGCAGATAGGCGTCAGCACTTCGATTCTCTTCCTTGTCGCCAGAGAGAATGATCGTGCTGTAGGTCACTTGGTCAGGCGTCTGATTCAGTGCGTGCATGAATATCGTTTTGATAGCCGCTTCGTAGATATCTCCGATTTTCCTGTGAATGCTCGTGATCGTACCGCCCCCAGCCGCCGCCCCGACGTACTCGGGCGAATCGAGACCGAAAATGCTGAATAGCGGATCTTGGCTGTAGCGTTCGATCAGCAGTTGCTTTGTGCCGCCGGCCTTCTTGAACGGTCCTGGCAGGTACTCGCCGATCTTCGTCAAATGCGAAATGGCGATATCGTAGAGACTTTGGTCAAGCTCATTCTGAATGCTTGGCATGGGCTTCCTTCCCCGGGTCGGACGCATTCTACCAGGATCGGCACGAGAGAATAGTAAGTAGAAAGGGCAGGCAGCGCGCCGCGAACTCGTCGCGTTTCGCCCGAAATCTGACATCCGCTGATCGACGCTCGTATGGGCGTATAATCCACTCTACGCGAATCGCCACACGCCCATCCGCGCCATCCGCGATCGCCCAAGAGTTCTTGCCGGCCGCTTGCTTTTGGCCGCGCGATCGGTATAGTATACAGATATTCACACTTCCGGGCGCAGGCAATCCCGCGGCGCGCCGTCACCCCCGAACGCGAGGTTCTCACGCCCCCAATTCAAAGTCTCGATTCGCCCGCCAACGCCGCTTTCGCTCTTCTTTGTGGAGAGAAAGAGGACCGATTCCCCGCCCCTTTGACTCCCCTGTCTTTTCCCATCTGAGGTCAACTGCGGACTCCTTCCAGGAAGGGAGAACGGGAATGGGCGCCTCACCTTGCCGCCCCTTTCGTGAGTTTTCGCGATTTTCGTGGCCCAAAAACGTCCTTGACGCCAAGCTTCGCAGCGTGTAGTATACAGGCGTCATCTAACTCCCGAGCGGCCGGGCGACGCGCTCAGCGTTGACCCGTTATTCTGCTTCGCCGCCGGACGCGCTTTCGCTTCCCGCGCCCGTTGTTCCACGCCTCGCCGTGCGCTTCGACAGCGCCGCAGTCCGGAGATCCTATGCGCTTCGTCACTCGTCATTCGGAGTTCGTCATTTCCACGCCCACCCGAATGGGGGAATTATGTCGCCAAAAATGCGCTTCGCGACGAAACCCCGCCCAGCGGCGCGCCTCGCGCGCTACGAAAAGAATCGCGCCCCTGGAGAACGACCATGTCCGCCGCCCAAGCGAGAGCGGACAGAATTCACCCTATTTCTGTCCCCCGCCGCATCGCCTGGACGCGGGATTTCCCAAGGCGCCAGCCGACGCAGCCGGACAAAATTCCCGAACTCTGTCCGTGCAAACGTGTTTGTTGCACGATCCCAACACGGACAAAATGCCTCGCCGTATCGGCCCGACGAGCGTTTCCTCGTTGGCCCGCGCTCCGTGCTGGTTGAGCACCCTCGTGGTTGATCACAACGATCTGATTCCCGGCCAAGCCGCCCGCCGCGTCGCGCGTTGTCGCCCCGCACCACGCCAGTAGAATACCGTGCCAGGAGAAATGAAGTCGCCCCGTTCCGCCCCGCTTCCGGAGCACCCGTCCCATGTCCACCGTCCCGCCCAACGACGCCGGTTTCGCCGGCTCCTCGCGGCCGGCCGCAACGGCCGCCGCTGTGCCCACACAGTGGATCCTCCAGCCGCCGCCGTCGGCGTTGGGTCGCTACGGCAAGTTCGTGCTCATCGCGCTGGTGCTCGCGGTCATGACCATCCTCGGGCAGCTTGCTAGCTATCGCAGCTACTTCAGCCCGCCCGGCGGTCCGCAGGAGAAGTTTCATTCGCTCAGCGAAACCGCCGCGCAGAAAGTGGCGATCATCAAGATCGAGGGGATGATTAGCGACTCCGAGGGCTTCGTCAAGCAGCAAGTCGACCGCGTGCGCGAGGACGACGACGTCGTGGCCGTCGTGCTGCGGATCGACTCGCCCGGCGGGACGATTGCCGCCAGCGACTCGCTTTACCACCGCATTCGCGAGTTGGCCCGTGAGCGCGACATGCCGATGGTCGTGAGCATGGGCGGCTTGTGCGCCAGCGGCGGCTACTACCTGGCGATGGCCGCCGGCGAGCGTCCCGACGTCGTGTTCGCCGAGCCGATGACGTGGACCGGCTCGATCGGCGTCTTCATTCCGCACTACGACCTGTCTGGCCTGTTGACCGAGTGGAACGTGCGGGACGACACCGTGGCCAGCCACAAGAACAAGCTCATGGGCAGCCCCACGCGGGAACTCACCCCCGAGGAACGAGCGGAAGAACGCAAGCTGCTGCAAGACCTGGTGGATCGCAGCTTCCAGCGCTTCAAGGACGTGGTGCTCGGCGGCCGGCCGAAGCTGAAGGACGACGCCGACAAGTTTGCGAAGGCCACCACGGGGCAGATTTTCACAGCCGACCAGGCGAAAGATTTGGGGCTGGTCGACAAGATCGGCTTCATCGAGGACGCGGTGGCGCGGGCCGCGGAGCTTGTCGGCCGCGAGCCGTCGACGCTGCGGTGCGTGAAGTACGACGAGCCGCCGAGCTCGCTGAAGATGCTCTTGGGCGCGGAGAGTCCACTGGCGCCGGCGGGGCGGACCGATTTGTCGGCGCTGCTGGGCCTGACGGCCCCGCGAGCGTATTACCTCTGCACATGGCTGCCGTCAGCCCTTGCGAGCGGCCGATGAATGCGCCGCATCTGCTCGACGCCGTCGACGAGTCGCTGGCCGCCTGGGCCGCGGCGAGCAAGTTGCCGACCTACCGAGTTGCGCAAGTCCGTAAGTGGTTGTTCGAAAAGCGAGCCCCGGACTGGGAGGCGATGACCGACCTGCCCAAGACGCTTCGCGGCGAGCTGGCCGAGCGGTTCCAACTGTGGACGACGCAGATTGCACGGCACACTCGGGCCGACGACGGCACCGAGAAGCTGCTCTTGAGCCTCGCCGACGGCGGGCAGATCGAATGCGTGCTGCTGCGAGGCCGTGAGCGCCGGACGATTTGCATCAGCACGCAGGTGGGCTGCGGCATGGGCTGCGTGTTCTGCGCCAGCGGGCTCGACGGCGTCGACCGCAACCTGTCCTCCGGCGAGATTGTCGAGCAGATGCTGCAGCTCCAACGGCTGCTGGCGGCGGACGACAAAACGGACGAGCGGCTCAGCCATATCGTCGTGATGGGCATGGGCGAGCCGCTCGCGAATCTCGATCGGCTGCTGCCGGCGCTCGACGAGGCCCGTCGAGAAGACGGCCTGGGGATCAGCGCCCGACGGATCACGATCTCGACCGTCGGCCTGCCGCCCGCGATGGATCGACTGGCGCGGCATCCGGTCCACTATCGGCTCGCCGTGTCGCTGCACGCACCCAACGACGCGCTGCGGAACCAGCTCGTCCCGGTGAACAAGAACATCGGCCTGACGGCAATCCTGGAAGCGGCCGACCGCTACTTCGAGGCATCGGGCCGGCAGCTCACCTTCGAGTACGTGTTGCTGGCCGACGTGAACGATGCACCCGAGCACGCACGTCAACTGGCTCGCTTGCTTGCCGGGCGCGAGGCGCTCTTGAATGTGATTCCCTACAACCCGGTGGCAGGCCTGCCGTATCGCACGCCAACCGCGGAGCGCCGCGAAGCGTTCCGCGCGATCCTGGAGCAAACCGGGATCCGCGTAAAGTTTCGCCACCGCAAAGGCGACCGCATCGACGCCGCCTGCGGCCAATTGCGAAGATCCTCACAGGCGCCGCCCGTGGTTAACCTGGGCAACCCCACCGCGTAAAAACGCCACGGGCCGCGGCTCGGGGGACGAGCCGCGGCCGCGTGGAAGGCCGGCTACCGCACTTGGGGGAGGGATCGCACGTGTCGGGCTTGGAGCTGCCCCTACGCGCGCCGGTAGCCAGTCGGGAGGGTCTGCGGGGCCTCGACGCCGGCCTTGAGCCGGTTCGACGCCATAACGCTATTCAATGTAACCCTGCTAGGTCTTCGTCGGATCGGTCGGAGGATTGGCGCCCTCGGCAGGCATTTCTTCGTGAAGTTGCTCGCGGAGCTGATCGAGTTGCTGTTCGAGCTGCTCCATCCGTTCCATCAGCCGCTTGCTAGCGGACTCGGCCCGTTCGACCGCGGCGCCGGCCCGTGCGCGAGCCGCGCCTTCGAGCCCATTGACGTCGAAGTTGAAGTCGAAGTTCCCCAACTGGTCCGGCAGCAAGCCCTGCAAGTCGCCGAAGTGGACCGCGCCGCCCGCCTGGCCGTTGAGCATCTGCTCAACGAACGGCCGCACATCGTCCGGCAGCTTGGCGATTGCTTCCTTGTCATCGCCTTCAATCGTCCATGTCTCCTCGCCTTTCTGGACGGTGATCTTCGCAGGGCCGTCGCCGTCGCGGGTGATGCTCACCGAGACGCCGCCAGGAATTTGACCCATATCGAGCCGCGGGCCGCCGCCGATCATACCCTGGCCGAACACGCGCATGCCGCCGGGCAGATTGCCTTGCGGCAGTTGGCGAAGCAAACCCTGAAGTTGGTCCATCGGCATGTCGCCGTGGAGTTGGGCTCGCTGTTGAGCGGCCACGACTTCAGCCGGCGCTTCTTCCGGCGTCACCGAGATCGTCATTTCCTTGGCCAGCCGAATGAGCTTCAGGTCAAGCGGCTTGCCCGCGCTTGCGGCGACCGCATTCTTGAGCACGTTCCAATCGGAGATTTGCTCGCCGTTGACTTCGAGCAGAATGTCGTGCTTACGCAGCTCGACCTTGGCCGCGGGGCTGTCTGGGACAACGTCTTCGACCACGACGCCGACGTCGTCGGCCAACTGTAGATGCGTTCTCAGTACCGCGCTATCGATGGGAGAGCCTTGAAGGCCGAGCCAGTAAGTCGGTCCGGCGGGAGCGGATTCTGCTTCGGCCGATGCGTCGTGATTCGCGCCGCCGCCGTCGGCGGACAAGTCGACGATGCGACCTTCCTGTTGGTCATCGTCAGCTACTGCTGGCTTGGCATGAGCGAACGTCACGGCCAGCGCCGCGACAGCAACAATGAGCAGCGTGTCCCACACGCCGCGGGATTCGGTTCGAGACATTCGAGACATGAAAGTAACCTCCATTTTTGAAAATGTGTGAGATGTCCGTGGTCCGTTGTCAGTGGTGAGGAATCCGTGGGTCAAACTCCTTCACATGTCAACGGACCACGGGCGCTTCGGTCAGGCAAACATTCGTCAGTAAGTCGGTCGGCTGATCGGGGTGACGACTGCGTCGTCAACGGGAACGATCATCGGAACAATGCGATCCTGTTGCTCGAAAAACAGCGGAGCGTACCTTCGCCGAGCCTGCAAATCGAGGCCCTGCTCGGCCATTCGCTCGCGAACATCGGGCGCTGCCCAGTGGGGCGCATCGGCAAACTGCGCACCCAGCCGACGGCCTTCGACCAACGGCACCTGGACCCGATGCGGCTGGCCCTTGTGATCCTGCACCACGAGCGTGACCGCGTCCGCGTCGGGAAGACGACGTTCTTCGCCGGGCAGGTTGGGTACAACTCCGGCGTTGGGCGATTCGGCCACAAGATTCGCGTCGCCGCCAACGCTGCCGGCGTGCGGACTCGCGGCCTGCCAGCCCAATCCGAACGCGAGCAGCAACGCCGCCGCCGTCGCCAGCCAGGAGCCGATGGGGAAGCGTCGCCGCGGACGCGATGGCGGCTCGACGATTGTGGCAGGCTGCGGGGGTTCCGCAAGCATCCGCCGCATCTCGCCGCGCCAGGACTGCGCTTCGAGAAACGCCAGCGCACAACGCCGCCAACCGTCGGCCCGCCCGTCGAGCGAGGCGACGAGTTGCCGCCGCTCATCCGAAGACAGTTCGCCGTCGACCAATCGATCGAACAGCGAGTCGTCGTTGTTGTGAAAAGAATCGTTCATCTCGGTAAGGCGGTAAGACAGTTATCGTTGCGGCGCCAAATCGGGAGCCAGTTTCACCAGGGCTGACCGCAATCGGCCACGGGCGCGATTCAATCGCGCTTCGACGGCGCTCGTCGAGGCGCCCAAACGGTTGGCCAAGTCTCGATAGCTCCAGTCTTCGGTGTATTTGAGCAACAGGATTTCCGCATCGCGCGGCGGCAGGGCTGCCATCGCGCGCCGCACCAAGTGCTGCTGTTCCTCGGCCAACAGCCAAGCCAACGGGTCCTCGTCAACTGCCTCGTCAGGCGCAGCGCCGTTGTTGGCGTAGCGTTCGACCAGCTTGCGGCGACGGCCGGCGCGCCGTCGGTACAGCAGCGCCTGCGTGACGGCGATCCGGTACAGCCACGGCGCCAACTTGCCAGCGTCGCGAAGCGTGCCAGAGCCGCGAAGCGATCCGGCCGCCACCTCCTGCATCACGTCGTCGAGGGCGTGGCGGTCGACGCCGCGAGCAGCCAGCACCGTCCGCAGCCAACGGCCGTGTTCGGCTAGCGCGCCGGCCACCGGCTCGGCCCGATCGGCAATTTGGCCGGCTGAATCGTTCATGTGCAGCGAGGCTTACGGAGAGAGAGTTGCCGCGGCCCGGCGGCGTCTTGCGGAAAAAAATCGAAAAAACTCCGGTGGGTCGTCCAATGTCCGTTTCTGCCGGCTATTGGCGACGAAAATCGGTCCGAAGTCCCAAACGGGTCCGCCACAATCCTCTTGAACGAACCAGCCCCGCCGCCGGTTCACGCCGCGCTGGTCTTGGCCACAGGAAAAGCCAGCCGGGCGGGGGGATTCCGCCGCAGATACACCCACAATCCCGCGCCGACGAGGAACAGGGCAATACTTAGGTTCTGGGAGATGCTGAATCCGGTGCCCCACACCGGCGATTCGTCGACGCGGATAATCTCCAGCAGGAACCGCGAAATGGGGTGAATGGTGATCATCAGCGCCATCACCTCCCCGTCACGGCGGCGAAACGGGTAATACGACCACAAGACCCACGCCAGCAAACCGGCGTCGATCGCGCTGTAGATCTGCGCGGGATGGACGGGCCGAGTCCGCTCGGGCGGCGTGATCGCCGGAATCGTCTTCACGCCGTCCGCCGTGGCGAGGGCCAGCGATTTGGCGCCATGCAGGGCGTCGATGATCGCGACGTGGGCCGAGTCTGCATCGTCGAGCGACGCCCCGTTGATGGCGGTGACGACGTCGCCCACGCGGAGGCCAGCCTTGTCGGCGGGCGATCCGGCGTCGATGCGATCAATGACAATCGCCGGCGGGTTTCCCGCGTTCGTCGCCAGGCGAAAACCGTGCAATCTCCCCGCACCGGCCTGGTCGAGATACGGCGCGCTCATCGACTGCGGCGAATTCTCGCGGGGAAACGTGATCGCCCACGGCGCGGTCGATTCGCCGCCGTAACAGCAACCGTTAAGCAGGCAGCCGACGCGGCCCAGCGCCAGCCCGACCATCATGCCGGGCGCCACGATGTCGGCCATGGCGAGGGCCGGCAACTTACGTCGCCACACGTAGATGGCAAAGCCCAACATGGCGCCCACGAAGGCGCCGTAGACGACCAGTCCGCCTTCGGTGAAGGCCAGCGCGTTTTTCAACGTGCCCCACCACTGGTCTTCGCGAATGCGCGCGTCCCAATACTCGACCACATAGAACAGTCGCGCTCCCACGACGCCGCCGATGAACACGAGCACGGCCAGTCCCAGGATTTCATCGGCGTCGAGCCCCGCCTGCCGCGCTCGGTGGATCGACATCGCGATCCCCGAGATCGACCCCAATAGAACCATCAACCCGTAACTCCGCACCGGCAGGCCGTCGGGAAAGATGCGCGGAACGAGCAGTGCGACGGCCGCTGCGACGATGAGCAGCGTCGGCAGGTGGGCCTTGAGCGACTCCTTCCAGCCGACTTGCCTTGCGGTCGTCGCCAGCGCCCAGACGCCCACGCCCAACCACGCCAGCAGCACGACGCCAAATCCGAAGATCGGCACGCCGTTCCAAGTGATCGGGATGCGCAATAATTCAGAGCACATGGCAAAGCAAATGTTGCCCTCTGTTCCCCTCCCCTTGATGGGGAGGGGTTAGGGGTGATGACGTGTTGATTGTGTATCGATGGCGGGGCCGCCCCTCCCAAGCCCTCCCCGCTAGAGGGAGAGAACCGGAGAATCCAGTCTCGTGAGCGTCGCTCGCAACCCTAGCCGATGCGCTGGTTGTCGATCAACCGCGTTCGGCCTACGCGGGCGGCCACGGCGACGGTCGTGGGCCCGTCGATGCTCGGCGCCTCGTCAATGGTTCCGTCCCGCAGGAACGCGATGTACTCGACCTCGACGCCCCCCACGACGGCGATCATTGCTAGCATTTTACGTCGGATCGCGTCGACGGACTTCTCACCGGCCGCGAACATCTCAGCCGCCAGCGCTAGCGATTGTTGCAACGCCAGCGCACGGCGTCGCTCGTCGGTGTTCAAGTACACGTTGCGAGAGCTGAGCGCCAGGCCATCGTGATCGCGGACAATCGGGCAAACGCGAACCTCGAGAGGCACGTGGAAGTCCGCAACCATCCGCTGGACGACCAGCGTCTGCTGGTAATCCTTACGACCAAAGTACGCCCGGTCGGCGGGCACGAGTTGGAAGAGCTTCAGCACCACGGTGGCGACGCCGCGAAAGTGTCCCGGCCGAGCGGCGCCTTCCCACGGCCTGGCGACGGCGCCCACCTCGACGAACGAGTCAAACCCCGGCGGATAAATCTCCGCGGCTTCGGGGACGAACGCCCAGTCGCACCCACGGCTCGCGAGCAGTTCGAGGTCGCGGTCCAACGGCCGCGGATAGCGCGCGTAATCCTCGCCGGCGCCAAACTGCGTGGGATTGACGAAAATGCTCGCCGCGACGCGGTCGCACTCCGCCCGGGCCGCATCGACGAGGCTGAGATGCCCCTCATGGAGGGCCCCCATCGTGGGCACGAACCCGACGGTCTGACCGGCCGCCTGGGCGTCGCGAACGGCCGCGCGCATCTCGCCGCCACGGGCGATCAACTGCAAGGAACGGGTCATCGTTGAAGGCACGGGCGCGAGCCAACGAAGCGCGGGAGGAGGGAAATCAATCGTCGCCGCGAGGCGCGAACGCAGGCCGGACCGACGCCAACGCAGCCAGTGCGTCGCCCAGCAACGCCTCGGTCGCCCCCGGCGTTAACCACGCGACGGGCCCGGTCGTCGGCAGATGGAGCATTGTACGCGTCGCCGGTTCGTTCCCGCCAGTCGCGTCGCCGACGGCGAGCAGCAACTTGGGCCGCGGCACGCCCGCCGGCGAGCCCTCGCCGGGCCAGCGGACGACTTGGATCGAATCGTCGCCTTGGGACAGTTCCAATCGCTCCACAATTTGTGCCGCCAGCTGCTCGGCCAGGCGTGGATCGGCGGCGGCGATTGCCGCCACGTCGGCGCCCCGATTGAGCTGATCGAGCAATTGGGCGACGGTCCAGCCGCTGCCAGGGTGCACCATCCACGGCGCGACCTGGACGGCGGGCTCGAGCACGAAGCGGCGATAGTGCATCCGCGGGTGCGGAATCGTCAGCTCCGCGGATTGGTATGTCAACTCGTCGTAGAGCAGGACGTCGAGGTCGATCGTGCGGGCGCCCCACCGCTCGGTTCGCACGCGGTGGAGCGACGATTCCACGCAAAGGAGCTCGACCATCAGGGCCGGCGGCGCCAGCGCGGTCGACACGAGCGCGGCGCCGTTGAGAAACGCCTCCTGCCCCGCGGGTCCGCCGATCGGCGATGTCTCGTGCCACGGGCTGCGAGCCACGAGCCGCGTGTGCGGCGTTCTGGCGAGTTGGTCGACCGCTTGCCGCAGATGGGCCGCCCGATCGCCAAGATTCGACCCCAGGGCAATCAGACAAGCGGCCATGGCGCGACAACGCAGGCGCGCCCCGCCGTCTCATGCGCGGGGCAATCCAAAAAAGTGGAGGGGCCATCCAGTGCGCGATTGCTCGCCGACTGTCGCTCCGGTCAGTCGTCGCCCCCCAAGACCATCGTCGTCGCGCACAGCCCCGCCGCAAAGAGGGGCTGACAACGACGCTCCTTGCCGGCACGGTGGATTTTGCAATCACCGCACGAGCTGTTCGAGAGGTTCGTCAGGCATCCTGTGAGTTGGCCCGCCGAATACGACTCTGACGCGGCGCTAGGCACAGCGCGCTTGATTGTCGCCCTTCGCGCACAGCGAGGCCGTGTGACAGCCCCATTTTGTACGCATTCGCGTATCGCGACCGCGCTCCGGAATCGACCCGCGACGCGATCGCAGTCTATCGACAATCAAGCCGCGCTCGTCCAATCCATCACGCGGCGCGAGGAGAGTTGCATCACCAACTTCCTGTGCGAACCTTGCGACATTTTGCGAAGTTGCCGCGCGGTGTCAAGCAAGATTTTTTGCGACGCGCCATCTTGTGGTCGCGCCCATTTTTTCGGCGCACGCCAATCGGGGAATTGACAATCGGCGCGTCGCCCGTTGCGGCCACGGATTTCTTTGGAGTTGCGGAGCCAATGGCGTCGACGGCAAATTCGCAATGGCGGCGAATAATCATACACGGCGGCGGCGCCGCGCTCGCGGCGTCCGCTGTGGTAGAATCGAAAGCCGCTTGTGGTCGCGCCGCCATCTGAACGATCGAGACAACGTGATGACTTCGCCCGCTCCATCATTCGACAACTTGCGCGTGGCGTCGTTCGAGAGCCGCCGCGCCGACGAAACGGCGCGGATGATCGAGCGGTTCGGCGGCGTGCCGTTGGTGAGTCCGTCGATGCGCGAAGTGCCGGTCGAGGCCGACGGCTCGGTCGTCGACTTCGCCCACCGGCTGATCACCGGCCAGATCGACGTCGTGATCCTGCTAACCGGCGTGGGCGCGCGCGAGATGCTGGCCCGCGTTGAACGCCGCGTCGACCGGCAGCGGTTTCTCAATGCCCTGTCCGACGTGAAGACGATCGTCCGCGGGCCTAAGCCATTGGCCGTGCTCAAGGAGTTGAACATCGTCCCGACGGTGATCGTACCCGAGCCGAACACGTGGCGCGAAGTGCTCGCCGCGATCGACGCCCGCCTGCCGGTGACCAACTTGACCGTCGCCGTACAGGAATACGGCATGCCGAATGTAAGCCTGGTGGCGGGACTCGAGGCGCGCGGCGCCGCGGTCGAACCGTTCAAGGTGTACCGCTGGGACTTGCCCGAGGACGCCGGTCCGTTGCGGGCCAATGTCGATCGATTGGCCGCTGGCGCCGTCGATGTCGTCATGTTCACCTCCGCGCAGCAAGTCGTGCACCTGTTGCGCGTGGCGCGCGAGATGGGACAGGAAGAACCGGTCCGCGAGGGCTTAGCACGCGCCGTCGTGGCGTCGGTGGGACCGACGACCAGCGAAATGCTCGTCGGCCATGGGCTGACCGTCGACGTCGAGCCGTCGCATCCCAAACTTGGGCATCTGGTGAGCGAGGCGGCGGCCAATGCCAAAGAGCTGCTCAGCCGCAAGCGCGCGGCGCCGTCGATCCGCGTCATCGCGGCGCGTTCAAGCGGGTCAGGCCCACAAGGGTCGCCGGCGTGGCGCGACAGCCCCTTCTTACGCGCCTGCCGTCGCGAGCCGACGCGCTACACGCCCGTTTGGCTCATGCGGCAAGCCGGGCGTTACATGCCCGAGTACCGCGCCATCCGCGCGAAGACCACGTTCCTCGAGCTGTGCAAGAATCCCCAGCTCTCCAGCGAAGTGATGTGCACGGCCGTCGAACGGCTGGGCGTCGATGCAGCGATCATTTTCTCCGACTTGCTGCCGATCCTCGAACCGATGGGGATGGAGCTGGAGTTCGCCGCCGGCGAGGGCCCGGTGATCCACAATCCCGTGCGCGGATCGGGCGACGTTGATCGCGTGGTTGAACTTGAAAGCGTCGACGCTCTGCATTTCGTCTTCGAGACGGTCGCCCAGACGCGGCGCGACCTGCCGGAACACATCCCGCTGATCGGTTTTGCGGGCGCGCCGTTCACGCTTGCCAGCTATGCGATCGAAGGGGGCGCTAGCCGCGACTTTCTGCACACCAAGACGCTCATGTACCGCGCCCCGGTCGCGTGGCGCGAACTGATGGAGCGACTCGCCCGCACGATCATCCGCTATCTGAACGGACAGATCGCCGCGGGCGCGCAAGCCGTGCAGTTGTTCGACAGTTGGGTCGGCTGCCTGGCGCCGGCCGATTATCGCCAGTTTGTCCTTCCCTACGTACGAATGGTCGCCGCGGGACTGACGCCGGGGACGCCGCTGATCCACTTTGGCACGGGAAACCCGGCACTCTTGCCGCTCATGGCGGAGGCTGGCGGCGATGTGATCGGGCTCGACTGGCGCGTCAGTTTGGCCGAGGGTTGGCAAGCCGTCGGCGACTCCCGTGCCGTGCAGGGCAATCTCGATCCGGCCGTGCTGCTGGCCGACCGCGACGACATTGCCGAACAGGCCCGCGCGATCCTCGCCGCGGCCGGCGGACGCCCGGGCCACATCTTCAATCTGGGCCATGGCGTTCTGCAACAGACGCCTGTCGACAATGTGCGGGCGTTGGTCGAAGTTGTTCACGAAGCAAGTGCCCGATAATTGCAGGTGCTGCGTGACGCCGGAGTGTCGCGCTCGCTAACTGACCGCGATGCGGTGTGGCCTCGGCGGACCAATCTGATTGCCCGGCCTTCAGCTTGTTTCGCGGCGTTCGTTCGGCAAGAATTCCCCACGAGCTCCGTTGGCGCCACTGCCGTGTTTCGTCGTCGCCTCCGCACGTCGCTGAAGTTTCGGGACCACAAGATGTTCAATTCCCCGACGTATTCGCAGCCACGGAATGCTTGCCACCGCCTGTTGCGGATCGGGACGATCGGACTCATTGCGGCACTCGCCGTCGTCCCTCGTGCCTGGAGCCAGACGCCGCCGACGCCCGATGAGCCGCCAGTCGCGGCGCCTACGATCGAACTCAATCCGCAGCAGCAACTCCAAGCGATGCTCCGATGGATCGACGAGGAGCTAATCGGGCACGTGCTTTATCGTCCAGAAGACGTTGCGGCGCTTCGCGCGCACGTCGAATCCCTCGCCCCGGCGTCGCTCGACGCCTTCGTGCAGCAGACCGACGCGCAGCGGGAACTGATGCGGAGTCTGGAGTGGCAAGCCGCCAACAAATTCTTTTGGCACTACCGCACGCTCGATTCGGTGCTGACCGAGGAACAACAGGAACAGTTGGCCGTCGGCGCTGCGACGCTCTCGCCGCAAGACATCGTGCGGTTGATGCTCAGCCTGATCGACCAGCGCGCCCGATTGATGGCGTTGCATCAAGCGTCCCAGTATCAGAACCAGCTTCTCGTTGCGACGCGCTCCAGCATCGTTGCCGACCAGGATCGCATGCGTCGCTACGCGATGGAGCAGGCCTCGATACGAAATCTCCGCAATTATTTTCCCAGCCATCAGGCGGGGGCAGCCACGCGCCGCACGGATTACCGCGTGCCGGGACCGCTCGTCACCTCGCGCGAGATGGCCCGATGGGTCGTGTTCAGCGGCTTCTTCGGCCGGCGATTCTGAGGGCGGCCCCGGCGGTCGCTCACACGCGCACGATGCGGTTGCCGCCGATTTTTCGGACGAGCCGTCGCGATTCCAACACGCTCACTGTCGATAGCACACGGTGGATGGGTAGCTTGCACGCGACGGCCACCTCGTCGAGCATCGACCCCGCGGGGTCAATCGCCTGCAGCACGGCGTGCTCCAGGTCGTTGAGTTTGAGTTCGGCGGCGGCGCGGATTGACCCGCCGCGCTGATCAGGCGCTGCCGCGGGCAGGTGGCCTAATTCTTCCAGCACGTCGTCGACGCAAGTGACCAACTTCGCCCCATCGCGGAGCAGCCGGTGCGGACCGGACGACGCCGGGCTGTCGACCTGCCCGGGCACGGCGAACACCTCGCGGCCTTGTTCCATCGCGTGGCGGGCCGTGATGAGGGCGCCGCTGCGATCCGCCGCCTCGACGATGATCGCGCCCAGGCTCAGCCCACTGATGATGCGGTTGCGCTGCGGGAACATGCCGCTGAGCGGCGGCATGGTTGGCGCCGCCTCGCTCACGACGGCGCCGTGGGCGACGACCTCGTCGGCAAGTTTTTCATGCTCGGGCGGGAACACGTTGAGCACGCCGCTGGCGAGCACCGCGATTGTGCGACCGCCGGCCGCCAGGGCGCCGCGATGCGCCGCCGCATCGATGCCGCGAGCCAGGCCGCTCACCACCGTAACGCCCGTGCGGGCCAAACCCGCGGCCAGGCGTTCGGCCTGTTGCTTGCCGTAGTGCGTGGCGCGCCGTGTGCCGACGATGGCGACCGCCATGGCGTCTGCGGGCTCGATCGCGCCGCGAACAAACAGCACGCCGGGCGGGTCAGGGATTTCCTTCAGCAACCGCGGGTACTCGTCGCGGCTCGGCAGCAATAGTCCGAGGCCATGCTCGCGAACTAGGGCGAGCTGGGCGTCGAGTTGCACTTCGTGGCGGGCGTTGACGATCCGCTGCGAAATCTTTGGACCGATGCCCTGGACTTGTTGCAGCTCAGCCTCGGAGGCGGCGATCACCTGCCCGGCGTCGCCGAATCGCTCCAGCAACCGGCCGCGCAACACGGGGCCCACCTCAGGCGTAAGCGCCAACAAGATCTCCGCCCGGTCGGCCTCGTTCAGCGTCGCGCCGGCGTTGATCTCGTCGCCGGCCACGGTCACATCTCCAGCGCCGCCAGAACCAAGTTGTCGGGGACGTCGTCGACCAGCGCAACGCGGCCGATCTGATCGGGCAGGATAAACCGCAGCTTGCCGGCGGACACTTTCTTGTCGCGATGCATGACCCGGAGCAGTTCGTCGGCGTCGATCGTCGGCGGGTCGCGGAGCAAGCCCAGCGCCGCCAGCAAAGCGTCTTGTTGCTTGACGGCCACGGCGTCGAGCCGACCCAATCGGGAGGCCAATCGCGCGGCGCACCGCATTCCCGCGGCGACGGCCTCACCGTGGAGCAACGCCGCGTAGTCGCCCAGGGCCTCGAAGGCATGGGCGTAGGTGTGCCCATAGTTCAAGCACGCTCTCAATCCGGTGGTCTCTCGTTCATCCTGCTCGACAATGTCGGCTTTCAACCGGCAGGATCGGTGGACAATGTGCGTCAATGCCGCGGGATCTTTGGCGTTGATAGCGTTGACGTGGGATTCCAGATACGCGAAGAAATCGGCGTCGAGGATGACGCCATACTTGACCACCTCGGCCAGCCCGGCGCGATACTCGCGGTCGGGTAGCGATTGGAGCACGTCGACGTCCACAAGTACGCCGCGGGGCTGCCAGAAGGCCCCCACCATATTCTTGGCGCCGGGCAGGTTGACCCCCACCTTGCCGCCAACCGAACTGTCGACCTGGGCCAACAGCGTTGTGGGTATTTGGAAAAAGTCGAGTCCGCGAGCGAACGTGGCGGCGACAAACCCGGCGAGGTCGCCGACGACGCCGCCGCCGATCGCCACGACGAGCGATTGCCTGTCGGCCCCCTCGGCGAGCAGGGCCTTCCACAGGTCGTCGGCGACTTCGGTGCTCTTGGTCGTTTCGCCGGGGTCGACCACGAGAATGTCGACTTCCCAGCCCTCCTCGACCAGGCGGTCGCCCGCCGCGTCGGCGTACAGCTCGTCGACCGTCACGTCCGTGACGATCGCCACGTGGTCGGACTGGGACCGAGAGCGTAGAAACTCGGGTAACAGGTCCAGCGCGCCGCTGCCGATCGCAATGTCGTAGCTCCGCTCAGCCAGAGACACGCGCACGGTTTCGACGTCGCTGGCCACGGGCTTGTCCTCGCTTAGGACGACACGCGCGAAACGTCGTCCGGGGTCACGACGATCTTGCGGCAAAAACCGGTGTGCGTGCGAACGTATTCCAAATGCACCGCTTGATCGGGAGCGCTATGCAGCGCCAGCGAGATTCGCGCGCGTTCCGCGCGGTCGACGGCGGCTAACTCTTCGGGCCACTCCGTCTCGGTTTCCATGACGAGCGCTTCGCGATAAGGATCGTACGTGTCCGGCATGATTGGCGGCGGCGGGGAACTCGGGGCAATGTCGCGGATCGAATGTGCCAGTATACTTGGCTGGACGCGGGCGAAAAGCCTCAGAACCCCCGCAGACCTCTGCTCCTAGCCGCGGCCGGAAGACCGACGGGGCATGGTTGAGAACCGTGCGCGGCATCCCGCCGGCTTCCTGCCGGCGGCTGTCACCTTCGGCTGATCGTTTCACCCCAACCGACTCCTTACTCCTCATGCAAGTTGCTGGGAAATTGCTCGTGCTCT
Source organism: Lacipirellulaceae bacterium (assembly GCA_044867485.1). Lineage (GTDB taxonomy): Bacteria > Planctomycetota > Planctomycetia > Pirellulales > Lacipirellulaceae > Lacipirellula. The sequence goes on along the minus strand of JBIOVA010000176.1, from coordinate 28,560 downwards.
CCACCTTCGCCATCGGGTTCGCGATGGCTGGCGGGGCGTGGTGGTACAACTACCAGCAATCGCGACTGGCCGCGGAGTTTTGGGGCCGTCAGAACGCGAGTCTCCTCGTCGGCAACTCGGAGGTCACGCTCCTGGAATTGGGCGAGCCAGACGCCGCTGGCGTCGCGAAACGTGAAACGGTTCGTGAGATCGATTTGACTGACAAGAAGGGGCTCGTCCACTTGCGGCACTCGCTCACGTACGACGCCAACTTTGTGTGGGAGAAACGCCGCCACGAACCGCTCGGCGACGGCGACGCCTGGACGTACGCGATGCGATTCTCCCGCGGCAACGCAAAACTCGAGGTGCTGTTCGCCAGCGACTTCCAACAGCTCGGCCGTGTCGTCGACGCCAGCGCCGCCGAACCGACGGTCGACGTTCTTCGTTGCCCTCGCCTTGGTCCCGTGCTGCTGGCATATCTTGCCGAAGTGGGCGTCGAGTTTGCCGATTCGCCCGCCGATGCGCCTCGCTAGCATCCGCCGGAGATGCCCTGGAGCGCACGGCGAGGCGCTTCTATACTCCGCGGCCCGATAGCACGACCGGCGGTCACCCCGACTTGGCCTGCACTCATGCGTTCCGTTGCGATCATCAATCAGAAGGGCGGCGTCGGCAAAACGACCACCGCGGTCAATCTCAGCGCCGCGCTGGCCGCGCGCGGCAGCCGCGTGGGGCTGATCGACCTCGATCCGCAGGCGCACGCGTCGCTGCACCTTGGGCTCGGGCCGAATCAGCAGCCGCCGAATGTTTACGAAGTGCTGACGGGCAACCGGGCGCTGGCCGAAACGTGGCAATCGGCCGAGCCCAACCTGTGGGTGGCGCCGTCGCACATCGACCTCGCTGCGGCCGAGGTGGAGCTGGCGGGCGTCGTCGGTCGCGAGTTGATCCTCCGCGACGCGCTGACCGAGGCCCTTGCGGCGCCCGGCGCCCCGGAGTTCGATCTTGTACTCATCGACTGCCCGCCTTCGCTGGGCATCCTCACGATCAACGCCCTGGCGGCCGTCGACGACGTACTCCTGCCCCTGCAGCCCCATTACCTCGCGCTGCACGGCTTGAGTAAGCTGCTGCAGACCATCGATCTTGTCCGGCGGCGGCTTAACGACCGGCTGCGGCTTGCCGGGGTCGTGCTCTGCCTGTTCGAGTCGGGCACGCGGCTGGCCGCCGAGGTGAGCGCCGACGTCGAATCATTCTTCGGCGACGCCGGGCGCAAGCAAGCGTGGCAAGACGTGCACCTGTTCGAGGCGCGCATCCGCCGCAACATCCGCCTGGCCGAGGCGCCCAGCTTCGAGCAGTCGATCTTCCGCTACGCTCCGCAATCGGCCGGCGCCGAGGACTATCAAGCGTTGGCCGACGAAGTGCTAGCACTCTATGTCCGGCAGGGCGCCGCAATCGCGGCCGCGGCCTGAGCACGAAACCCCCGGTCATTGACCGGGGGCTAAGCGGGTTAGGCAAACTCTTCCGCCTGCGGAACTCTCCGCGTGGCAAGCGCGCACGGTTGTACGGGTCGCACCGCTTGCACCCAAAAAAACATCTGTGCGCTTCCCGCGTCGCAGTCGAACTCGGCCGCCTGTGCCGGTCGATGGGGTCTTAGGGGTCGAATCGCCCCAAGACTGCTGACGACCCATTCCGCGCCGCCTCGACCCAGGCGAGCCGCGCTTCGCCGCTGACGACCCATCAGCGCGTCGCCGCCGCGCGGAATGGCACGCCGAACACACAGCACAAGGAGATCGTGCGACATGCGAATTCTTACGCACCGCGGGCGAGGATGGCTCGCTGCGTCGGCCGCTTTGGCGACGCTCGGGCTCACCAGCCAGGCCCGTGCCCAATACGCGCCGTATAGCGCCGGGCAGCCTCAGTACGCCGCGAGTCAGGTTCAGAGCAACCCCTACGCGGCCAGCCAGGTTCAGAACAACGCCTATGCCGCCATCCCGACGCAGGTGAATCCCTACGTCACGGCGCAGCAACCGACGCAGCCGCAGTATGCGGCACAGGGCGCGTATGCAGGGTACGCAGCAGCGCAGGCAGCCGTCCCGCAGTCACAGGTTGTTTACGCTCAGCCGCAGAACTACGCCCAGCCGCAGAATTATGGTTCGGCCGCGCCGCGAGTTGCGATGGTGTTCCAGGGCGCCACGCCGACGCCCGCGACGGGCGAGAACCTCTCGCTGACGCCGCCGGCTGAGTCGGTGGGTCCGGGCGTGGTGCCCAGCGGCGAGTATCCCGTCCAGCCGCAGGCGATGCCCGAGAGCTACCCCGCCGCGAGCCCCGGCATGGGCTACGCTCCCGGCGGCGGGTATGAGTCGTACCCCGGGGCGAACTGCAACACGTGCAACACCGGCAGCGCCTACGGAGCTTGCGACACGAGCGGCGCCTGCAACACGTACTCGACTTACGGCGGCATGGGCGGCGCGCTCGGCAAGCACGCCGGCTGCGGCTACTGGTTCGGCGGCGTCTACGGCCTGCTCATGGACCGCGACAACAGCAACAAGTACCCGTTGGTGTTCACGGCGCCTGACATGCCGCCGGAGTCCTACCCCACCTTCCCCCCCAACGTGGTGCTCAATACCCGCGACGCCGACATCGGCTTCCAGGGCGGCGTCGAGTTCCGCTTGGGACGCACGTTCGGCTGCGGGCCGGTCGATCCGTGTGATTGTTCTTGCTCGTGCGGGCCGCGGTGGGGACTCGAGGGCGCCTACTGGACGTTGTTCGAGGACGACGCCTACGCCCAGTACGTCGACCAGGGCACGATCCGCACGTACACGATGATGCCGATGTACGGCCTGATGTACGACAACGGCTTGGGCGCCCGTCCGGTGAATGAGTATTGGGATCACGCTCCGCCGACCCAGGAGACGGTCGACATCGAAGTGCGACTCGCCCGCGTTCGCAGCAACCTGGAAGTCCACAACGTGGAAATCAACTTGCTGCGGCTAGGCGTGTGCGGCGGCGGCTGTGGGCCGGCCTCGTACAGCATGGCCTGCGGTCCGGGGTGCGACGCCGGCGGCTGCGACGGCGACGCCTGCGCCACCGGGTATGGTTGCGGGCCGCGCCTCGGTTCGCGGTTCTCGTGCACTGGCGTGTGCGGCTTCCGCTGGCTGCAAATCGACGAGGCGTTCAGCTTCGGCGTCGACTTCGACAATACTAGCACCGCGGCTCCCAACGACGGGTATCTCGACTACTGGTCGAATGTTGAGAACAATTTCTTCGGCGGCCAGGTCGGCTGCAACGGCATGTATCGCATCGGCTGCAAGTGGGGCCTGCACGTCAACACGCTGTTCGGCCTGTATGGCAACGACGTCGATGTCCGCCAGTACTTCAACTCGCCGACAGGTCTGGTGAGCTACACTGTCACGGGCGAGCAGTTCGGCACCGTCAATGCCAGCAAGACCGACGTGGCGATGCTCGGCGAACTCCGCCTCGGAGTCAGCTACCAGGCATCTTGCCGGTGGCGGCTGTACGGCGGCTGGCGGGCCATTGGCATCACGGGCATCGCGCTGGCCACCGACCAGACGCCGGTGGCGTTTCTCGGCAGCTCGCAGATGTCGCAGTACGTGAACTCCAACGGCTCGATGATCCTCCACGGCCTGCAAGCCGGCGCCGAGTTTAACTACTAGCCATTGGGCTACCAAACGAAGTGGCGTTCGCCTCAACGCGAAGAGCCCCGACCAAGCTTGGTCGGGGCTCTTTTTTTGCTTATTGCGAGTGAGCGCTGAGGAGCCCTAGCCCAATGCGCTGGTCAGGCTCTGGAACAACGGGTCGTCGCGAATGGGATCGAAGTCCGCTTCGTCGGCGACCATGTCGCGATAGTTGCCGTCGATTTCCAGAGCGTACGCCAAGTGCTGTAGCGCTCGCCGGCGGTTGCGGGCCAGGCTGCAATAGCACGCCAGGTTGTAATGCAGCAGCGCCTCGCCGGGCTCCACGCGCACGGCGTGCTCCAGCACCGTAATGGCGTCGTCCAAACAACCGGTGCGCTTGTAGCACCACCCTAGCGCCAAGCACACCTGCGTGTCATCGGGGATGAGTTCCAGGCAGCGCCGCAGCGGATACACCGCTTCGCGATAGCGCCGCAACTCGCGGAGCGCTTCGCCCATCAGGTGGCAGCCGCGCGCGTCACCATGAACCAATGGCCCGCGGCGCTGCAACGTGCGGAGTGCGTGCGACGGCATCCCCAGCTCGAGGAACCCCTCGGCTTCGACGCAGGTCCGCTGCAATTGCACGCGCACTTTCGTCGCCATGCCAATCAAGCCAGGAAGTTGTTCGATCGCCGCCCGTTCCACGGTCGCACCCCACATTCTGCACAACGGCCCGATCGGGCCAAAGCAGTTGCAGGGCGGTGCAAACGGCGGACCAAAAAAACTGGTAAAGTCGGAATCGTTCAATCGGCGGCGACTTAGGCCGCATCGCGAAAAGCTCCCTAATTCTACACGCAATTCGTGGCCAGGTCGGCGGCGCGCGTGAGATCGCATCCTAACTCGCGACGGCTCAAGCGGTAACGAACGATTGCTAGAGTCGCACGGAAATGCCGCGCACTCCGACTCCAAAAACTTTGGCGGCGCCGAGGCAGCCAGCGCGACCGCCGCGCGGCCGCGCCGCATGCGGATCGCCGTAACCCGCCGTGGGAGTCTCGACCTCCGCGGAACGCCGCCGGACAAGGCAGCCGCTGCCGCGCGATTAGCCGCAGGGAGGGCCAGTTGCATGCCAGGGATGCGGAGCCGCATCGCCGTCGACATTGACGTTGACTTTTCGCCACGCCGTTTGCGGCGCGTGATGCGGCCAGGCAACGCGGGCGTCTGATCGCAGCCGTTCCCTGGCGCGCGATGCGATGCCGTTTCGTCGCCAAATCCTCGACGTTTTCGTGATCTGCCGTCGTTCCGCCGGGTCACTGCAACGAGCCCAGGCACGGTCGTTGCGATAAGCCATTGGCCACGAACCACGTTGGTTCCTCTTCCTGGCTCTAGCGAGTTCCGCGCCGTGCGACGCAACCTGCTCGTCATCCTCACCGTTGCCGCGATCAGCGGCTGGATCAACCGCGCGGAGCTTGCGGCCGGCGACCCGCAGTCGCGCGTCGGATGGGTTCGGACGACGGACGGTTGGGAGTCGCGAGCCGCGGTGGCGCCCAACGAGCAGACTGTTTTCCACGCGATTCACCCGGGGCTCGTGGCGACGTTCCAGCTCACGGCGTCGCTGTTTGTGCTGATCGCCCTGCCGGGGCGGGCCATGCGTGCGTTCTCAACCGCGCCCGCTGCGCCGGCCCCGACGGCAGCAGTTCGTCGTCCAACACGGCGCGTCTTGGCGGCAAACCGCTGAAACTTCGCTGTGGGGCGATTTTCCTGCACGAACGGATGCCGAGATGGGCACTAACTCAGTTGGCGGGCGAGCGCTCCGCTGCCGCGTCGCGGCTAACTGTTTCCACTACGCCCTGGCCCGGGGTTGGTTATGCGTCTTACGCTTCGTACGTTGCTGGCTTACATGGACGACATGCTCGATCCGAGCGACCAGGAGGAACTGGGTCGCAAGATCGAAGCGAGTCCGTTCGCCACGGAGCTCATCCATCGGTCGCGTGACGCCGTGCGACGGCTGCGGCTGTCGGCGCCTGAGCCGTTGGCCGGCGAGTCCGAAGACCTGCACGGCGGCGACCGCAATCTCGACGCGAACACCGCGGCCGAGTACCTCGACAGCATTCTCTCGCCGGACGACGTCGCCGAGTTCGAGCGAAGCTGCCTCGAAGCGGGGCCGAACGCGGACATGCTGCTGGCTGAGGCCGTGTCGTGCCACCACATCCTGACGCTCGTGCTCGGCGAGCCGGCCGAGGTGGACGCCGACATGCGGCAGCGAATGTACGAGATCGTGCAGCACAGCGCGCCGGTCGAGGCCAAGCAGGTGCGGATCGAGCCGGCGCACAAGACGCCGACGTTGGAACCAGCCTCGGCGACGCCGTCGGCTCCCCTGCGAGCGGCGCGGCGGCCGGCGGTCGATCCGGACGAATCGGCGGTGCCCGACTATATGCGCGAGGCGGCTCGCATTCGCCGCGGCGAAAAGCGGCGAATCGCGGCCGTGGTGCTCGCGGCGGCGCTGGGCGGAGTCGTCACCTATTTGGTGATGTCGACCAAGGACGCGGAGCCGCCCAAAGAGCTCGCCAAGATGGGCGACGAGGAAGCGCTCACCGCCGGCGTCGAGATTGGCGCCGCGGCGCCGGTCGAGTCGCCCGCCACGACTGGCGAAGCGGCTGCCGACGAGGACGGCGGCGGCGCGGCGCCGGCGTTCGATCCGAGAACAACGGCAAGCGAAGCGGCGCCGGCTGAGCCTGCGACTGAAGTCGAGCAAGGCGCCGATCAGGACACCGCCGGCGCCGAGCCGACGGCAGAGACGACCGCGCCGCCTGTGGCGGTCGATGTGCCGCCGGTTGTCGCTGAGACGGCGCCCGTCGTCGAGCCGGCGACGCCGGTCACGGAGCCGATGTCCGACGTCGGTGCTGGCACTGCGGACGACCCTGGAACGCCGCCGGCGATTCCTAGTCCGACGGAGTCGGCCGTCATCGAACCGCAAGCCACGGCCGCCGCATCGCCGGACCATCCGTTTGGCAGCCCGCCGGTTGACCCCGTCGCGACGCCGCCCGTGGCCGCGGATCCCGGCGCCATCGCCGCGGCCGATCCTGCCGCTGCCGCAGCGCCCGAGGGCGCTGAAGGCGAAGCGGCCGACGCTGAAGTCGCCGACGACCAACCGCGGCAACTCGGGGCCTATCTCGGCAACGAGGACTTGCTGCTCCGGTTCGATCCCGCGACGAGCGCCTGGCTGCGGCTGCCCCCGCGCAGCGCGCTGGCCGCCGGCGACCGGCTGCTGGTGCTGCCCGCGTTCCGCACGCACGTGGTGCTGGGCCAGGACGTGAACGCGTTCATCGGCGGCGGGACCGAGATTACGCTGACGACCGCCGCCGAAGCCGCCAGCGACGCGGCGGCCGACTTCGGCCTCGCGATCCCCTTTGGGCGGGTGATCCTCAACTCGGGCGCCTCGGGCAATCGCATCGCCCTGGTGCTGGGCGACGAAACGCGCGTGATCGCGCTGGGTCCCTCGTCGAGCATCGCGATCAACGTCGAGCGGCGGTTTGTGCCGGGTCGCGATCCGCAGCAGGAGCCGTATCCGCTGGAGGTTTCCTACTTCCTCACCACCGGCAGCGCCGAGTGGGGCGACGGCGGCGAGGGCCAGTCGGCCGAGGGCGAGGCGTCGTGGACGACGATTGACGGCGCCGACTCTGCGCCGCAGTCGATCGCTGAGTTGCCCCCTTGGATCAACTCCGAGTCGCTCACGGGTCTGGACGAGTCGGCCCGCGACGTGGTCGAGGAGGCGCTGGCCGCCGGTCAGCCGGCGACGATCCCGCTATTGGAGCTGACCGACCCGGCCCGCCGCGGCAAGCGGATCGAGGTGCGGGGCCTAGCGGGGAAGAGCGCCGCTTATATCGGCGAGTTCGAGCCGCTGGTCAACTCGCTGTCGGACATGAACGAACGACCCCGGTGGAAGGAGCGCGTCGAGACGTTGCGGGCGGCGGTGGCCCGCGACCCGGAGTCGCTCGAGCGGATCTTCGACGCGCTTTCGGTGCAGCTCGGCGAGAAGGCGGCGGGCGACCTCACGGAGATGCTGTTGGGCTTCGACAGCGAGGACGTGGGGACGACCAAGGAGGAAGTGCAAGATGGCGCCCTGGTGCGGCTGATCAACTGGCTGGACGACGAGGATCTCTCATACCGCGTACTGGCCTCGTACAACATCAACGAGATCACGGGGACGACCTCGCTGGGCGGGTATCGGCCCGAGCACGTCGCGTCGAAGCGCAAAGGGGAGATCCGGTTCTACTGGGACCGCCTGGAGAAGGGCGACCTGACGCCGCGCGAGTGGCTGGCCACGGGTTGGGCGCCGCGGTAGGGAGTGAGGCTGGAGACTGCAGTCCGTAGCGACTGTCTTGAAGTTCAAGAGGCGACGACCTCTTTCCAAGGGGTTTGATTCTTGATCATGGCATTGAGGATCAGCAGGAGCTTTCGCATGCAGGCGACCAGCGCCGTCATTTTCGCCTTGCCGCGCTCAATCAAGTGCCGGTAGTGGTTGCGGATGAGGCGATTGTGCTTGGTGGCGACGAGCGTTGCCATGTAGAGGCTGCGCCGCACCGGAGCGCGGCCGCCGCCGATCATTCGTTTGCCGCGGCGCGTCCCGGCCCTGCGGGGCTGAGCGGCTCGCGAGCAGCAAGAGGGGTGCTCCAAGGCGGAGCGCAACCGCGGAATCGCGCCGAGGGCGCGATTCGGATGTTGTGCATCGGGATGTCAAAGAGCAATTCGTCAGCGCGCTGCGGGAGATCTGATCCGCAGATGGCGCGGATGTTCGCAGATGGGGGGATGCCGGCCCATCCGTGTCCTCTGCGCCGGTCAGCGTCATCTGCGAAGAATTCGGTTCCTCTACGAATGACGAGCGACTACTCGTAATTATCCCGCGGTGAGTCGGCGGTTGCGAGGGGCGATTTTTGGCCACCCTTCGGAGACGGGGAGTGCCATTGACCGGTTCGTCGCCAATGCGTACCTATTGGCCTCCCTTTTGGAGGCATTCGATGAAGACCGCCTTCGTCATCTTGGCAATTTTTTTCGTGACGTGCACAACAGGTTGTCAGGCCACCAAGACTGCCGGTTGGTTTCTTGTCGAAGGGTTGATCAATGGCATCGGCGGCGACGAGAACCCGGACTCTATGGACCGGATGGGGCGAGAGCAGCGAGCCGAGAAGGAAGCCGCGCTAGCACGGGCGGAGGGGAAGCGACAATGATGCCCAGCGTGCAGGGGATTTTGGAAACGGCGCTCTACGTTAACGACGTGCCGCGGGCGGCGGAGTTCTATCGCCGGCTATTCGGATTCGGCGTGCTCGCGGAGTCGGAACGGCTCGTTACGCTGAACGTGGCGGATCGCAGCGTGCTGTTGTTGTTCAAGGAAGGCGCGACGGCGGATGCGTTTGAGGCCCCAGGTGGGACGATTCCTGGCCATGCGGGCTCCGGACCGACTCATTTCGCGTTGAGCATCGACGCGCAGGACGTGGGCGCCTGGAAAGCGCGCCTGGCGGCGGAGGGCGTGGCCATCGAGAGCGAAGTGACTTGGCCCGGCGGGGCACAGAGCGTGTACTTTCGCGATGTGGACGGGAGTCTCGCGGAGTTAATCACGCCGGGATTTTGGCAGCTGGCGGCAGATCGCGGATCGTAGCAGGCACACTCTGCGTGACGTGGCCTGAAGTGGGGAGACGGCTTGCGGCACATTGGTTCAGGCGGACGGCATGCGGAGCATGCCTGCTACATTCCGAGCTCACCGCGTCGGCGTGACGCCGACCAGGGCGTTGGCGATCCAGGGGGTGGCGATGATGCCGATGAGGAACGCGAGGAACACCTGCTGCGCCCAGACGGCGTCGAGGGCGGCGCCGGCGACCATCGCGGCGCCGGCGACGGCCATGGTCGCGGCGAAGTAGGTCATCGCGCGGCGGGGCCAGCCGCGGTCGCAATGGTAGATCGTCGTCAGCGGCAGCGCCATGCCGATGGCGAAGATGATCGTTGGCGCGCCGACGTCGAGCGTCGTGATGAACATCGCCGCTAGGCCGGCGAGCGCAACGACGAGGCACAGGGCGAACCAGTTGGCGGCGACGCGCTGGTCGCGCGAGAGGGCGTGACGGCCGAAGCGGTTGAGCCGCAGGAGCAGGTTGAACAGCGGCATCGCGAACCACGTGAGCGCGACGAAGATGATATACGCGATGAGGAGCGGCCAGATCCACGGGGCGAGCGCCGGCGACTTCTCGGCAATGTCGCCGAGAATCTTGTAGCCAAAGTAGCCGCCGAGAATGACTCCCCAACGGGCGCGGCTGGAGAGACGGGCCATCCACAGGAAGTAGGCCAGCATCACGCGGTAGATCGGGTTGTGGGCCTTGAGCGCTTCGACAAGGCCCAAGCGAGCGTACTCGAAGGTGGGGTCGAGCCGCACGGCTTCGCGGAAATGTTCGAGGGCTTTGCGCGGCTGGCCTTGGTGGAGCAGCGCCCAACCCTTGTTCGTGTGGGCCAGCGCGTTGTCCGGGTCGCGGGCCAGCGAGGCGTCGACCGAGCGGATCGCCTCGTCCTTACGGTTGAGGTTGGTCAGGGCCATCGTCCGCAGGTGGGAGCAGCCGGCGTGCTCGGCGTCGTGGGCGAGGCCTTCGAGAGCCGCCTCCAGCGTGGGCTGCCACTTGCGCTGGGCGAACAGCGTGGCGGCGAGGCGAGCGTAGTTGTCGGCGTCGGACGGGTCGAGCCGCACGGCTTCGCGGGCTGACTCTTCGGCTTCTTTAAATCGCTTGCGGTGCTCCAGGACGACCGAGCGGCAGTAGTGGCTGTAGGCCCAGTCGGGAGCGAGGACGATCGCCTGCTCGGCTTCGGACTGGGCGTCGTCAAGCTTGTCGAGGTGCGAGAGACAGACGGCCAAGAGCGCGTGGGCGTGGGCGTCGTGGGGCGATTCGGCGAGGGCGCGGCGGAGCTCGTCGGCGGCCTGATCGAACCGCGACTGCTGGAGGAGGAGGATCGCGCGGAGGATGGGCGGGTTGGCAAGCATTGAGTGAGGAGCGAGGAGCGAGTTGACTGACAAATACCCAGGCAAACGTGTGAGCCCTCTTTTGAAACTTGCGGCGGCGGGAATCCCTCCCCTAGCCCCTCCCTTCGAGGGAGGGGGATTCTTGTCACAGCTTGAGAAACTTCAGGATGTCGTCGTAGACGCCGCCTTGGTTGGAGTAGAGGGCGTAGTTGCGGGCTGTGGCGAACCACTCGCGCGTGGACGGTTTCACCTGGGCGGCGGCGGTCGTGAGATCCTTGGTGCGCACCGGTTCCAGCTTGCCGGATTTCATCGCGTCGCGGAGTTTCGACTCGACGGCCACGTCGACGACGGCTTTGAGATCGGCGCCCGAGAAGGCGTCGGTTTTCTTGGCGATGGCGTCGAAGTCGACGCCGTCGGACGGTTTGCCGGCGAGCATCAGCCGCAGGATCGACGCGCGGGCTTCCCTGTCGGGGGGCGGGATGAACAGGATGCGGTCGAAGCGGCCCGGGCGGCGGAAGGCGTTGTCGAGGTGCCAGGGGGCGTTCGTGGCGGCGAGGATGAGCACGCCGTCGTTGTTGGCGTCGACTCCGTCGAGCTCGGCAAGGAACTGGTTGATGAGGTGCCGGCCGGCGGTGTGTCGCATGTCGGCGCGGCTGGCGCCGAGGGCGTCGACTTCGTCGAAGAACAGGACGCAGGGCTTGTTGCGGCGGGCCTGCTCGAACAGCTCGTGGAGGTTTTTCTCGCTGGAGCCGATCCACATGTCGAGCACATCGCTGATGCCGACGGCGAGGAAGCCGGCTTTGACTTCGCCGGCGGTGGCGCGGGCGAGGTAGGTCTTGCCGCACCCCGGCGGGCCGTACATCAGGATGCCGCCGCCCGCTTTCTTGCCGTAGGCCTCGAACAGCTCGGGGTGAGAGAGCGGCATGATGATCTTCATGCGGATCTCTTCCTTGACCGCATCCATGCCGCCGACCTGTTCGAAGGTGACGGCAGGACGCTCGACGTCGAACTCGGGGGCGCCGGGTATCTCTCCGGCGCGCTGGCGGAGGCGGCCGTCGACCTCCTCGTCGTCGTCAGCAGCGTCGGCGGAGGCGGGGCGGATGCCGAGTTCGCGAGCGAGGTCGGGATCGCCCGCGGATGGATCGATGGCGAGCGCTTCGCGGTACTGGTGAGCTGCGCGCTGGGGCTCGCCGGCGCGGAGGAGGAGCTTGGCGTGCACGAGGTAGGCGCCCGCCGGGGGATCGCGCTGCTCGATGAGGTCCTCAACGATCACGAGCGCCGCGGAGTTTTTCTCCTGCTGGTAATACGCCGCGGCGAGGCCGAGCTTGAGGTCGACCTGGTGCGGGGCGACGGCGAGGCCCTCACGGTAAGCGGCCTCCGACTCATCGAACCGGCCGAGCTTGAGGAGCGTCTCCGCGAGGTGGCGGCGAAGGGGGAGGTTGTCGGGGGAAACCCGCAGGGCTTCGCGGAGGGCGGCGACGGCGTCGTCGGAGGGGATCATGGGATGCTCGCGATGGGCGATTTCGCCAGGGTACGGCGGCTGAAGGGTCTGCGTGGCGCGCCCAAGTCTGCACAGGGCGTGGTCCCCTTCGTAACGCTCCACGCCCTGCGGCGGACCTTAGGGCGTGCCACCCCAAAGGGAGTGGCCGTCATCCAGCTTAGCCCAAGGCTGCGATTGCCAATACTAGCGTGCGGGGTTGGACTTAGGGCGGGGAATCAGGAGTTGCCGGACGCTGCCGCGGGTGCGTTTGTGGGTTCGGGGTTGGGCCGCTAGAATGACGGTCTTGCCGCGACCGCACGGCGAGCGAACGTCGGAGTCGTCCTGGGGCGCCGCCGATGACCCGCCCTGGATTGAGGAGACTGAATGACGTGCAATTGAGCATTTCGACCCGGCACGGTCATTTGAGCGAGGCGACGCAGGAGAAGCTTCGCGCCAGGGCGGAGAAACTGGGGCGGATTTTCGATCGGCTGATGGCCATCGAGATCACCGTTGATCTGAAGGACCCGCAGAAGCCCCGGGTCGACGTGAACGTGTCGGCCGAGCACAAGCACGATTTCGTGGCCCACGAACAGGGCGACAACCTGCTGGGGGCGCTGGACGCCTGCGTGCAGAAAATCGAGCAGCAGCTCCGCAAGTACAAGGAGCGGGTGCAAGAGCGACACCGCAACCCCGAGGTGCGGCGCGCCGCCGAACCGGCCGAGGTGGCGCCGAGCCTGGTCGACGACGAGGACGAAACCGAGGCCGGGGTTTAGCCCCGGGTGCGATGGCGCTGTCCCGGCCGGCCACGAGGTCGCCGGGGAGTTTGATTCCCATCTTCCATTCACTATCCCGAGGACAGCACACTCCGGCTCGCTTGGTCGACGCGCCTCAGTTCGGCGCCATGGGGCCCACCGAGCTGATCGTGGACCACTATGGCAATCAATGCGAAGGACACTTGGAGCATGAAGTTTGTCGATTTCGTCAGCCGCGACGCGATTCGCACGGGCGTCGAGGCCGACGCCAAAGACGACGTGATTCGCGCGATGGCCGCCTCGCTGCTGGAGGCGGGCAAGATCGAGCAGGATCAGTTCGAGAGCATCGTCGAGGCGATCCTCAAGCGCGAGGAGCTGGGCAGCACCGGCATCGGCCGGGGCGTGGCCGTGCCGCACACCAAGCACGCCAGCGTGCATGAGCTGGTGGGCGCTGTGGCGGTGAGCGACGAGGGGGTCGACTTCGACAGCCTCGACGGCGAGAAGGTGCACCTGCTGTTCTTGCTGATTTCGCCGCCGGATCGGCCGGGGGATCATCTGCGGGCGCTGGAGAACATCTCGCGGCAGCTCCGCGACGACACGTTCTACCGGTTCCTCAAGCAGAGCAAGGAGCCCGGCGACGTGTGGCAACTGCTGGAGGAAGCCGACAACAACCAGTTTGGCGGCTGAGGCGGGGGCTGTCGGCTCTCGGCTGTCGGCTGTCGGCCAGAGAGAAGTGGAGACTTGCTTCTGGCCGATCGCTGACAGCCGACAGCTGATAGCCCATGAATGATTCGCCGATTGTTCGACGCGCTGTGGTGATCCCGGACAAGGATCCGCTGGGGCTGCACATGCGGCCGGCGCAGTTGCTCGTGCAGTTGGCGCTGCGATATCAGTGCAAGATCGACGTGATTCGCGACACGCTTCGGGTGGACGCCAAGAGCATCTTCGACGTGCTGACGCTGGCGGCGGAACCGGGCGTGACGATTGAGTTTGAAGCCGCCGGGGACGACGCCGCGGAGGCCATCGAGAGTTTGGCCCGGTTCGTCGAGAACGGCTTCGCGAGTAACGAGACACAAGGCCAGTGAGGGGCGCCGCGGTATCGTGGCTTCGCGAGAGGCGAAGTCGGTCGCGGCGCTCGCGGCCCGCTCAAGCGGGGCCGCGCCTGGCGGATGAGATTTGACGAGTTTAATGGTGCGCCCCGCCTTACGAGCGGGTCGGCAAGCGAACAGACGCGATCGATCAGTGAGAATTTGCCATGCGACGTCATCTGACGACGCACTGCCGCGAGTTGCGAGACGAGGCCAACGCTGTAAGCGGCGTAGGCTCCTCGCCGCCGCGCCGTTCTCCGTAGCGACCGACTCCCGTGGTCGAGAAAGATCGCGTGGTCCGAGCGTCCCGCCTTTCGGTGGGTCGCCTCGGAGCGTGCTGGCCGCCGCTCGTGGTCGAGGCGCCCCCACAGCGAGGGCGCTATGGAACGCCTGCAAGGCATCGCGGTGTCGCCCGGAGTGGCGATCGGCGAGGCCCTGATTGTCGACGTCGAGGGGTTTCGCATTCCCCGCCGATTCCTGCCGCGCGACGCGGTCGAGGAAGAGCTTGCGCGGCTGGAGCGCGGCATGAACGCCGCGGCGGCCGAGGTGGAGCGCAACCGCGAATTGGTTTCCCAGAAGCTGGGAGACGACTGCGCGGCGATCTTTTCCGCCCACTTGCAGATGCTCCACGATCGCCGGCTGCGGCAGGAGATCGAGGACATGATCCGCACCCGGCACTACTCGCCGGAGTACTCCGTGAGCCGCGCCTTGCGCAAGTACGCCAAGGTGTTCCAGTCGCTCGAAGGCGAGTACATGGCCGAGCGGGCCAACGACATCTTCGACATCGAGAAGCGGATTCTGCGAAACCTGCTGGGCAAGGCGCGGCAGGAATTGGCGCAGGTCACCTCCCCGGTGCTCGTGCTGGCCCACAACCTGACGCCCAGCGAGACGGCCAATCTCAATCCGCAGTTCGTGATGGGCCTGGTCACGGAGGTGGGCGGGCCGGGGAGCCACACGGCGATCGTCGCCGAGGGGCTTGGCATCCCGGCGGTGGTGGGCGTGGGCGCGTTTCTGACCGACGTGTCGGGCGGCGACACGTTGATCATCGACGGCGACCAGGGGCTGATCATCCTCCACCCGGACGAAGAGACGCTCGCTCGCTACCGGCATGAGGTCGAGGAGCAGCGGTCGCTCGCCGCCAAGCTGGAGACCCTCCGCGATCTGCCCGCGGAGACGACCGACGGCGTGCGGATTCAACTGTTGGGGAATATCGAGTTCCCGGCCGAGGTGACGCAGTGCGAGGAGCGCGGGGCCGACGGCATCGGGCTGTACCGCACGGAGTTTTTGTACTTGGGCCGGGACGACGACCCGCCGGAGGGAGCCCACTACGACGCGTATCGCGAAGTGGCTGAGGCGATGCGCGACAAGCCGGTGGTGATGCGCACGCTCGACTTGGGCGCCGACAAGATGCGGATGCTGCCCGATCCCGAGGACGAGCGCAACCCATTCCTGGGTCTGCGGAGCATCCGGCTGGCGCTGCGGAACCGGGACATGTTTCGCGTGCAGTTGCGGGCCATCTTGCGGGCCAGCGCGCTGGGCGACGTCCGCGTGATGTTCCCGTTGATCTCCACGATGCTGGAGCTGCGGGCGGCCAAGAGCGTGCTGGCCGATGCGATGGAGGACCTCGACGAAGAGAGCGCGGCGTTCAATCGCAACATTAAGGTGGGGATGATGGTCGAGGTCCCCTCGGCCGTGCTGATGATGGATCACTTCGTGGACGAGGTGGACTTCTTCAGCATCGGGACGAACGACCTCATCCAGTACACGTTGGCGGTGGATCGCAGCAACAAGGATGTGGCCAGCTTGTACACGGCGGCTGATCCGTCGGTGATTCGGCTGATCGAGATGGCGGTCAATTCGGCGACCAAGGCGGGGAAGCCGATCAGCATGTGCGGGCAAATGTGCGGCAATCCGCTGTACACGATGCTGCTGGTGGGGCTGGGGCTGCGGACGCTGAGCGTCACGCCGTCGGCCGTGCCGGAGGTGAAGCGCGTGTGCCGCAGCGTGTCGCTGGAGCATTGCCAAAAGGTGGCGGACCAGGTCCGCACGCTGGAATCGGCCCGCGACGTGAAGACGTATTTGAAAGAGGAATTGGGGAAGGTGTTTCCGGAGTTTCCCGTGTGATGGGGGCTGGAATGGACAGGATCGGCAGGATTGACAGGATAAGAGCCGAACGATTTCCATCCTGTCGATCCTGAGCATCCTGTGATCCGGTCAATTCAGCAAGATTTAATCAAAACAACTTGGCGTCGCGCTGGATCGCGGTTGCGATCGCGCGGACGCCCTCATGACGAAAGATAGAAAGTTCAATCCATGAAGCAGGAGATGCTGATCAACGTCGCGCAGCCGGAGGAGTGCCGGATCGCGATCGTCGAAGACGGAACCCTGGAAGAGCTCTACATCGAGCGGAGCAGCCAGGACAACTATGTGGGCAATATTTACAAGGGGAAGATCGTCAACCTGGAGCCGAGCATCCAGGCGGCGTTCGTCGATTTTGGCGTAGGCCGCAACGGCTTTCTGCACATTAGCGACGTCGAGCCGCAGTACTTCCGGCAGGCCGGGTTCGATCCCGACAAGGAGATTTTGCCCAACGGCCACCAGGCGGCGGACATTGCCGACGACGACCTCGACGACGAAGCGGGCGGCGGCGAGGAGGACGACGACCTGGAAGAAGTGGGAGACAACGGCCGGTCGCGGCGCCCTCAGGGCGGCAGCCGCACCGCGGCGCGGCGGGTGCGTCCCGGCGTGCGGCCGCGAATCAAGCCGCCGATCCAGGATATCTTCCGCCGCGGCGACGAAGTGCTGGTGCAGGTCATCAAGGAGGGCATGGGCACCAAGGGCCCGACGCTCTCGACCTACATCAGTATCCCCGGGCGGTACCTGGTGCTGATGCCGGCGCTGGGCCGCATCGGCGTCTCGCGGAAGATCGAGGACGACGAAGCCCGCCGCCGGCTTCGGGACATTTTGCGGGAGCTGAACCCGCCGAAGGGTTTGGGCTTCATCGTTCGCACTGCCGGCACCGACCGGACCAAGAAGGAGCTCTCGCGCGACCTGGCGTACCTCGTGCGGCTGTGGAAGGTGATCGTGCGGCGGATCAAGAAGACGCCGGCGCCGTGCGACGTGTACGAAGAAAGCGACATGATCATCCGCACGATTCGCGACATCTTCACCGGCGAGGTCGACGGCATCTACATCGACCAGGCCGAGGCGTACGAGCGGGCGAAGGATTTTCTGCAGTTCGTGATGCCGCGGTACGTGGGCCGGCTGCAACTGTACGAGGGCAAGGAGCCGTTGTTTCACAAGTACAAGCTGGACGAGGAGATCGCACGGATCAATCAGCGCAAAGTGCCTCTGCGGGGCGGCGGGTCGCTGGTGATCGATCAAACCGAGGCGCTGGTGGCGATCGACGTGAACAGCGGGAGCTTCCGCACGGACGGCGGGGCGGAGGAGAGTGCGTTTGCGCTCAACCAGATCGCGGCCCGGGAGATTGCGCGGCAGCTGCGATTGCGCGACCTGGGCGGCGTGGTCGTCAACGACTTTATCGACATGCGGAAAGAGCGGCATCGGCGGATCGTCGAGCGCACCCTGCGCGACGCCGTGCGGCGCGACCGCGCTCGGACGAAGATTCTCCGGACCAGCCCGTTTGGGCTCATCGAAATGACGCGGCAGCGGATCCGGCCGAGCCTGAAGCGGAGCGTGTACAAGGAGTGCCCGGCGTGCGCGGGTTCGGGCCTGGTGAAGAGCGCCGAGAGCATGGCGATCGAGGTGGTCCGCAAGCTGATCATGTGCGCTCAGCAGCCGAACGTGAAGCGCGTGACGGTGACCGTCGAGGAAGAAGTGGCGGCGTACATCAACAACAAAAAGCGGCGCGACCTGCTCAAGATGGAAGACGACCACAGCGTGCAGGTGATCGTCGTGAGCCGCGAGGATTTGTCGCCGGAGTTCCTTAAGTTCGAGTGCGAGGATGCCAACGGCCGCGAGGTGCGGGTGGGGGATTTGTGATCGTTGACAATACCTCACGGCGTTTGCTCGGAAGCAAGCCATGAGACGCCGGCGTCGCTAAATCCTGCTGCCGCGTTCGTGGCGTCAAATCAACAAGTGCGAGTTTTGGTTCGCCTCCGCAATGGCGGCCGGGGCATCGCGAGAGCGGCCATTAGGCCAGCCGCTGCTAATGAGGAGGCGTCGAGTTCCGGCACTGCCGTTGCCAACGGGGTTGATGAGGACTCACCCAATTGGCGCTGCCAGATGAGAAAGTCGGCGCCATCCGAATCGAGATCGTCGTCTGCGTCCGAGCCGCCCGTGACGCCGAAGTCGGCTTGCCACTTGACGAGATCCAGACCGTCAACGTCGCCGTCGCCGTTGAAGTCGCCGGCCAGGGTCGGCGGCGACACATTGACCGATCCCACGGCGCCGCTGAAGTTCGTTGGCGAATTGGCGCCTACTGTGTTCGCCGGAAAATGGCGGGACATGACTCCGTCGGCGGGCACTGAAGTCAATGACCGCGTGTCTATTGTCTGGAATTGAAATAACGTCAGAGTGTCGCCACTGGGATCGAAGAAGTCTGTGGATGGCAACGTGAAATCCGGCGTCACGGCGCCAGTCAACGAGCCGAAGCCGTTGGTGGCGATCAGGAGCCGCTTGTTGAGAGTGCTGCCGGAGAGATTTGACGGAAACGTAAAGACCTTGCCCGTGGCAAGTGAAGTGATCGTCGCCCCTCCGGCGACCGTCTCGCTCGTGCCGCTGGAAGCTAACTCGATGAACTGCACGTCGCCGTTGGCGGCGGAGAAGACTTCGGTAAACCGCCAGAGGTGGAAGAACG
The DNA here is from genome assembly GCA_044867485.1 of Lacipirellulaceae bacterium. Lineage (GTDB taxonomy): Bacteria > Planctomycetota > Planctomycetia > Pirellulales > Lacipirellulaceae > Lacipirellula. The sequence continues at coordinate 9,822 of JBIOVA010000176.1, read as the reverse complement.
CTTGGGCGGGGGCGCCTGAAAGCACCGCGGATGCCAAGACCGCTACGGCAGGCGCCAATCGGAAAAGATTCATCGAAGCCCCCCGCGGAACTTTGGTCGGCTTGCTTCGCTTAGGCTCTCCATACTATCAGCTCGATTCGGCCGTATCCTGCTGGACGAGAAAAGATTACGGCCGAACCCCCCGGGCGACAGGGTCATCGGCGTCGCGATCGCGTCGCAGCCCCTCGACGTGGGGAGGCGGATCAGGTAACTTACAGGGCTCGATTTCAGGCGACATTCTCTAGTCAGGGCACAGCGCCATGTACGCGATCATTTCGGACGGCGGTCGGCAGTTGAAGGTGGAAGAGGGCCAGGAGCTGGCGATTGACTTTCGCGATGCGCCGGCCGGCCAGTCGATCACGTTCGACCGCGTGCTGGCGGTGAGCGACGGCGCCGGCGACCTGAAGCTGGGTGCGCCCCTGGTGAGCGGCGCCAGCGTGGTCGCCGAAGTGCTGGGGCCCGAGAAGGGCGAGAAGCTCGTCGTGCAAAAGTTCCGCAAGCGGAAGACGTACCGCGTACGGACCGGTCACCGGTCGGTCTACACGCGCGTGCGGATCAGCTCGATTCAGGGTTGAGGCTTGGCGCCGACGCTCTGCTCGCGGGCCGCGGTCAAGTGGGATAAGCCGACGACCGCCCGACGCGTTTCGTCTAACGAAGGCGGAATTCAGGTAAATGCTCTTTACTGCGGCTGTGGCTGCGCGCAGATTGATCGGAGAGCCGCGGCGAGCGCGAGCGCCGTCGCCAGTCACTTGCCGATCAGTACGGAAATCTCTTAGGAGCAACGACCATGTCGCTGACTGTTCCTGCATCGATGGTGGAGCAAGCCGAGCGCGGACGCGTGTCGGAGCGCGAGTTTGTGACGGTGATTCGCCAATCCCTGCCGCAGGCGTGGCGAATTGTGGAGGGTCTCGCGGGCCGGTTGCAGACTGGGGAGGCGGCGCTGGCGTCCTACGGTTCGGGTCCGATGGACGACGAAACCCGAGGCCAACTCCTGCGGATGCTCGCCGGGACGGCGATTCGGCGGGCCGTCGAACGGCATTTCGGCGTGCAGCTGTTGTTTCAGAATTGCCACAACGTGGCGGTCGTCCCGGAGGGGGGGGAATTCTCGCCCGCGGCGGCGGCGTTCACGTCGATCGAGAGCCAGGTGCTCAATCAACAGCCGCAATATCAGGCGTGCTGAAGGCGAGCGGCAGGCGCCGGGGCGCCAAATTCGCGCGCCGCGGCCACTCGGAGCGGCCCGCATCGCGCTCGAATTGCACGCCCCGGCTGGCTAAACTGAGGGGCGCAGGGGCATTTTGTGTGGTGGCGGAGGTTGCACGGCGGGGGCGGTCTGCGCTTGCGTTGCTGGGGAAGCCGGCGGCAGCCGCAGGAGGGCGCGCCGTTACACCAGCCCTCTCCCGAGGGAAGAGGGGGGCTACGCCGCCAGGTTCGCTGTGGTTCCTCTGAACTGTCATGTTGCTTAGTCGTATTGGCCCGATTGCGCTGGAGGAGCCGCTGGGCGGCTCGGCCGACAGCAATGTGCTGCGCGGGGTGCACGTCGAGCGCAACATGGCGATGGCCGTCAAGCTGCTGCCGCGGCATTTGGTCAACCGCCCGATGGCGGGCGACGCGTTTTGCGACGAAGTGAAGCGGCTCCAGCGATTGGTGCATCCGAAGATCGCCCGCGTGTACGGCGGGGCGATGGACAACGGCCTGCCCTACCTGGCTATGGAGTTGGTCAAGGGCGAGTCGCTGCGGACGCTGTTCGATCGCCGGGGACGGCTGCCCTGGGAGACGATAGTCGACGTGGCGGAGCAGATTTGCGAGGCGTTGGTTTACGCCCACGGACAGGGGATGGTGCACCGGCGGATCACCCCGTCGCGGGTGCTCGTGGACGACGAAGAGGGCGTGAAGCTGCTCGGGTTCGAGCGCGCCCTGAGCGATCACGACGAGGTGGCGTCGCTCAAGCTGTCCCTGAGTGAGGCCCATTATCTGGCGCCGCAGGAACTGCGCGGGAAGACCTCTGTGGGGCTGCCGTCGAACGACTTGTTCAGCCTGGGCGTGATTCTGTACGAGGGGCTGACCGGCGAGCCCCCGTGGCCCGCGACGACGCCGATGGAGTTGGTGCTGGCGCGGCAGGCCGGCGCCGCGCCACGCGTGTCGGCCACGGTGCTCGACTGCCCCGTGTGGCTCGACGTGCTGGTGGCGCGGCTGTTGGAGGTGAAGCGCGAGGGCCGGTTCGCGTCGGCGGATGATGCGCGGCGGGCGATTGTGGTGGCTAAGAGCAAAGTCGCCGCCGGCATGGGGGCGATGAAAGAGGCGCTATCGGGCCGACAGGGGGCGCTGGCGCCGAAGGTGGACAAGGGCGAGCTCAGCCGGCTGCGGCGCGCGGCGACGCAGCGGAAGACGAAAGATACGAGCCCGTTTTACGAGCGGGCTTGGTTCTTGGCGTTATGCCTGTTGACGGTGTTCGGCGTGGGCGCGTGGGTGCTGTGGCCCAAGAGCGACGAAGCGATCTACGCCAAGGCGCAGCCGCTCATGGAGTCGGAGTTGGTCACTGATTGGCAGCACGCCGAGGGTCAGTATTTGAGCAAGTTGTCCCCGGAGTTCGTCGCGGGCGAACATCGCGAGGAGATCGAAGCATTTCGTTTTCGGTATGCCGTGCACTCGGCGGAAGAGCGCATCAAGAACATCGACCGATTTGGCGGCGATCCTAAGTTCGAGATCGACCGGCAGTACTACGCGGCGCGGCGGGAAGAACAGCGCGGCGACCGGCTTTCGGCGTGGGAGAAGTATTCGGCGCTGCTCAAGCTGTTCGCCAACAGCCAGAAGCTCGAGGAGCGCGCGGTGCTGGAACTCGCCCGGCAACGGATCGCGGCGATTCGGCTCTCGGCGCGGGACGAGCACGACCCCGACCATCTGCGGTCGGTCGTGCAGGACAAGCTCAAGCTCGCGGGGACGCTGGCGAAGGACGGCCAATCGCTTCGTGCGCGCGAGGTGCTGGAGAGCATCGTCGATCTGTACGATGGGAATCTGGAGGTCGCATCGCTGGTGGACGAAGCCCGCGAGCGGATTCGGGAACTGCACGCGCGGGGCGAGGACGGAGAGCTTCAAGAGTAAGTTCTCGGGTGGCATGTCCACGGCCTTGCGTGGGCATGAGAAGCTGCGAAGACATGGCGACTCAAAGCAGTGGCCACGGCGCCCTGCCTACGATGCCCAGGTCTCGAACTTTCGGCGTGGGTCGAGATTAGCGATTACCCGCATCGCGCCGGGCAGGGCGGGGCCCGCGTGCCGCCAGCGGGGTCTACCAGCGGTTGTGGCTGGGATTTGGCACGGCTATAATCGCGTGCTTCGCTAAATCCCCGCATTGCGTCTTCATCGCGCAGATTTCCCGGTCCACGATTTTCCGGTCCCGAGCGAGCGTCCCGCGATGCGATTTTGTTTGCTGGACCGGATTTGCTCGCTGGAGCCCGACGTGGAGGTGACGGCGGTCAAGAGCGTCTCCTTGACCGAGGAGTACCTGGCGGATCACTTTCCCGAGTTCCCCGTTTTGCCAGGCGTGTTTATGTTGGAGGCCGCCACGCAGGCGGCGGCGTGGCTGGTGCGGATTAGCGAGAACTACGCCCACAGCATGATCGTGCTGCAGGAAGCGCGGAGCGTGAGGTTCACCGACTTCGTGGCGCCGGGCAATTCGCTGCGGCTGGCGATCGAGCAGATCAAGCGCGAGGACGCGCTGGTGCATTTCAAGTTTCAGGGCGAGGTCGACGGCCGGCTGTGCGTCAGCGGCCGGCTGTCGCTGGAGTGCTACAACCTGGCGGACGACAACCCCGAGCAGGCCGGTCTCGACGCGCGGATGATTGCCCATCAGCGGTCGCTGGAGCCGTTGCTCGTGCGGGGCCTGGCAGGCTGACACGCGCGCGGCTCGATGGCGTCAGCCGCGACGCAGGTGAGACACGGTTTCCCATTTTGCGGAGGTTCAAGTTAAGCGATGCCCTCTCAAGAAGAGATTTTTGACAAGGTGCGCGAGGCGCTGGTCGACGCGCTGGGCGTAGACGACGACGAGGTGACGCCTGAGGCGACGCTGCGCGGCGATCTGGACGCCGAGAGCATTGACTTTCTGGACATCGTGTTCCGGCTCGAGAAAGCGTTCGACATCAAAATCGAGCGCGGCGAGCTGATTCCGATGGATTTACTGGAGAACGCCGACTACGTGCAGGACGGCAAGGTCAACGCCGAGGGGATCCAGCAGCTCAAGGCGCGGATGCCGTTCGCGGACCTGAGCAAGTTCGAGGCGAACCCCAACGTGCAGAACCTGGGCGAGCAGCTCACCGTGCAGGATATGGTGAACTTCGTCGAGTACAAACTCAAGAAAGCGGCAAGTTGAAGCCCTGCGCCGCGGATTCCCCCGATATTGCTTCTTGGACAATTTGGACGTTATGAAAGACCCGGCACGCGCAAGTTTGTTGATCTTTGGAATGGCCCTGTTGTTTGTCAGCCCGCACATTCGCCCGCAAGACCTTGGTACGGCGCGCTTCCTCGGCGTCATCGCGATCGGAGCCGTTTCGACGCTTGCCGCGGCGCTCGTTCCGGAGCGATGGTCGGGGCGCGGTTAAGCCGCGACGCCCGCCGCGTTGCGATTGCTGATTGTTAGTTGCCGATCGCTCGGAGTCGTCGCATGCGTTGGTTCTGGATCGATCGATTCACCGAGTTCGTGAGCGGGTCGCACGCCGTGGCCGTCAAGGGTTTGACGCTGTCGGAAGACCACCTCCACGATCATCACCCGGGCTATCCGGTGATGCCCAACTCGCTCATCGTCGAGGGCGTCGCTCAGGCGGGCGGGCTCTTGGTGAGCGAGTACTACGGCTTCAGCGAGCTGGTGGTGCTGGCAAAGCTTGCGAAGGCGAAGTTCTCGGGGCGGGCTCGCCCCGGGCACATGCTGGAGTATCGCGTGAAGGCGGACTGGATTCGGGCGGACAGCGCCCAGGTGTCCGGCACGGTGTACGACGGCGAGCGGGTCCACGGCGAGGTGCAGCTCATGTACGCGCGGATGGGCGAGGAGCTCGCCGCCAAGATCGGCAAGCGGCTGTTCAACCCGCGCGACCTGCGGCACTGGCTGGAGCTGGTCGGCGTGTTCGAGGTGGGCGTCAAGCAAGACGGCACGCGGCTGCGTGTGGGGGATTATCCGCTCGAAGAGGCGGCAATCGCGGCCACGGGGGCGTGACGCTCCGCCACGAAGCGAAGAGGCAAGCCCCGAGTCGCGTCGCGCTCGAAATCTGACCGCTCAAGCCCTACAATGGCGTTCTTGCCTGGTGCGCGAGGCGCACCGCTTGCGGAGTCGTGCCATGCGTCGTCGCGTTGTTGTTACGGGGATCGGGGTCGTCACGCCGGTGGGGACGACCATCGACGAGTTCTGGTCGAACCTGACCAACGGCAAGAGCGGCGTCGGCAGGACGACGCTGTTCGACGCCAGCAACTTTCCAACGAAGATTTCCGCGCAAGTGGGCGAATGGTCGATCGCCGCGGAGGGCGAGGACCCAGCGGTGTGGGCCAAGCGTAGCCGGCATACCACATTCGCCGCGGGCGCTGCGAAACAGGCGGTGCGCGACTCCGGACTCTTGGACGGGTCGCTGAACGGAGGCGGCGGCGACCCGGAGCGGTTCGGCGTCTATCTGGGCGCCGGTGAAGGGCAGCAGGATTTTTACCGCTTCGCACGGATGATGACGGCGGCCTCCGCCAATGGCGACTTCTCGCTCAAAACCTTCGTCGAGATGGGGCTCAAGGAGCTCGACCCCGTGGCGGAGCTCGAGCAGGAGCCCAACATGCCGGCGGGGTATCTCGCGGGGCTGTTTAACGCCCAGGGGCCGCACGCCAACTGCCTCACGGCGTGTGCAGCGAGCAGCCAGGCGATCGGCGAGGCGACCGAGATTATCCGCCGCGGCGAGGCGGACGTCATGCTGTCCGGCGGCGCCCACAGCATGATCCACCCGTTCGGCGTGACGGGGTTCAATCTGCTCACGGCGCTCTCGGAGCGGAACGACGAGCCGCAACGGGCGTCGCGGCCGTTCGACCTGCATCGCGACGGGTTCGTGCTGGGCGAAGGCGCCGCGATGGTCGTGCTCGAAGAGTACGAACGAGCCCGGCAGCGCGGGGCGACGATTTACGGCGAGATCGCCGGCTACGGCACGACCGCAGACGCGTACCGCATTACCGACCAGCACCCCGAGGGGATGGGGGCGACCCGCTGCATGACGATGGCGCTGGCGGACGCGGGGCTGAGCCCCGACGCGGTTCAGTACATCAACGCCCACGGCACGAGCACGGCGGTGAATGACCGCGTGGAGACGCTGGCCATCAAGACGGCGTTCGGCGATGCGGCATACAAGATTCCGGTTTCCAGCACCAAGAGCATGACCGGACACCTCATCGCAGCGGCGGGGGCGACGGAGTTGATCGCGTCGCTCTTGGCCATGCGGCATGGCGTGCTGCCGCCGACGATCAACTACGAGACGCCCGATCCCAATTGCGATCTCGACTATGTGCCGAATGCAGCCCGCGAGGTCAAGTCGCTGAAGACGGTGCTGTCGAACAGCTTCGGCTTCGGCGGGCAGAATGTGTCGCTGATTGCGACGGCTGTATGAGGGGGAAGGCTGGAGGCTGTAGGCTGGAGACTGTAGGACGGACCTGGCGGCTGCAGAACATCCCTTCTGGCTGACAGCCGAGAGCTGATAGCTGACAGCCAATAAAAAAGCCAGTCGGCGCGCGTGCTTCCGTGCACGCAAACCGACTGGCGTGGCGAGCGTCCTTGCTCGCGGGGCGCGACCATCGGTCGCGGCTTTATGGGGGCGCGACCATCGGTCGCGGCGTCATTCCAACCCAACCATCGATTGGGTGGCATGCCACGCGGCGATCCTCCGCAGTGGACATGTTTGTTGCACGTCGACATGCCCACGCGGACGAGGGCATGGCACACGCTGGGGCCGAATCAATACGGGCCGATCGTGGGCGGCTTGTCGCGGAGGAAGTCGCGCGGGCCGCGAACCGTGTAGTACGGATAAGCCACCTGGCCGACGGGCGGGCCCTGGTTGAACGCGGGATACTCGGGATAGCCGCCGCTGTGGGGGCAGAGTCCGCAGCCCGGTCCGCAGCCACCGCCGGCGATGCCGTCGATGACGCGCCGGCAAGCGCCGCCGCTGCCGCAGGGGTCGGAGCAGCCGTTAGGGCAGCAGCCGCTGCCGTCGACCGGGCAGCCGCAGGTGCATTCGTCGCACCCTTCGTCGCAGCCTTGATTGAACGCGGCGAGCTGCACGCCGAGCTCAGGCCCCGGCTTGCGATAGTTGCGGGTGATCGTCGGCCGGGAAGAGGCGACGTAGCTGCTCTGGCGACCGGCTCCCAGGCCGAACTTTCCTGTCGAGGCGCAGCCGCTTGCCAACAGGCATGCGAGGCCGGCCAATGCGATGCATTGTCTCATGCGAGAAATCCCCCCTGTGATCGAAGCGGGCTCGGCGCGGGCGAATCGGCGCTGTGGGGCGCCGTGCGCTGCGGAGGCCAATCCCTACCGAGCGCGTCGATGAGCCGGCATAACTGGTATCGGCGGCATAATTGGGAGAGTTCAACAATTCGGGGGAAGCGGACGGCGCCGGGGTACTTAGCCCCCGGCCAATGACCGGGGGCTAAATGGGCGGTTGCTGGCCTTGGTTGAGGCGCCGCCGTTTGCTACAAGTCGCGGCTTCTCTTGGCGGCGCCGCCGTCAGTGCTAGCGACCCCGCGGTCATGGATGGCCGATGAACAATTTTCGTCGCGTGATCGCGATCTCGTTTCGGCACCGGTTCACGGTGGCGGCTTCGCTCTTTTGCTCCTTGGCGGTCGCCGTCCTGTGGGGCGGCAATATCACGGCGATCTATCCGATCGTGGACGTGATCATGAACAACAAGAGCATTCCGCAGTATCTCGACGAGCGAAGGGCGGCGGCGCTCGCGCGGATTGCGGAGTTGGAGCCGCAGGTTGCGGCGGCGGGGCAAGCGGGAGCGACGCTGGAACTGAAAGAGAACGAAGACGAGCTCAGCCGCAAGCGGCAGGAATTGGCCCGGTACGAGCGGTGGAATCCGACGGCGCACCGTTATTTGCCCACGACCGCGTTTCGCACTCTCGTGTGGGTGTGCCTGGGGCTGCTCGTCGGCACATTGCTCAAGAGCTTCTTCCGCATTTCGGGCATGTACTACACGGGGCGGATCTGCAACCTGGTGACGCTCGAGCTGCGCAAGGAGCTGTACCGCCGGACGCTGCGGCTCGACCTGGCGACGTTCCGCGGCACAACGACCGGTGATCTCACGAACCGCTTCACCAGCGACGTGAACACCGCCGCCAACGGCGTGCAGAACGTGTTCGGCATGGTGATCTGCGAGCCGATGAAGATCGTCGTCTGCCTGGCCGGCGCGGCGTGGGTGAGCTGGCAGTTGTTGTTGATCACGATGGTGTCGGCGCCGCTGGCCGGGTACGCGGTGAGCCGGCTGGCGCGAAGCCTGAAACGGGCCAACCGCCGGGCCATGGAGGATATGAGCAGCGTCTACGATCGGCTGGACGAGACGTTCGCCAGCATGAAGGTGATCAAGGCCTTCACGCGCGAGCAGCGTGAGCGATCGCGGTTCCACCGCACATCGAAACAGTATTACAGCCGATCGATGCGAATCGCGCTGTACAGCTCGCTGGTGAGCCCGGTGACGGAGATCAGCGGCATCGCGATTATCGTGGCCGCCATCCTGTGCGGCGGCTACCTGGTACTTAACCAGCAGACGCACCTGTTCGGGATTCGCGTGAGCGACGAACCACTCACGCACGGTTGGCTCACCTTGTTCTACTGCTTCCTAGGCGGGGCGAGCGATCCGGTGCGGCGGATCACCGCAATCTTCAACACGCTGCAGCAAGGCTCCGCCGCGGCGGACCGGATTTACGAGGTCCTTGACCGCGAGCCGAAAATCCTCGACCCGCCGGCGCCCAGAGCGCTGCCGGCCCTGTTGGGGCCGATCGAGTTCCGCGGCGTGTCGTTCGCGTACAAGCCGGAGGAGCCAGTGCTCGACGGCGTGAGCCTACGCGTGGAGCCGGGCGAGACGATCGCCATTGTCGGCCCCAACGGTTGCGGCAAGACGACGCTCGTGAACATGCTGCCGCGGTTCTACGACCCCCTTGCCGGGTCGGTCACGGTGAGTGGGATCGACGTGCGCGAGGTGCGACGCCGGGACCTGCGGGACCGGATCGGCGTGGTGACGCAGGAAACGCTGCTGTTTGACGACACCGTGGCGGAGAACATTCGCTACGGCCGGGCCGAGGCGACACGAGCCGAGATCATCGAAGCCGCCGAACGGGCCCACGCTCATCGGTTCATCGCCGACGTGCTGTCGGACGGCTACGAAACGCGGGTCGGCCAGGGCGGCAACCGGCTGTCCGGCGGCCAGCGACAGCGGATCGCGTTGGCCCGGGCCATTTTGCGGGATCCCGAGATTCTGATTCTCGACGAGGCGACCAGCCAAATCGACGTCGAGAGCGAACGGCTGATCCACGATGTGCTCGAGGAGTTCACCCGCGGCCGCACGGCGTTCATCATCACCCACCGGCCGAGCACGCTGGAGCTGGCTGACCGGATTGTCGTGATGGACCGGGGGCGGATCATCGATGCAGGGACGTTTGCGGAGCTAGCGCGGCGATGCGAGCTCTTTCGTCGACTGGCGCACGTGGAGCTACGCGAGGCGGCGTGACGTCCGCGAAATGGGGTGCCACTGCTGGCTTGTCCAGAAGTGCGAAGCGAGTGCC
>JBIOVA010000175.1:0-2561 GCA_044867485.1 Lacipirellulaceae bacterium | reverse complement strand
TGCGATTGGATGATCCTCAAGCGGCAGCGGCTGGGGGCGTTTCCGCTGGCGAAGGAGATCGGCGCGGACGGGGTCGAGGTCGACATGGGGTCGCTGGGCGATCGCGAGACGTTCGACAATGCGCTCGCCGACGCGGCGGTGCGGGAGCAATTCCTTGGCGCGGCACGGGACAATGGACTGGAGATCTGCTCGCTGGCGATGTCGGGGTTTTACGCGCAGTCGTTCGCCGAGCGGCCGACCGTGCCGCGGATGCTCGGCGATTGCCTCGACACGATGACCGCGCTCGGCGTGAAGACCGCGTTTCTGCCGTTGGGCGTGCGGGGCGATCTCGTGCAGCGGCCCGAGTTGCGGCCGGCGATTGTCGAGCGGCTCAAGGCGGTGGCGCCGCGGGCGGAGGCGGCGGGGGTCGTGATCGGGATCGAAACGGCGCTCGATGCGGCGGGCGAGGTCGCGCTGCTCGACGAGATCGGCTCGCCCGCGATTCGCAGCTATTTCAACTTTGCCAATGCGCTGCAATCCGGGCGTGATTTGCACGCGGAGCTGCGCACGCTGGGACGCGAACGCATTTGCCAGATTCACGCGACCGATCAGGATGGCGTGCTGCTGGAGGACAACGAACGGCTCGACATGCGGCGGGTGAAGGCGACGCTCGACGATCTCGATTGGGGCGGGTGGCTCGTGTTGGAGCGTTCGCGCGACGCCCGCGACTCCGGCAATGTGCGGAAGAATTTTGGGGCGAACGCGGCGTATTTGAAGTCGGTGTTCCAGGCGGGCTGACGAAGATTGCGGCTTTGCAGCCGTGGCTTGCGTCATTCGTTCCTTGAGCGGCGTCGCGGCGAAAACTAGACTGCAAGTGACGCGTTTCCTTGTCCGCCTGACGGCCATCGCCCTTTTTCTTCACGCCGCCCATGGACTGTCGCTGCGCAGCGAGATGTTTTGGCGCGCTCCTTGTCGTCGCGATCGGCGGCGCGTGCGCTGACGAGGTTTCGCGGGGGCCAGATGGCAAGCTTGTCTACGACGCGGATGAGCGCGGCAATCGCATTCCCGATTTTTCGTCCTGCGGCTACGCGGGTGCGGATCGAGGTATCGCCGAGGCGCCGGCGCGTGTGCTGGTCGAGCCGGGCGACGGAGACGATGGGGCGCGGATTCAGGCGGCGATCGATCGGGTCGCGGCGTTGCCAGCGGGGGAAGACGGCTTTCGCGGCGCTGTGCAATTGGCGCCGGGGCGGTTCGAAGTGGCCGGGCAGTTGCGGCTCGCAGCGTCGGGGGTTGTGCTCCGCGGCAGCGGCGCTGGCGAGGGCGGGACGACGATCTTGGCGAGGGGCCAGGATCGACGGACGCTTGTGCGAATTGTGGGCGCGAATGACCGGCGGCGGGGCAACGCCGTCGATGTTGTCGATGAGTATGCTCCTGTTGGAGCAACGCGACTGCGGTTGAGTTCGATCGATGGTTTCAAGGTCGGCGACGCTGTGCTCGTTACCCGCCCCAGCACCGTGGAGTGGGTGCGCGAGCTTGGGGCCGATGCATTCGGCGTTGGTTGGCGGCCCGGCACTCGCGATTTGCGTTGGGATCGCACGATCACGGCGATCGACGGCGACGTGATCACGCTCGATGCGCCGATCACGACGGCGATCGACGCGAAGTTCGGCGGGGCTGCGGTCACAAAATACGAGTGGCCGGGACGGCTTGGGCGCGTGGGCGTTGAAGATCTTCGGCTGGTTTCAGCAGTCGACGCCAGTCGGCCGCATGACGAGGAGCACGCGTGGTTTGGCGTGACGCTCGACAATGTTCGCGACGCCTGGGTGCGGCGCGTGGCGTTTCGAGGATTTGCCGGCGGGGCAGTCGCGGCGTGGGAGACGGCGAGCCGCGTGACTGTCGAGGACTGTATCTCAAAGGCGCCGATTTCGGAGCTGGCCGGCTATCGCCGCCGGACGTTCGTCACGCAGGGGCAGCAGACGCTGTTTTTGCGGTGCTGGTCGGAGCGCGGACAGAACGATTTTTCGGTCGGGCATTGCGCTCCGGGGCCGAACGCCTTCGTGAACTGCGTGGCGTCGCGCACGACCAGCGACAGCGGGCCGCTGGAGAGTTGGGCTTCTGGCGTGCTGTACGACAACGTGCGGATCGACGGCGGGGGGCTGGTGCTCGACAACCGTTGGACGTCGCCGCCGCAGGCCGGATGGTCGGCGGCCAACTGCGTGCTGTGGCAGTGCCAGGCGGCGACGATCCGCTGCTTCCGCCCGCCGACGGCGAATAACTGGGCCATCGGCGTGTGGGCGATGTTCGCGGGCGACGGCGTGTTCGAGGCGCGGAGCGATTTTGCTTCGCCGCTGAGCTTGTATCAGGCGCAATTACGCGAGCGCGTGGGAGACGAGGCGGCGCAACGCGTCGAACCGTTCTTGTTGCGGCCGGAGAGCTCAACAAATCCGACGCTGGACGAGGCGGCGGGGTTTGTAGCGCGGTCGGATGCGCCGGCACCGCGGCTCGTCGACGTCATCGAAGCGAAGATGCAAGCGGCGACGGAGTCGATTGCAGAAGCTCCAGCTCCCTCCCCCTCCGCGGGG
>JBIOVA010000174.1:0-3621 GCA_044867485.1 Lacipirellulaceae bacterium | reverse complement strand
GTCTAATCTACTGGCGACGGCAACGACCGGGTGGAATGGCCTCGGAGGTCCGCCGACGTGGCCATGTTTGACGCACAGAACATGCCCACGCGGACGAGGGCATGCCACACGGAAGCCGCCGTCTCCCACAACGCTCGGGCGTGGGACGCCCTCGCGCGGCAGGGCGTGCCGCTGACACAGCCGGCGACCGACGCCGACGTGTCCGATCCCTTGGCGCTCGTCGACCCCGGGGGCTGGCTCGGCGGCGATCTTCGCGGGCGCCGCGTGTTGTGCCTGGCCGCGGGCGGCGGGCGGCACAGCGCGCTCTACGCCGCGGCCGGCGCCACGGTGACGGTCGTCGACATCAGCGGCGAAATGCTCGCGCTCGATCGCGCCGTCGCCGCGGAGCGCGGCTTCGACGTGCGACTCGTGCAGACGTCGATGGACGAGCTTTCGATGTTCGCCGCGGACGAATTCGACGTCGTCGTCCACCCGGTGAGCACCTGCTACGTGCCCGATGTGCAACCGGTGTTCGCGGCCGTGGCGCGGGTGACGCGGCCCGGCGGCCTATATATCAGCCAGCACAAGTCGCCGAGCAGTTTGCAGGCGTCCCTGCGGTCTTCCGGCTGCGGTTATGAGCTGAGCGAGCCGTACTATCGCGTGGGGCCGCTGCCGGCGGCGGAGCCGGGGCATTTGCGCGAAGCGGGGACGCTCGAGTTTCTGCACCGTTGGGAAGAGCTCGTCGGCGGGATTTGCCGGGCTGGGTTTGTTGTCGAAGATTTCGTCGAACCGCTCCACGCTAAGCCGCAAGCGGCCGTGGGAAGTTTTGCGCATCGGGCGGCGTTCGTGGCGCCGTATCTGCGGATCAAGGCGCGGCGGCAAGCCGAGAGCGGCAGTTGCGCGTCACTCATCATGTAACGCGGGCGCATGAATCCTCAATGCCGCCGAATCCGCTTCGACCGCTGCATGCGGTCGCTTTGCCGTCTCGGCGTGCTCGTCGAGTCGGACAACGAGGATCCAAACGGCGATGATGGCGAGGAGGCCGGCGGTCATTAAGGAATCGTCGCGCGCGAATTCCTCGCTCAATTGAACAATCGCAAAAAACGAGGCTAGGACCACGGCGGCAACGACGACGCCAACGCGGTCGTGCTTTGGCCCCGGCGTGAGAAAGAGCGCGACCAGCACGCCGGCGACGACGGCGCTGGCCAGCGTGCCCCAGAGGGCGTAAATGTGCTCCAGCGGAGGCAGATGCGCTTTGCTCGCGGCCGCGCTGCCGATGGCGACGACGACCGTCCAGCCCAGCGTCTCCATCATCGAAATCTGCCAACGAGCGCTTGCGTCATCGGCTTTGCCGCGCACGGAGCGGACGAGCAAGGCCGCGGCAATCGTGGAAACGAACACGACGCCGCTGAGGAAGAGCAAGGCGGCAAGAACCACCTGCGCTTCTTCGTTGGACCTCTGAAGCACGTAAATGGCCAATGCCGTCGCCAGTGGCGTGACGAACAACATTGCCCCCCGAAGCAATCGGTGCGAACCGCCCACGGCGGCCCAACCGGCGACGAGATAGATCTGCGCCGTCAGAATGACGCTCATCGTCGTCAAGTTTGCGTCGCGCGACGCGGCCGCGGCGGCAACGCAGTTGGCCGCGATGAAGAACAGCCAGGTGAGTGGTCGGCGACGAAACGCGGGCATCCCTTCACGATACCATCGACGCAAGCGCTGGCGGCGTTGTAAAACCCGGCCAAATGCGGCAAAATGGGCGATTCGCGACGGTTGTGCCGAGTAGTTCGCCGGCTCTGTGAGGCCAGCTGGACTCTTCGGCGGACCTCAGAGTGACCGCTGCGCTCGACGCACGATTGCCCGCATGTCGACCCATACGCAACAGGATGTGTGCTGCTTGATGGGCGATCCCGTCGCCGGGAATCCCACGCAATACATGCTCGAGAAGGCGTTCGCCGTGGCCGATCTCGATTGGCGGTTTCTCACGTTCGAGGTGTCGGCGGACGATTTTGAGACCGCGCTCCGGGCGGCCCGCATCTTCGATTTTCGCGGCGTGATGCTCGCGCCGCCGCATCGCGGGCATGTGGCGCCCTATCTCGAATCCGCAACCGACGCGGCGCGGCTGAGCGGTCAGGTCAACTGCCTGGTGCAAAACGAGGGGCAACTGCGGGGCGCCAACACGGAGGGGATGGCGCTGCGACGGCTTGTCGAAGGGCGCGCGCCGCTCAAGGGCGTCAAGGCGACCATCCTTGGCTCAGGGCGGTTGGCGAAGTCGTTCGCTGCGGAGCTGGCGTTGGCTGGCGCGGCGGCGATCGAGCTGGTCTGCATCGCCCCGGTGCAGGCCGACCCGCTCGTGAAGGCGCTGTCCGAGGGCCCGCAGACGGCGTCGACGGCATGCCGCATCACGCCGTGGCCGGCCACCAGCAGCGTCTTAGCCGTGGACGACGATCATCGGCTGCTCATCAACGCCACTCCGGTCGGCCGGCAAGACCCCAAGGCGCGGCTGCCCGTCGACGTCAATCTCCTACCACCGGAGATGCTTGTGGCAGACGTTGTGTTCTATCCGCCGGATACGCGGCTGATGCGCGACGCCCGGCAGCGCGGGCTCTACGTGATCGACGGCCTGACGCTGTTGGTTGAGCAGGCAGCCCAGGCCTTCGAGTTGTGGACCGGGCGCCAGGCGGATCGCGACGCGATGCGCGAAGCCGTCGAGGAGTTTCTGGTGCTGTAGGAGGCTTGAGACCTGAGGCGTGAGGCTTGAGGCCGGAGCAGTATCGACGATGACCTCGCGCGCCTCAAGCCTCAAACCTCAAGCCTCAAGCCTCCCCGGCTTGTTCATCACCGGCACAGGCACGGAAGTTGGCAAGACGCATGTTGCGGCGATGATTGCACGGGCGCTCGCGGCCGAGGGGCGTCGCGTGGGCGTATACAAGCCGGTGGCGAGCGGTTGCCGGCGCGAGGCCGACCGTATCGTTGCGGATGATGCGGTACGGCTCTGGGAAGCGGCCGGGCGTCCGGGCCACCTGGAATACGTCTGCCCACAGCGCTTCCTCGCTCCGCTGGCGCCGCATCGAGCGGCCCGCGAGGAGGGCCGGCGCGTCGATCCGGCGCTGTTGCGGTCGGGCCTGGACCACTGGCAAGCGACAAGCGAGATCGTGCTCGTCGAGGGCGCTGGCGGGCTGATGTCCCCGCTGAGCGACGTGGACTACAACATCGACCTCGCGGCGGAGTTTGGTTATCCGCTCGTTATCATGGCGGCAAACGAGTTGGGCGTCATCAATGCGACGCTGCAGACGGTCATCACGGCGCAGGTCCGCTCACCTCAATTGCCGATCGCCGGGATCGTGCTCAACCAGACGACGCGGCGCGAGGGCGACGCGAGTCTGGCGTCGAACGCCGAGGAGCTCGCGGCCCGCTGCCCTGCCCCGTTGTTGGCAACGGTAGGGTTTGACGAAACGGCCTTCCGCGAAATCGTCGATTGGTTCAATCTGGCCGCAAGCGCCAACGAGAAGGGTTAGAGCAACTTACCGGTTGCTATTCTGCTAGCTTTGGGGATTGGAGTAGTTTGGCTCTCTGAAAGGAGGGCTGACGCATGCGCGCGTATTCATGCGACCTACGGGAGCGGGTGTTGGCGGACTTCGA
>JBIOVA010000173.1:0-3831 GCA_044867485.1 Lacipirellulaceae bacterium | reverse complement strand
CGTCGTTCCATGCGTCGCATCATGGAACCGCAGCACGCCGTCCGCCCCGCCGCTGACGATCGTCTTGCCGTCCGGCAAGAACGCCACCGCGTACGCCGGCCCCATCGGCGTCGGCACATAGGCCAGTCGCACCGCGCCTTCGTGGTGATACGCGGCGAGCCGCGCTGCTTCCTCCGCCGATCGCTGCTCAACTTCCTTGCCCTGGATCGTCTTCACATCCTCCGGCGGCTCCATCGCATCGGGCACGGCGAACACGTCGACCCGTCCCCGCTCGCCATCGCTCGCCGCCGCGGCCAGCCGCCGCCCGTCGGGGCTAAACGCCACGGCGAACACTCGCCCCGGCATCGCCGGGTACGCTCGCACAAGGTTGTTGTCGTCGCCGATCTTCCGTGCGACCAGCCGGTGCACCATGTACGTGCGCGGCACGCCCTCGCTGCCGCCCACGGCCATCATCTCGCGATGGGGATGCCGCGCCAGCGAAAACACCATCCCGCCCGGCACGTTGGGCGACACGGCCGTCACATTGTCGACGAATCGCCCCGACTCCTTCTCGACAAGCTTGAGCGTCTGATCCCGCGACCCCGACACGACGAACTTCCCGTCTGCCGAGAACGCCGAGGCGAGCACCCAATCGGCATGGGCGCCCTGCTCCAGCGACTGCTCGCCCGTCTCCGCGTCGACGACGTACAAATTCGTGTCGGCGCCGCCGAACGCCACGCTTCGCCCGTCCGGCGACCACGCCACGCCGCGGAGCGTATCCGCCGTCGCAGGATGTGAGACAAGCAGCTCGCCCGTGGCGACGTCCCAAATCTGTAATTCGCCAAGTTCGCCGGGCAGTCCGCCGGCGACTGCCAGCCGCGTCCCGTCGGGCGAGAACCGCAGTGATTCGATCCGCTCGGCCAGCCCAATGAGCCGGCGGACAAGCACCCGTTCGCCGCGAGCCGCCGCCGCGGCATCGAGCAGCAAGGTTTCGTTCACCCCCGACACGGCAATCAACCGCCCGTCGGGCGAGGCGTCGATCGCGCTGATCGTCGCCGGCATCGCATACGTCGGCGGATGCTCCTGGTCGAAGTGCGGGCGTGGCGACGCGGCGTCGACCTCCGCCCCCGCGGCGATCCACCGTCTCAGCAGGTCGATCTCTTCCGCCGTGAGGGGCGGCCCCTGCTTCGGCATCAGCGCTTCGCCGCCGTCGTCGGCCGTCACCTGCGCGAGCAGTTCGCTCGCGTCCGGATCGCCCGGCACGATCGCTGCCAGGCCGCTGTCGCTCTCCGCCGTCATTCCGGCCAGCGACGTGAGATCGACGCCGCCTTCGCGGCGCGCCGGTTGATGGCATCCCAGGCACCGCGCCCGCAGCAGCGGCAGCACGTCGCGTTGAAAACTCACCGCCGCGTCATCGCCCCGAGCGCTCCCCGCGCAGAACCCGACCGCCAGCGCCGCAGCAAGCACGGCAATTCGGCGTGGCACGAGTCGCGTGGCAGTCAACATGCGCGGCAAGACAAGAGGGTTCATCGGCGACCAGCTTGAATTATAACCGTTCCCCCCGCTTCCCCGCCGCCCCCGTCTTCCCGCCGCTTGCGGCTTAGCGCGCCCACTTTGCGCACGCCCCCAACCCTCATGCGCAATCCTCCTAACCGCACCCGGCCGCCTTCACCACCACCCCAGCCACTTCCAATACGGCATCCCCACTCCCAGCCACACTGAGAGGTGCAGCGCCGCCACCGCCAACCCCGTCGCCAGCCACCGCACCGTCGAGACGTATCCCAGGCCAAAGTAAATCACCACCGGCCCCGACGAGTAGTTTGTCAGGCATCCGCACAGGTTCGAAAAGTAGGAAATCAGCGCGACGATCAACAGCGGCGGCGCGTCCGCCGCCTTCGCCACGACGAAAAACACGCTCCCCAGCGCCGCGATGTGCCCCGTGAGCATCGAGAAGCCGTACATCGAGAAGAAATACACCAATGCGAGCAGCACCGCCGCCGTTGCCCCCGAGTAGCCCGCAAGCTGCTCCGACACACGCGCCGCAAACCACGCCACGACCTTTTCCGACTCCAACCGCTCGGCCATCGTCACCAGCCCGCCGAGCCACACCAGCGCGTCCCACGCGCCGCGCTCGCCGGCCATGTCGCCCCACTCGTCGATCCGCAGCACCAGAATCGCCGCCAGTCCGGCGAGCGCGACGCCCGTGGCGTTCACCCCATGCCACGGCTCGGTCGCCCAGGCCGCAAGCATGCCGCCCATCAAGACGCCCAACCATTTCTGCCGTCGCGTCCAGGGCCCCATCGCGGCCAGCTCCGTCGCCGCCTCGGCCTGCGCTGCGCGGCCGTCCGTCAAATCGGGCCGGCAAATCCTGTACAAGAACCATGGCAGGACCGCCATGCTGATCAGCCCGGGGAGCCAACTTCCTTGAAGCCAGGTGAGCCAGTCCCAGCGAACCTGAAAATGTTCGTCCGCCAGCCGGGTCAGCTGCGGGTTGGCCGCCATTCCGGTGAGGTACATCGCGGCCGCCACGAGATTCAGGTGGGCGCCGCACAACGCCAGGTATGCGCCCGTACGGCGCCGCGGCCCGGTGGGCGAAGCGTCCAGCGCCCCGGCGAGCGAATGGACGATCGGCGCCATCACCCCGCCGCCGCGGGCCGTGTTCGAGGGAATCACCGGCCCCAGCGCCAGCTCGGCGCCGGCCAGCGAGTATCCCAATCCCAGCGTCGTGCGTCCAAACCGCCCGATGAGCCCCAGCGCGATTCGCCGGCCAAACTCGGTTCGCACCACAACGCCGGATAGCAGAAACGCCGCGACGACCAGCCACACGGTCGCATCGGCGAAGCCGGCCAGAAGATTCTCGACCGCCGCGGCGCCCGTGCCCAGCGCGCCGGTCAAGAGCAGCGCCACCAACGCCACGAGCACCATCGGCCCCATGGCCACAGGCCGCGCGATAAACCCGACAATCGTGGCGGCGAATACCGCAGCCGTCCACCACGCCCGTTCGCTCAAGCCCTCAGGGGCGCCCGCTGCCCAAATCGCGCCCGCCGTCGCAACCACCGGCAGCCAGCGCAGCGCCATGCGTGGAGTCGCCTGTTGGGTTGACAACGAGTGTGGGCCGGCATCGTCGCGATGCCGCGAAGCGTCTCTCCGTTCCCCTCCCCCTTGACGGGGAGGGGTTAGGGGAGGGGTGATGCCGCGGGCACACGCTTCACCATGGTGAACGTATCCCCGCACTCCCCCTCCCCAGCCCTCCCCACAAGGAGGAGGGGGCCGGAGGGGATCCACTCCCACCCCTACTGCAACATCCCATCCCCCGGCTTGATCATCGGCTCCGTTCCCGCCGGCAGACCAGTGCGCTGTTCGTTCCAGGCGGCGATCGCCGCCGCATACTTCCGCTCGTTGTCATTCAGCTCCACGATTTGCTTGAGGGCAAACCGGTCGGCGACTTCCTTGTCCTCCAAGCTCAGGTCGAGCTGCTCGAGCACCTGGGAATAGTCGTCGACGAACTCCATCAGGTCGTCGCCGAACGTCGAGTCGGGTTCCATCGCCGGCACGGCCGCCAACGCCTCCGTCCACTTCTCGAAGCTCTGCTCATACTTTGCCCGGGCGCCCTCGAGGTCGGCCTGCTTGAACGCGCTTTCCGCGTCGCGAATGAGCGTCCGGGCCGCCAACGCCTGGTCCGTTTGCTCGATGGCGCAGCGATTCTCCCAATACGCGTAATTCGCCACGTCGCGATTCGTGTTGATCGAGTTGATCCTCTGCTGCAAGTCGTCAATCTCCGTGGCCAGTTTCCGAGCTTGAACGGCCTTGTCGCTCTCGTGTGTGGCAATCCAGTCGGCGATTTTCCGCGGC
>JBIOVA010000172.1:0-9249 GCA_044867485.1 Lacipirellulaceae bacterium | reverse complement strand
TGCCCAGCGACTCGTCCAGGTCGGCGTCCGCACGGTCGCCGACCTGCTCAACGCCAATCCCGATTCGACCGCTGACGAACTGGACTTGAGCCGCATCACGCCGGCGACGATCGCCCGCTGGCAGAGCCAGGCCTGCCTGGCGTGCCGCATCCCTGAGCTGCGCAGCTGCGGCGCCCAACTGCTGGTGGCGTGCGGCTTCGTCGAGCCCGAGCAAATCGCCGGCGCGACAGTCGCCGAGCTGCTGGGCAAGGTTCGTGCGATCTGCCGCACCACCGAGGGCAAGCGGATTCTTCGCGGCGGCGAAATCCCCACGCCGGCCCGCGTCGCCGCCTGGATCCGCCACGCCGCCCACACCCGCCCGCTCGAAGCGGCGTGAGGTGGAAGGGCAGAAGGTCCCTCCGGCTCCCTCCCCCTTGCGGGGAGGGCTGGGGAGGGGGTGGACCCACAGGGGATGTGACCGTCTAAGTTTCTCTCCCTCTCAAACGCTGGCCCCTCCGCGCGCGTAGCGCCACGAGCCAGACAATCATCGCTACACCGCTCGGTTCCGGCACGCCCCCGCCCGCGGCGGCGAGCGACGTCCGCCCGACGTTCCGCTGCCAGATCAGGAAGTCGTTGCCGTCTGTGTCGCCGTCGCCGTCGGCGTTGCCGGCGGTCGTCGTGCGGTATGCTGTTCGCCAGATGGCCAGGTCCGGCGCGTTCACCACGCCGTCTTGGTTGAAGTCCGCGACGTTATACGTTGGCGGCGTCGGCTCGCTCAAGCTCCAGCCAATGTCGATCAGCGCCGCCGCGTCGAGCGACGTGAACCGCTTCCGCGTCGCCACGGTGATGTCGGGATCCATCGCCGTTTCCTGCGGCGTGTTCGTGCCGAAGATCTTGCTCATCGTGTCCGAGGCCCAGTGGTCGCGCTTGCCCTGTTCGTTGGGCGAGCCCAGCGGCGGCGGGCTGCCGTACTTCGCGATGGCCGCCGGCCCGGCGAACAGCGAGCCGCCCGCAAAGTTGTCCCATTGGTTGGACGAGCCGAAGCCCAGCGCATGCGCCATCTCGTGGAGCGCCACGGAGTAAAAATCATTCGTTCCCGCCGCGGGCGGCGTGTTGTGATTGAAATGCCATGACGTTTCGGCGCTGTCGAACGTGATGACGCCGCCCCAACTCGCGAAGCCGCTCGTCTCGCCCCGCTTCCTCAGCGCATCCACAAAATTGTTCGTAATCTGGTTGATCTGCGAAATTTCGCTCGACGTGAATCCTGGTCCGGTGGAGTTCACGCTCCATCCCGCCTCGCCGCCAGGGCCGCCGACGCCGATGTTGTTGCCGGTCAAATCCATGGAGCCGACATAAATTCGATACTCGTCAGCGGCCAGCATGATATTCGCCACCGAAACCTCGCCGCCCGCGTTCGTGGGATGATCGAACCCGATCGTCGAACCCCAATACGCCCGGCTGCCGTTGGCGCCGATGTAATCCGGCGGCGTGGCGACGGCGGCCAACGTGTCGGTGAGCATCCCCGAGTAAAAACTCGCCGCCGCCTGAATGGCGGCCCGCGCCTGCCCGCCCACCGGAAAAAAAGTGTTCGACGCGTAGGTGTAGTCGATGACGACGTTGATCGCCGCCGCGCGCGAGGCGCACGCCGCCAAGAGAAGGACCGCCAGGGCGCCTCGACGAACTGGCGCGCACAAGCGTGGCATGCGGCGGCTCGTGATTCGAGAGAACAACTGGAGTAAAAGGTCGAAGAGATTAATCTACTGTGCGGCTGCAGCTGTGCGTCGCCGATTTTTCGCACCGGCAAACAGCGGCTCCGCATCGCCCGCCGACGATTCGATCGCCAACAGCCGCCGTTTGAGCGTCAAGCCCTGCGGCGCCGAGAAGCCGCCAAGTTTTCCCCCCGCCGCCAGCACGCGGTGGCACGGCACTAGCAGGGGCGTGCGATTGCTCGCCATGACCTGGCCCACGGCCCGCGCTGCGCCGGGCGAGCCGGCCGCCGCCGCCAATTGGCCGTAACTCCGCGTCGCGCCGAACGGAATGGCCCGGCAGGCCGTCACCACTCGGCGCTGGAACGCGGACAGATGATCGACCGCCACCGGCACGTCGTGCAGCTCGACGGGCTCGCCGTCGAGCAATCGCACGAGCCGATCGAGCACATCGAGCGCCAGCCGCTCATCGGCGTCAGGCGGCGACGCCAGCTCCGCGGCCTCGAGCGCCTCGCCCAACAGCCGGGCGAGGCGGTTCGCCGCTTGCGGCCCCGACGGATGGACCATCGACACTCCGGCCACGTGCGCCTCCTGCACAGCGACGGCCAAGTGTCCCAGAGCGGCGGGCGAAGTCATGATCACGGCCGACGGCGTGCGGAAGATAAACTGGGGGCGCATAAGTCGGATCCTTTCCCTCACGATGGTCGAGCCGGAGCCGGCCGACTACTGAACGTCAGTCTATCGTACCGTGCCGCCCCGGGCGACCAGCAGCAGGAGTTTTTTTATCAGTCACTGTGGCTTTCCCTACCCAAATGGGGCCACAACCACGCTGGGCGGGAGCAATCGCGCGCCGTCACCCCGAGGTCCGCCGAGGGGTCCGGACTGTCGACTTGCTGCCGGATGTCTCGGCGGCCCTTTCAGTGACAGACGTAGATTGACCCACTGCCACGCACGCGAGGGGGTCTTTGACACCTTTTTCCCGCTCAACCTATACTTACTCATGCCCGATGAGCGGCTCCGCGCAGCTTGGCCGGCATCGCTCGCCGTGGCGCCGCGCCGTGCGTCGACCGCACTGCCGCCGAGCTCGAATCTCGAAGGACGCCTAGCTACCGATGAATCCGTACAGCGCACTGGCCGACGACTTCTACATCAACATGAACCTCGGCACGGAGATGGACCTCCCCAGCAGCCGCGAGACGGTGCTGCACTACTTCGAGCAGATTCAGAAGCACTATCCGCAGATGCGGAACTTCTACTCGCGCGACAAAAACGACTTTGTCCTCGAAGAAGACAAGGATCGCGGCGCCTACCGCTGGTGCTCGATCGAGCCGCGGCGGATTTGCTCAGGCCACGTCAATCCCACGACTGTTGACGAGGCGCTCCAGCAGCATCGCCTGGCGCTCGAGCTGGCGCCGTACGCCCTCACCGTCAGCCCGCTCGACTGCGAGGCGCTGGATTTGTTGATGGGCTTCGACTTCACCTACCGCGGCAACCACAACCAGCTCATCGCCGAGGCGCTCGGCATGTCGCCGGCGCTGGAGCGGATGGCATCGATCCCCGGCGCCACGATCATCAACAACGAGCCCTCGCTCACGTTCGCCCTCGACGAAGAGTGCCGGGTGCAGTGCCGGTTCAACATCGAAGCCCGTACCAACGCCTACCAGATCCGCACGAGCGAGTTCCAGGAGGAGCAGCTCAGCGTCTACGTCACCGCCCGCCAGTACGGCAGCCTCGCCGCCGACCAGTCGTTCGTGGGCATGCTCGACCGCCTATGGGACGTCTGCCGCGACATGGTCGACAACTACGTGATCGACGCCGTGCTGCAGCCGCTGGCGCGCACGATCTCGCTCGAGTAAGGCCTCAGGCTTCAGTCCTAGCCCAACAACCGCTGCACGCTCTGGATCAGCCGGTCCATCGGAAACGGCTTCCGCACGTAGTCGTCGACGCCGAGCATCTCGGCGTACGCCTTGTGGCGGTTGCCCTCGTTGGCGGTGATCATGATGATGCGATGCTTCTTCTCGCCGAGCCGCTTGAGCCGCTCCAGCACGAGAAAACCGCTCCGCTTGGGCATCATCATGTCGAGAATGATGAGGTCGGGATTCTCGCGCTCGATGAGCGCCAGCCCCTGGTTGCCGTCGCGGGCCACGAGCACCTCGTAGCTCTGGGCCTCCAGCGCCAGCCGCAGCGACTCGATGATCTCCGCGTCGTCGTCGACGAGCAGAATCCGCCTGGTTTTCGCTTCCTTCGCTTCGGTCTTCGTTGCTTTCTTAGCCATGGCACATCGGGAGGACATGCGGCTTGCGGCCGCGTGAGTTCGCATTTTGGCAAACCCTTCACGATACCGCGAATCCCCCCGCTTTCAAGCGGGCCCCCCGCCCCTGGCCGGTCAGCGCATCGCCTGATAACCTGCCTAGCTTCGCCGCAACCCCACCCGCGGCCCGTTTTCGACGCGACGGATTCACCATGACCGACCCCACGCATGTGCTGCCCAGCGTGACGCTGCCCGCCTTGCCGTACTTGCCCCGCAATCCGCGAAAATACTCGCCGGGGATCGCCCTGGTCGGCTGCGGCGGCATCACGAAATACCACCTGCAGGCTTACTCGGCGGCGACGTTTCGCGTCGTCGCGCTGTGCGACGTCGTCCGCGAGGCCGCCGAGAAGCGCCGCACCGAGTTCTACCCCGATGCAAAAGTGTTC
Source organism: Lacipirellulaceae bacterium (assembly GCA_044867485.1). GTDB lineage: Bacteria > Planctomycetota > Planctomycetia > Pirellulales > Lacipirellulaceae > Lacipirellula. Next base: position 4,867 of record JBIOVA010000172.1, on the reverse strand, counting down.
ACCGACTACCGCGACGCGCTGAAGCTCGCTGACGTGGAAGTGGTCGACGTGACGACGCACCCCGAGATCCGCGCGCCGATCATCGCCGATTGCCTGGCCGCCAAGAAACATGTGCTGAGCCAAAAGCCGTTCGTGCTCGACCTCGACGAAGGCGAGCGGCTGGCCGCGCTGGCCGAGAAGCACGGCGTGCTGCTCGCCGTCAACCAGAACGCCCGCTGGGCGCCTCACTTCAGCTACATCCGCGAAGCGGTGAAGGCGGGGCTCGTCGGCGACCTCGCGTCGGTTCATTGCGGCGTCCATTGGGACCACAGTTGGGTCCGCGGCACGGTCTTCGAGCGCATCTACCATCTCATTCTGTATGATTTCGCCATCCACTGGTTCGATCTGTTGGCCACGCTCATGGGCGAGCAGCGACCAGCGCGCATTTTCGCATCGACCGTGAAGTCGCCGTCGCAAGATGTCGCCCCGGCGCTCATGGGGCAGGCGTCCATCGAGTACGCCAGCGCTCAGGCCACGCTCGTGTTCGACGGCCACTCGCAGTTCGGCCCGCACGATGACGTGTACGTCGCAGGTACGCATGGAACACTGCGCAGCTTCGGCCCGAGCGTCAATCGCCAGACGGTCGAGCTGATCCACGTCGGCGGCGCCTATCGCCCGACGCTCGTCGGCTCGTGGTTCCCCGACGGTTTCCACGGCACGATGGGCGAACTGCTGTGCGCGGTCGAAGAGCGCCGCGAGCCGTCGCACAGCGCGCGGGCCAACTTGCGCAGCCTCGAGTTGTGCTTCGCCGCCGTGGCCAGTGCGATGCGCCACGAACCCGTCGAACCCGGCAGCGTCCGCAAACTGCCCGACCCGCCATCGGCCGATTAGTCGCCGTGTCTCACCCCTACCAGCCGCACGCTGTCTACGTCTCGCTCGATCGCACCCGAGCCGCGCTCCAGTCGACCTACGCCGCCGAGCTTCCCGCGATCAGGTCGCTCACGACTTTGGACCTGCACCCGCACGTCACGTTCTTTATCGGCGAGAACGGTTCCGGCAAGAGCACGCTCCTGGAGGCAATCGCCGTGGCTGACGGCTTCAACGCCGAGGGCGGCACGCGAAATTTTGATTTCACGTCGCGGGCCTCCCACTCGGACCTCTACAAGTGGGTCCGTCTGGGACGCAGCCCGCGGGGCAAACGCCGCAGCGACGGCTTTTTCCTGCGGGCCGAGAGCTTCTACAACGTCGCCACGGAGATCGAGCGGCTCGGCCTGGTGAGTTCCGCCAGCCCCTACGGCGCCACCTCCTACCATGCCCAGTCGCACGGCGAGTCGTTCATCGATCTGATGACTAATCGCCTCCGCGGCGACGGGCTCTATCTATTCGACGAGCCCGAAGCGGCCCTCTCGCCGCAGCGGCAACTGGCGTTCCTCGGCGCCATGCACGAGCTGGTCCAACGCGAAGCTCAGTTTATCATCGCCACGCACTCGCCGATCATCATGGCGTATCCTGAGGCGACGATTTACGAGTTCTCGCCCGCCGGCATCCGACAGGTCGCGTACCGCGACACCGAGCACTACCGCGTGACGCACGCCTTCCTCAGCCGCCCGGAGCAAACGCTGCGACTGCTGTTTGAGGAGGATGAGGACAGCCACTCCGAGCCGCGCAGCGGCGAAATTGCTTAGCCGGGGGCGCGAGCCCGCGGTTGCGCGGCAGGAAATGGCAAAGCCGCACAGCGGCGACATCAATTCATCGCGCCGCTGCGCGGCTTCCGTGACACGTCGACGCAAACCGGGGGCTTGCGCCCCCGGCTACAATCTGACGCCGCTTCGCGGCAATGGACGTCGCTACTCCATCGTCCCAAACGCGTACACGCATACGTGCTTGTACGTCTCGCCGGGCCGCAACACGCAGTTGGTCCAGCCCTCGACGCCCTGCTTGTTCGGCGAATCGGGGAACACCTGAGTCTCTAGGCAGCACGCGCTGCGGTGGGAGTAGGTTTTGCCGTCCTTGCCCGCCCCGCCGTTCAAGAAGTTGCCGCCATAGAACTGGACGCCCGGCTGGTCGGTAAACACGGTGAGCGTGCGGCCGGACGCTGGGTCGACCAACTCCGCCGCCTTCACCAGCTCGCCCGCCGCGGCGTTGCCCCGGTCGATGACGAAGTTGTGATCGTAACCCTTGGCGGATGTGTTGGTCAGCTCGTCGACCCGTGCGCCGATCGCCGTCGGCGTGCGGAAGTCCAGCGGCGTGCCCTCGACGGACGCAATCTCGCCGGTCGTGATCAGCGTGTCGTCGACCGGCGTGTACTTGCTGCAGTTGAGCGTCAGCACATGGTCGTTGATCGTCGGCGCCCCGTGCCCGGCGAGGTTGAAGTAGGCGTGATTCGTGAGGTTGATCACCGTCGGCTTGTCGGTCGTCGCCGCGTACTCGATGCGAATCTCGTTCTTGTCGGTGAGCGTGTAAGTGACCGTCATCGCCAGGGCGCCGGGGTAGCCCTCTTCGTCATCGGGGCTCGTGTACGAAAACTTCACGCCCCGCTCGCCGTCGCGTTCGAACGGCTCGCCGGCCCACAGCACCTTGTCGAGGCTCCGCCCGTCGCCGCCGTGCAGGTGATTGGGGCCGTCGTTCGTGAACAGTTGGTATTCCGTGCCGTCGAGCGTGAACTTACCGCCGGCAATGCGGTTGGCATACCGGCCGGTCGTGCAGCCGAAATACATATTCCGCTCAGACTCGTAGCCGGCCACGTCGTCGAAGCCGAACACCACGTCGACTTTTTCCTCGCCCTCGCCTGTCGGCAGGTCCACGCCAATCAGCGCCGCGCCGCGGCTGAGGAGGCGGATCTCCATGCCGGCGTCATTGGTCACATGGTAAACCTGGACGCTGGCGCCGTCGGCCGTCTTGCCAAAATCGGCGGCTCGCACATCGGCTGTCGCCGACCGCTGCCACAAACTCGCCATTGCCGCCAGAGCGCAAATCAGAATCACCGAGCGCATCATGTTGACACACCCTCACAGTCGTTGAGGTCCGCCCGGGCACACCCCATCGGACGAACCGAGTTGCCGGAAACAAGCTCCCGAACGAGAGACCAAGTAGCATGCCATGCTCGCGCCTCGGGTGCAACTACTGGCGTGAAAACCATGTCGCGGTCGCGCCAATCGACCTTGTTGACGCCTCGCCGGCGCGGTCTGTTACACGCGCCCTTGCGGCGTTGGCATTGCCTTTGCTTTGGGTCGTCGCCGTCCGTCGCACCGCCAGCGCTCCGCTGCGGAGGACCTCCGCGTCGCGGCTAACCGCCCAATCCTGAACCCTGAACCCTCCCCCTTCCCCGTGCCCTCCCTCGCCGATCTCGACGTTGTGCTGCTCTCGCGATGGCAGTTTGCGCTGACCATCATGTTCCACTACCTCTTCCCGCCGCTCACCATCGGCATGGGCGTGGTCCTGGTGTACTTGGAGGGCATGTACCTGCGGACCCGCGAAGCCATCTACGAAGAGGCCGCCCGGTTCTGGACCAAAATCTTCGCCGTGAACTTCGCCATCGGCGTCGCCACCGGCATCGTCATGGAGTTCGAGTTCGGCACGAACTGGGCCATGTACTCTCGGTTCGTCGGCGACGTGTTCGGCTCGGCCCTGGCCGCGGAAGGCATTTTTGCGTTCTTCCTCGAATCCGGCTTCCTCGCCGTGCTGGTCTTCGGTTGGGACCGCGTCGGCCCCAAGTTCCACTTCTTCGCCACGGTGATGGTCGCCCTCGGGTCGATCTTCAGCTCCATCTGGATCACCGTGGCCAACAGTTGGCAGCAAACGCCCGCCGGGCACCACATCGTCCCCATGATGCGCGACGGCCAGCCGTGGATCGTCAACGGCGAAACCATCCGCCGCGCGGAGATCGTCGATTTTTGGGCAATGGTGTTCAACCCCTCCAGCGTGCACCGCCTCGTGCACGTGTGGATTGGCTGCTTCATCCTTGGCGCCGCGTTCATCATGAGCATCTCGGCGTGGTATCTGCTGCAGCGGCGGCACGAGGAGTTTGCCCGCCGCTCGTTCACCGGCGCGTTGGGCCTCGCGACGATTTCCAGCCTGGCGATGCTCGCCAGCGGACACCGCCAGGCTCAGAACGTCTATGACACGCAGCCCGCAAAGCTTGCAGCGTTCGAGGCCCATTACAAAACCGGCCCCGCGGACCTTAGCGTCCTGGGCGTGCCCGACGACGAGACCCAGTCCATCCGCGGCAACGTCTCCGTTCCCGGCGGCTTGAGCCTGCTGATCCACGGCGACGCGGCCGCCGAGGTGATCGGCCTCGATCGCTTCCGCTCCGAGGATCGTCCGCCCGTCGCCATCGCGTTCTACAGTTACCACGTGATGGTGGGCATCGGCGTGTTCTTCATCGCGCTGACGCTGCTGGCGTCGTGGCTCCGCTGGCGAGACCGGCTGTTCGACAAACGCTGGCTGCTGTGGGTGTTCGTCGCGGCCGTCATCCCGGGATTCGTCGCCAACGAGGCCGGCTGGGTGGCTGCCGAGGTGGGCCGCCAGCCGTGGATCGTCTACGCCCCGCTCGTGACCGACGCCGACGGCCAGCCGGTCGTCGACGCGGAGGGCCGCTTCCAGTTCGACGAGTCACAAGGGCTCCGCACCACCGCCGGCGTCTCCCGCGCGATCGCCGCCAACCAGGTGCTCGGCTCGATCATCATGTTCGGCGGCATTTACACGCTGCTGTTCGTCCTGTGGGTCTACGTCCTCCACCAAAAAATCAGCCACGGCCCCGACGTGCACGAACCCGAGCCGCCGTCCAAGCCCCCGCATCGCGGCGCGTTCTCCGCCTCCGCCGACTGGATCGCCCACGATCGTTCGCTCACAGAGAAAAAGAACTGACAAACCACGAAGACACAAAGAC
>JBIOVA010000171.1:0-19848 GCA_044867485.1 Lacipirellulaceae bacterium | reverse complement strand
CTGCGCGAACGTGCCGGTGTCGGGAATCGTCGCGATTTGGGCCGGCGTCAAGGACGGAATCTGGCTCGCCGCCAGGAACGGAAAGTCGTACGTCAGCAGCGATTGAATCTGGGGGACCGTCAGCCAGAAGACCTGCTGCGGCGTCAAATCCGAGATGCGAACTTTGTCCACCTGCAGCGCGCGGACCTGCGCCTGCGACAACGCCGCCCGAGCTGCGTCCGATATCTGAGCAAAGTAACCCGTGTTGGGAATCGACGCGACTTGCTGCGTCGTCAGGTACGGCACATGCTCGGGGAGGAGCAGATAGAACTGCGTATAGTTGAGCGAGTGCACCCAGTCGACGATCGATAACGCGGCCGCGGGGACAGGCTCGGCGACCGCTTCGGTCGCTGGCTCGTCGAAATCGGCGATGGGATTGTCGATCGACAGCACGACGCGCGCCTCGAGCGCCTCGTATTTGAGCCGTCGCGTCATGCCTTGCTTGAACCGATTGCGATCGCTGCCCCGTCCGAACATGGCATCTCCCGTTGTGGATTCGCGGCGCGTTGTGGCTTGCGTCCAGCGCCGATCGTCAATGTTGCAACTCGTCGTGGTGGCGAACTGGTGATCGCGGTCAACGACGCCGCTTGGCAAATACACCCTCGCGAGGCCGCCGGCGCCAAGAGCCGTACGCTGCGCGACGATGCCTAAAGCACCGTCGCAGGTGCAGCGTCATCCAATTGGACGACCAAGATTGCGCAGGCAGATCCCTGGCAGACCTTCGCGGAAAAGTGCCGACCCGTCAGGTGAAGAAGGCGGCAACGTGCGTCATCGTCGCCACCGACCGCTCCCCCGAACGGCCTTCACGCACCCAATTCTGTACAAGATTTGGGCAGGCTCTCGCAACCCTTTTCCACGATCATTTTTCGGTTTTCTCGGCAAAAAGGAGAGGTCATTGGCCTCGATTGCGGAAACTCACCGACGACCGGGCCATTGGCCAGGTGCGTTACCGCGGCGCGAACTACCGGTGGAAGCTGTGGTTAGGCCCCCATTCCGCAGGGCGAAAACGGCGACTTCATGGATAGTCTGATCCAATTTCGGTCGGCGTCACGTTCCGACGAAATGCGTGCACACCATCGGCTAGAATTGGAATGCAATTTCGTCGCCGAGGCGGCCCTAGCCCGCGCGACCACCCGCGCCCGGCTGGCGGAATTCGCGGGCGAAATGCGGAGACGCCGTGGATATTCAAGCCCTGGGCCGCGCCCAATAATGTGTTGATCGCTGCGGGCGTCCGCTTGGGGCAGGACGATCCGCGAATAATCGTGGACCGCCACGCGGCGCGCAAGCCGGCGCTCGAGAAAAACCGCGGGAGATTAGGAACACGTCGTGCTTAAGTCGCCGCCTGTTGTCGATGTGCCGGGTATGGAGGCGTTTGCGGCGTGCACGCGGCTATGGTTCGCCGAGGCGCTGGAGACGCCGACGACGATTCAGCGGCAGTCGTGGCCCGTGCTGGCCGCGGGGAAGAGCGCGCTGCTGTTGGCGCCGACGGGGTCGGGCAAGACGCTCGCAGCATTCCTGGCGGCGATTGACAAACTCGCTTTCCCCTCCGGCCCCCTTCCCCTCGTGGGGAGGGTTGGCGAAGGGGGAGTCCCGTCCGTTGAGAATCCTCTTATAGGGCATCACCCCTCCCCTAACCCCTCCCCGTCAAGGGGAGGAGGACGGAAGAAGCGCATCGCCTGCGGCGTTCGAGTCCTCTACATTTCGCCGCTCAAGGCGTTGGCGGTCGACGTCGATCGCAATCTGCGAGCGCCGCTCGTCGGAATTCAGGCGGTTGCTCAGCGTGAGGGCGTCGCCTTCACGCTGCCCACCGTCGCCGTGCGAACCGGCGACACCTCCGCGGCCGATCGCCGGCAGATGCTTCGCGAGCCGCCGGACATTCTCATCACGACGCCCGAGTCGTTGTACTTGATCCTCACTTCGCGGGCGCGCGACATCCTGGCCGACGTCGAGACGGTCATCGTCGACGAGATCCACGCGGTGGCGGCGACGAAGCGCGGGGCGCATTTGTTTCTCACGCTCGAGAGGTTGGAGGCGCTAAGCCGCAAACGGCAGGCCGGGCGTCCGATCCAACGCATTGGATTGTCCGCGACGCAGCGGCCGCTCGAGGAAATCGCTCGGCTTTTGGGCGGCGCGGAGGCGGAGGCCCGGCCCGACATGGCGCCGCGGCCGCGACCCGTGCAGATCATCGACGCGAGCGAGCCCAAGCGGCTCGATCTCACGATCGAAACGCCGGTCGAGGACATGGCCCGTCTGGGCGAGCCGCTGGAGATTCCCTCGGGGCCGACGGCGGGCATGCCGGCGCTGCCGTCGATCTGGCCGGCAATTCACCCCCGGCTGGTTGAACTGGTCCGCGGCCATCGCTCGACGATGATCTTCGTCAACAGCCGACGCCTGGCAGAACGGCTCGCTAACGCGATCAACGAGTTGGCCGGCGAGGAACTGGCCCAGGCCCACCACGGATCGATCGCCCGGGCGAAGCGGGTCGAGATCGAGGATCGGCTCAAACGCGGCCAGTTGCCGGCGATCGTCGCCACGTCGTCGTTAGAGTTGGGCATCGACATGGGGGCGGTCGACCTGGTGATTCAAATCGAAGCCCCGCCGTCAGTTGCCGCCGGCATGCAGCGGATTGGCCGGGCTGGGCATCATGTCGGCGCGCCGTCGACCGGCGTGATCTTCCCGAAATTTCGCGGCGACCTGTTGGCGTGCAGCGCTGCGACCGGCCGCATGCTGCGCGGCGAGGTCGAATCAACGCGTTATCCGCGGAATCCGCTCGACGTGCTTGCCCAGCAGATCGTGGCGATGGTCGCCCTGGACACGCTCTCGGTCGACGAGCTGTACGCGACCGTGCGCGGGGCGGCGCCATTTCACGACCTGCCGCGGAGCCTGTTCGAGGGCGTGCTCGACATGCTTTCGGGGCGGTACCCGTCGGACGAGTTCGCCGAGCTGCGGCCGCGGATCACGTGGGATCGGCTCGCCGAGACGATCACGCCGCGGAAGGCGGCGCAGCGCTTGGCGGTGCTCAACGGCGGAACGATCCCCGATCGCGGCCTGTACGGCGTATTCCTGCCGGGTGAGGCGGGGGCGCCGGGCACGCGCGTGGGCGAACTTGACGAGGAGATGGTATTCGAGACGCACGCGGGCGATGTGTTCCTGCTGGGGGCCTCGTCGTGGCGAGTGCTGGAGATCGACCGCGACCGCGTGCTGGTGGCGCCAGCGCCGGGCGAGCCGGGAAAGATGCCGTTCTGGAAGGGCGACGGCCCGGGACGGCCGCTGGACTTCGGCCGGGCGATCGGCGAGCTGTCGCGGCGGCTGGCGCGATTGTCGCACGACGACGCGACCGAAACGCTCATGCGCGACTCGCGGCTCGACGCGCGGGCGTCCGAGAATCTCATTCGCTATGTGCAGGATCAAGCCGAGGCGACCGGCGAGTTGCCGAGCGACCAGTGCGTCGTTATTGAATCGTTCATCGACGAGCTGGGCGACTGGCGCACGGTGGTGCTCTCGCCGTTCGGATCGCGGGTGCACGCGCCTTGGGCAATTGCGGCGGCGGCGCGGCTGCGGACCGAGACGGGGCTCGAAGTGGACTTCATGTGGGCCGACGACGGGATCGTGTTCCGGTTGCCCGAAAGCGAGCGGCCGCCAGCCGTTGAGTGGCTGCTGCCGGCGTCGCAGGAGGTTGAGGATCAGGTGGTCCGCGAGCTGGGATCGACGGCGCTGTTCGCGGCGCGATTTCGCGAGAATGCGGCGCGGGCGCTGCTCCTGCCGCGGCGCGGGCCGCAGCATCGCACGCCCCTGTGGCTCCAGCGGCGGAAGAGCGCCGACTTGCTCGCCGTCGCGGCGCGTTACGAGCGGTTCCCGATCATGCTGGAGACCTACCGCGAGTGCCTCCGCGACGTGTTCGACGTGCCGGGATTGAAACAGGTGCTGGGCGACGTCGAGCGGCAGCAGATTCGCGTGCACGCGGTGGAAACGAGCGCACCGTCGCCGTTCGCTGGGGCGCTGCTGTTCAATTACACGGCCAACTTCCTGTATCAGGGCGACGCGCCGCTGGCGGAGCGGAGGGCGGCCGCGCTGGCGCTCGACCACGCCCAATTGCGCGAGCTTCTGGGGGCGGCGGACTATCGCGAATTGCTCGACGCGGACGCGATGGATGCACTCGTCCTGGAACTGCAGCGGTTGGCTGAACCGGAGGTCGACGGGCCTGACGGCGTCCATGATTTGCTGCTGCACTTGGGTGACCTGAGCGAGGACGAGCTCTCGATCCGTTGTGATCCGCATGCGGCAGCTGGCGGAGCTTTTTCGCAATGGATCGATCTCCTGTTGTCGACGCGACGAATCGTCCGTGTACGCATCGCCAGCGAGCGGCGGCTCGCCGCTGCGGAGGACGCGGCGCGGCTGCGGGACGCCCTGGGCGTGGCCTTGCCGCCGGGATTGCCGGAGGCGTTTCTCGAATCCGGCGACGACCCGCTCGGCGACCTGGTCTCGCGGTTTGCGCGAACCCATGGGCCGTTCCGCACGGTAGACGTGGCGGCGCGGTTTGCCCTGGGCGAAGCGGCGGTGCTGCCGGCGCTGGAACGGCTCGCCGAGCGTGGCCGGGTCGTGAACGGCGAGTTTCTCCCCGGCGGCGTCGGCCGCGAGTGGTGCGACGCGGCCGTGCTGCGGCGGATGAAGTCGCGGTCGCTCGCGGCGCTGCGGAAGCAGATCGAACCAGCGGCGCCCGAGGCGCTCGCACGGCTGCTGCCTGCGTGGCAGGGGATCGAACGGCCGCGGCGAGGGCTCGATGGACTGCTCGACGCGATCGAGCTGCTGCAGGGGGCGCCTCTGTTGGCGTCCGATCTCGATGCGCTGATCCTGCCCGCGCGGGTGACGGACTACCAGCCGAGCGATCTCGACGAGCTGTGTGCGGCAGGCGAGGTCGTGTGGCGAGGCGTTGAGAGCGTGGGGCCGACCGACGGGCGCGTGGCGGTGTACCTGGCCGACAACGTGCCGCTGTTGGCGTCCCGGCCGGCAGCGGTGGATGACGAGTTGGCGGAGCGCGTGCGCGAGCTGCTCGCCGGGCGCGGGGCGGTGTTCTTTGAGGAGATCGCGCGGGAGATCGGTGGGTTTCGCAACGATGTGGTCGAGGCGTTGTGGCAGTTGGTGTGGGCGGGGCATGTGACGAATGACACGCTGGCGCCGCTGCGATCGAGGCAGCGAGGGGAGACGCTAAGCCGCAAGCGGCGGGAGCGGCGCGGGTTTCGGTCGCGGCGGCGCGCGGCGGCGCCGGGAACCGAGGGCCGATGGTCGTTGGTGGATTACGGCGGCGACGAGCGGTCGGCAACCGAGCGGCAGATGGCGCTCACCGAGCAGCTTGTGCGAAGGTATGGCGTGCTACTGCGGTCGGCGGTGAATCGCGAGGTGGTCGAGGGCGGATTCGCGGCGCTCTACCCGGTGCTGCGGGCGATGGAGGAGGCGGGCCGCGTGCGGCGGGGGTACTTTGTCGCCGGCATGGGCGGCGCGCAGTTCGCAGCGCCGGGCGCCGACGAGCTGCTCCGCCGCAAGCCGCGCAGCGATGACGCGGCGGGCGACGGCGTCGTGGTGCTGGCCGCGTCCGATCCGGCCAACGCCTACGGTGCGCTGTTGAAGTGGCCCGCGGCGCGCACCGAGGGCGTTTCACTGCAACGCGGCGCGGGGGCGCTCGTTTTCCTTCTGGACGGTCGGCTCCTGGGCTATCTCGGCCGTACGGGGCGGCAACTGCTCACCTTTGCACCGGACGATCCAGCGGATGACGCTGCGTGGCGCGACACGCTGGCAAGGGCCCTGGCAAAGCGAGCGCGGCGCGGGTCGCCCGTGTTGGTCGCGAACATCGACGGCGACCCGGCCGGCGCGTCGCCGCTGGCGGCGGACTTGGCGAGGCAAGGGTTCGTGCCCACCAGTCGCGGGCTGCTGCATCGCGGACGGGAAAGCGTCGACGACGCGACGCGCCATGCCTGAAGGGGACACGATCTACCGCACGGCGGCGTCGCTGCGCCCGGCAATTGAAGGTCGCGTCATCAGGCAGGCGCGGCTGCGGGATCGACAGTTCGAGCCGGAGCGGCTCGCCGGGGCGACGATTGCGAGCGTCGAAGCGCGCGGCAAGCATCTGCTGATGCACCTGGCGACGGGCGGCGCGATTCACTCGCACTTGGGGATGACCGGCTCATGGCACATTTATCGCGAAGGCGAAGCGTGGCGAAAGCCGGCGCACTACGCGGCATTAGAGCTGCAGTTCACCAGCGACGATCTGCTGGCGATCTGTTTCTCGCCCAAGTTGCTTGATCTCCTGAACGCGGATCAATTGCGGCGGCATCCGCATCTGGTGCGGCTGGGGCCGGACTTGCTCGCGGTGGAGTTCGACGTGCCGAAGGCAGTCGCTCGATTTCGCCGACACAACGCCAAGCCGCTCGGCGAAGCGGTGATGAACCAGACGATCGTTTGCGGCATTGGCAACGTGTACAAGTCGGATCTGTTATTCCTGCTGGGGTACGATCCGTTCGCCGATGTGGCGCGGTACAGCGACGGGGAGCTCGCCGCGATGCTCGACAAGGCGCGGCGATTGATGAGGCGAAACCTCACGGGGGCGCCGCGGCAGACGCGGTTTCGCGGCGACGGCGGCCGGCTATGGGTTTACGGCCGCAGCGGGGCGGCGTGTTACAAGTGCGGGGCCATCATTCAGTTACGGCGGCAGGGCGAGGCGGGGCGGACGACTTGTTGGTGCCCAGAATGCCAACCCTCACGCACCTCGAAGTAGCCGCCCACGGAAGTCCGCGGCAGTTCCTTGCATCAAGCGGCGAGGCTATCATGGGCGGCTTACGCAGTCTGCCCAGTTCGCCGCAACTTCCGGCATCTCGCCCGGAATCCTTGCGCAAGGAGCCGCGCTTGCCATGAATCCGCACCGCTTGCGTCCCCCGTCCCGCGCCCGCTCGCTGGCGTTCGAGCCCCTCGAAGGACGGTATCTGCTTGCTGCTACTCCGATCACCGTGCACGTCGCTGGGTCGACGGGCACGGAACAGTTCCAGCTCCAGATCGATGGCGTTGCCGTGGCGACGTGGACCAACACGCGCGTGCTCACCGCGACGCGTGTATTCGATGCGTTCACCTACACGCACCCCAACGACGTGTCGATCGATCGGATTCGCGTTGCGTTCATCAACGACGGACGCACGCCGACGCCGGAGAACGCCGACCGCAATTTGTACGTCGACGGCATCACGCTCAACAACGCAAAGTATGAGTCCGAGGCGACGAGCGTGTACTCCACGGGCACCTGGGACGCGGCCACGCAGGGGCGGTTGCCGGGGTTCCGGCGAACCGAGTCGCTGCACTACAACGGCTACCTGCAATACGGCGCCGCGACGTCAACCGTCCAAATCCTCGCGGCCGGCGCCACGGGGCAGGAGCAAATGCAACTGATCATCGCCGGGCAAGTGGTCGCCACGTACAACAACGTCGGCGGCAACTTCTCGACGCGGCAGTTCGTCACGTTCAACTACACGCACACGTCCGCCATTCCGCTGAACCAGATAAGGGTTGCGTTCACGAACGACGGTCTCACGTCCACGGGCGCCGACAAGAACCTGCGCGTCGACGCTGTGGCGCTCGACGGCGTCACCTATCAGACCGAGGCGCCGACGACGTTCACGACCGGGCACGCCATCGCCGGGCAAGGACGGCAGATCGGGCGGTTTTCGACCGAAGTGCTCTACTACGGCGGGTACTTCCAGTTTGCCGCGGCAGGGAGCGTCATTGACATTCGGGCGGCCGGACGCAGCGGCGAGGAACGCGTCGAATTACAGGTTGCCGGGCAGACGGTGGCCACGTTTAACAACGTCGGCGGCGATTTTTTCGCGGGCCAGTACCGGACGCTTTCCTATGTGCACCCGACGACCGTGCCTCTCAGCAACGTGCGCATCGTGTTCGTGGGCGACGGCACGACCGCGGGCGGCGTGCCGCGCGATCTGCGCGTCGACGGCGTCGAGCTCGACGGCATCCTTCGCCAGGCCGAGGCGGCCGACGTGTTCACCACAGGATTCTGGACTGCCGGCATCGGCCAGGTCCACGGCTTGTGGCAGAGCGAGTTTTTGTACGTCGCCGGATATCTGCAATTCGCCTCGGCGGCCGTGCCGGGGACGATCGCGCTGGGTACGACGCTGCTAAGCGTCAACGAGGGCGCCGGCTCGGCGCTGTTGCCGGTGACGCGCACCGGCGGAAGCGACGGCACGGTGGCGATTCGCTATACGACGGTCGACGCCACGGCGACGGCGGGCGACGACTTCACCGGCGCCATCGGGCAGTACCTGGTGTTCGGCCCGGGCGAGACGACCAAATCGATCGTCGTGCCGGTCATCAACGACGCGCAGAGCGAAGGCAACGAGACGTTTAACGTGGCGATTGACCAGTCGCTGGGCGGCGCCACCACCGGCATCCCGCGCACGGCGACGATCACGATCGTCGACAATGACGGCCCGCCCCCCTTCGGCACGGGCAACGGACTGCTGGGGGCCTATTTCAACAACTCCGACTTCACGGCGCCCGTGTTCGAGCGAACCGACGCGACCGTCAACTTCGACTTCGGCGGCGGCTCGCCGAGTGGGTCGATCGGCGCCGACTCGTTCTCCGTGCGCTGGACCGGCAAGGTCGAGCCACGGTTCGCCGAAACCTTCACCTTTCACACCACCAGCGACGACGGCGTACGGCTGTGGGTCAACGGGCAGCTTCTCATCGATCAATGGAATGTCCACCCCGCGACCGAGCACACCGGGAGCATCTCGCTGGAGGCGGGACAGCGGTACGACGTTGTGATGGAATATTTCGAGCAGGATGGGCAGGCGGTGGCGAAGCTCGCCTGGTCGAGCCCCAGCCAAGCCTTGCAGATTATCCCGCAGAGCCAGCTCTACAGCGACCCGCCGGCGCCCAGCGAGAACGGCACGTTTTCCGGCGAGACGCTGATCAGCGGCCTCTCGCGGCCCAACGCAATCGACTTCGACGCCACCGGTCGGATGTTCGTTGCCGAGCAGCGCGGCGTGGTGCGCGTGTACCAAAACGGGCAACTCCTGCCGACGCCGTTCCTCGACATTCAAAGTCGGGTGAACAACGTCCAGGATCGCGGCCTGCTGGGCATCGCATTCTACCCCAACTTTCCCACGACGCCGTACGTGTACGTTGCGTACACGTACGACCCAGTGGAGACCGCTAGCTTAACCGGGAACGCGGGCCCCGACGGCGCCGGCAACCGCGTCGCCCGGGTCTCGCGATTCACGGCCGACGCCGCCACGGGCTTCAACACGGCGGTCGCGGGGAGCGAGCTGGTGCTCGTCGGCACGAACAGCACGTGGGCCAACATCAGCCACCCCGAGCTCGACAGTACGAGCGATTTCAGCCTCCCGCCCTCCGGCGGGCAAAATGGCACGCTGCGCGACATCCTGATCGCCGACTCGCGTTCACACACTGTCGGCAATATCGCGTTCGGCCCGGACGGCATGCTGTACGTCGCCAACGGGGACGGCACGTCGTTCGGCGGCGTCGATCCGCGCAGCAGCCGCGTGCAGAACCTCGATAGTTTGTCGGGCAAGATTCTGCGCGTTGACCCCATGACGGGGCAGGGCCTGGCCGACAATCCGTTTTACAACGGCGACCCCGACTCAAATCGCTCGAAGGTGTACGACTACGGCTTGCGGAATCCGTTCCGGTTCGCGTTTCAACCGGGAACCGGCACGCTGTTCGTCGGCGACGTGGGGTGGAACACTTGGGAGGAGATCAATCGCGGCGGCGGCGAGAACTTTGGCTGGCCGTATTACGAAGGCGGCTCCGGCGTGAGCGCGCGTACGGGCGGGTACCAGGATCTGCCGGAGGCGCAGGCGTTCTACGCGTCGAATCCCGACGTCGAGGCGCCGCTATGGGCTCGGCGGCATTCCGAGGGCGCCGTCGCAATGGTCGCCGGCGACTTCTACACCGGCACGGCGTTTCCCACGAGCTACCGCAACGCGCTGTTCCTCTCGGACTTTGGCGATAACCAGATTCGCGTGCTGCGGCTCAACGCCGACGGGTCGTTGAATTCGGTGACGCCGCTGGGGGCGAGCGTGGGCAGCGTGGTCGAGATGACGATGGGCCGGGACGGATTCTTGTACTACGTCGACCTGTTCGGCGGCAAGGTGGGGCGGCTCGTGTTTACGCCCTCGGCGCCCGCGGCGACGTTCGACGCGGCCATATCCGCCGGCGACTTCGACGGCAACGGGGCAACGGACGGCGCCGATTTTCTGGCGTGGCAGCGCGGCGTGGATTCGACGCGGACGGGCGACGACTTGTTCGCGTGGCATGTGAACTTTGGCAGGGCGACGGGCGGGAATTCGTTGGCCGAGGAGCTGGGGAACTCGCCGCTGTTGGGAGCGGGCGATGTGACCGACGAAGCGTCCGACGCCGTCGAAGCGGAAGTCGACACGACGCCAGCTCTCGGTCCGATCGTCGTTGACGCCTGGGACGGCGCTGGCGTCGAACTGGCATTGCTCACCACCGCGTCTGGCGACAACGACAAGGCGGAAGTCGCCGACGAAGTGTTCGCGACGCTCGAGGACGCGTCCTTCGGGTGGGTGGATGAGTTGTGACGGCGATCGGCGAGCGCGGGGCAACGGGCAACGCGAAGCAGCCGCGACCTAGCTTGGTCGCGGCCATTTTCCAATTAGCGCGGCCGGCTGGGGCGCGGGCGGCTTGATCGCCCGTAGCTGGAGCGCATGCCGCCTTGGCCGCGGGATTCGTCGATCGCGATGTGGTCGAGCGCCTGCATGTCGAGATTGATTTGGCGCCACAGCAGGCCGACGAGCACCAGCCCAGCCAGCCCGCCGCCGTTGATGATCTGGAGCATGTTGTCGTCTTTGTTGGCGCTGCTCCCGCTGAAGCTGACCATGAGAAAGACCCCGAGCATCGGAATCGACGCCGCCATGATTACATGGACGAGATTATAGAACGCGAGTCGCTGGAGCTCGCTGCGTTTGGGACCGGCAATGGCGCCGCGTCGAATCATCGCCGGCAGGAAGTAACGGACGATGCCCGCCGTGATGAAGAAGTACGGATAGGCGGTCGCCGCAAATCCGCATAAGGCCAGCGACGTGAAAAAGTGCAAGTAGAAACCGACGCCCACGTCGTCGGGGTGCGTCCAAGCGACGGCGAAGGGGAACACCATGCCGGCGGTGGCCCACAGCGTCAGCACGAGCGCCGAAACATAGAGGCTGAACGAAAGCACCTGCTTGCTTCCGTCAGGCCGCGGCTGCGAGAGGTCGCTCTTGACGAACTTGACCGCTCGTAGGGTGAGCCAGGCCCCGCCGACAATCCCGACGGTAAACGCCACCGCGTTGATCCACTTCTGCACGGAAAAGAATTGGTCGAACAAGATCGGCGAATCCTGCAGGATTCTCGTCTCGTTGTAGAGATAGTTGAATCGCGCTGTGAGCACGTTGGGCAGCAGCCCGGCGATGATTCCCGAGAGCACCGGGACCTTGAGAACCACGCGACCCAGCACGCTCGTCGGCGGCTGAAGCAATTGCCAGCAGCGGGGGTTAAGACACAGCCGCAGAGCGCGGGCTAGCTCGTCGGCCGATTGGTACCGTTTGGCCTTATCCGCTTCCAGGGCCTTGAACAGGACGCTGCGGAGCGACGCCGGGCAGTCCGCGGGGAGCTGAACCGCGAGTTGAGCGAAGTCGGCGCCGCGACGGACGTCGATCATCCGCTGCATCCGCACGAGTGAGCCGCCGTCGTGCGGCACGTGCTCGTCGCGGAATGGGCGGCGGCCGCAGAGCAACTCCCAGAGCAGCACGCCGAGGGCGTACACGTCGCTCTGTTCGCGCACCAGCCGCGGCGAGCCGCCCAAGAGCGGATGGCACGCCTCGAGCTGCTCGGGCGACATGTACGCCAGCGAGCCGCCAAACGTGTCTTCGGGGTTCTCGTCGGCCCGGCCGCCGTTGTAGCTCACGTTGAAGTCGGCGAGCTTCGGCCGCGCCTCGGCGGACAGCAGTACGTTCGCGGGCTTGATGTCGCGGTGCATCACGCCGCGACTGTGGGCGTAGGCCAGGCCGTCGGCCATTTCGGCGCCGAGGCGGCAGACAATCTCCGGCCACGAGGCGTCGGCGATCCAGTCGCGGCTGGAGGAACTTTCGGGGATCGGCGTGCCCGTGGCGCTCAGCCGCTCGTCGATCGCCGCGAGCAATAGGTCGCCGCTCGGCTGGCCATCGTAGGCGTGGCGGCCGCGGGCGATCACATCCTGCAGCGTGCCGCCGGACACCACCTCCATGTACAACAGCCGCGCGGGCGGATCGGTTGTTTGCCGCTGGTCGTACACGCGGACGATGTGGGGGTGGTCGAGCTGCGCGAGCGTCTGCGGCTCGCTGCCGGCGTGGGCAGAGATCTTCAGGGCGACCAGCCGCTCCATCGACGTCTGCCGCGCGAGAAACACGCGGGCGAACGCCCCGCTGCCCAGGAGCGTGAGTAGTTGAAAGTCGTCGAGCTTGTCGCCCGGTTGGAGGTGGGCGAACGCGGCCGTGCGCGACGTCGGCGCCGCCTGCGGCGCGCCCCCCTTGGCATTGGCCACCGTGTCGGCGTAGTAGGTGGCCGTGGGCGAGCCGGAGATTGCTAGCCCGCCTAACAGCCGCAGCAGGGCGTCGGCCTGCATCGGAAACCGCTCGCGCACTTCCTCCTGATACACGGGGCGGCCGCCCAGCATCCGGGCCTGCAGCTCCTCGTAAATCAGGTCGACCGGCAGTTTGGCGACGGGGCGCAGTTGGGGAAGCTGCTCGGCGTACCACTCGACCTGATGGGGCTCGCGGCTGTGCTGCCAGCGGCGTTCAAGGTCCAGTTTCACCAGCTCGACCAGCACTTGCCGGGCGGTCGCGTCGTCCAGATCGGCGACAAACTGGGCGAGCGGCGGCAGCGGGGCGGCGGCAGCCAGGGACTCGTCCCACGCGGCGGCGAAAGCGTCGATCCGCTCGGCGATCAGTTCCCAAGGCGGTTCGCAGCCGGATGACGGCGCGCCCTGGGAAGGTTCGCGCACAGAGCTAGAATGAGTCTCACTGTTGGGCATGGATTGAAAGCGAGGAGCCGCTCGTGTGATCCCCCTCCCTCGAAGGGAGGGGATAGGGGAGGGATTCCCGACGATTGCTTTAGTTCACGCCGCTTTACCCAGCAACGGTCGGCCGACCCTCCCCTAGCCCCTCCCTGCAAGGGAGGGGGACGAAACCATGTCTGATGACGACGCTTCCTATGATACGCAATTGCTCGCCCGGCTTCGATCCGGCGACGAGGCGGCGCTGGCCGAATTCGTCGAGGCCAACCGGCCGGCGCTCATGGCGTTTCTGCACTCCCGCATCGGCGGGCATCTGGCCAAGAAGCTGGAGGCCGAGGACATCCTGCAGGACGCCTGCCTGGAGGCGATCCGGTCGCTCGACAAGGCGCCATTGGCCGAGTGGGACCCGCTCCACTGGCTGTTCCAGGTGTGCGAGCGGAAGATCATCGACGCCCATCGCAAGTTCTTTGAGAGCCAGAAGCGGAATGCAGCCCGCGAGGCGTCGATCCCCGACGACAGTGAGGCGGCGGGGGGGCTAGCCAATCTGCTGGCGGCCAGTATGACCACCCCCAGCTCGGCGTTCTCCCGCGACCAGCGGCAGCTCCGCGTGTTGGCGGCCATCGACACGCTGCCCGAGGAACAGCGCGAAGCCCTGCGGCTGCGGTACCTGGTGGGACTGCCGTCGAAGGAGATTGCCGAGAAGCTGGGCAAGACCGACGGGGCCGTGCGGGTGATGCTGTCTCGCTCGCTGGGCAAGTTGCAGGAGTTGCTGGGGGAGGAGTAGCCCCAGTCGCCCCGAGGTCCGCCGAGGGGTCCGGTCAAGGCGCTTGCGCCCATAGAACGTCTAAAGTCATGTGAGGGGTCGAGGGCCGTTTTCCGCGGGATTCCTCCATAGAACGCCAAAACTCCCGGCGACGCGGGCCGCTCGTCTCGCCCACTCAAAATCTCGGGATTCTTGCCCCCTTTGCGGCCCGCCGCCGCACTTAAGCTTCCATGACCGCCGTGAGCGCCCCGCCTCGAACGGAGTTCGACCTCGCCAGCCTGGTGCGCGAGCATCAGGCCGATGTGTGGCGGTACTTGCGGTACCTGGGGGCGGCGGCTGACGACGCCGACGACCTCACTCAGGAGACATTTCTGGCGGTGGCGCGAACGCCGTTCGAGCTGCGCTCGCGTGGCGAGACGGCGGCGTACCTGCGGACCGCGGCGCGGAACCAACTGCTGATGCTGCGGCGGCGACAGGGTCGCGAGGCGTCGACGGTGGACTTGGCCGCCGCGGAGGACGTGTGGGCGGCGGCAATGCAGGACGGCAAATCCGGCGAGCTGCTCGAGGCGCTGGCCGCGTGCTATGAGTCGCTCGCCGGCCGGGTGCGCGAGGCGGTGGACCGGTTCTACGGGCAGGATCAGAGCCGTGAGGAAATTGCAAGGCATTTGGCGGTGACGGTTGACGGGGTGAAGTCGCTGCTGCGGCGCACGCGGGCGAGTTTACGCGAGTGCATCGAGCGAAGAATGAATCCAAGAACGAGCGCAAGCCCCAGTATCCCCAGGCCTGAAAGGCCGCGCTACGAAAGCCCAGGGCGCAGCCCTGGGTCTGGGCATGACAAGAGTGGCGAGCCCTGAAAGGGCGCGCTCGGCGGGATGTGCAAATTGTTCACCGAATTTAGCGCGCCCTTACAGGGCTAATGACTGATTGGCGGCAATTTACCCAGGGCGTTGCCCTGGGCTGTCATAGCGCGGCCTTACAGGCCTGAGGAAAAATGTCCGGAGTTGGCGTCCGGGCAAAATCAACACGCGAGCGTTGACCATGTCTGACGAACTGAAACCCAACGACGACCGCGACGAGCTGCACGATCGGTTGATCGACCGTTCGTTGCGCGAAATGCTTGGCGGCGAGGCGCCGCCGGATCTCAGCGAACGCATCCTGGCGGCGGCAGGGCTGCCTGTCGTGGCGGTTGCCGTTCCCGTAGGAGGGGATGTTATGTCTTCGAGTGCTCCGGATCGCAACGCGCATCACTTCCCGTGGGGACTTCTCGCCATCGCCGCGAGCCTCATGGTCGGCGCGGCTTGGCTGCTGCTTCCTCCAATCCAAGCCTCCCGCGAAGCGGCGCGGCGGGCTCCGGCCACAAGCAACCTGAAGCAAATAGGCGATGCGAGAGGGCCCGCGAACGGCCCTGTGGCGAGCGAAGGCGCGGACGATGGTCTACAGATGATGGTCAAGCCGCATGTCATCGTTCAATCCGACAGGAGTCAATACTACTCCGAAGGCGCGCCGGTGCCCGCGACGACGGTTTTGACGGATGGCGCCGCTGTCGTGCCAAGCAATGGTTTGGGACTGCAAGGGGTGGTTGGCGACGCCTACCAGGCCACGGAGACGCAGGCACAAGGAAGGCGTGTAGAGGGTTTGGCTGCCCAAGCCGCCGTGACTGGCGTGGCGCCCGCACCTACGGCAACCGAATTGAGCGGACTGACCAAAAGTCGCTCGCGGTGGTACGCGACGCCGACTCTGGGGACGCCAGTGACGCCTGTGGCGGACGGGCAAGGCGCGCAAGGCGAGACAGGCGCCGCCGAGTCGTGGGGCTTGGTCGGCATGGACGGGGGAAGTGGAGCTGTTGCGGCGCCAGGGCAACGCATAGCTAGCGTCGAATCGCTCGCCTTGGAGAGTCGAACCTCGCGCGTGTCTCCGGCGACGGCGCCGCCGGCCTCTGCCACGTTGGGGATTGAGAGCGAAACGGCGTCCCTTGACGTGTACAACAGGTACGGCGGCGGCGGTGGGAAGCTAGTCGCGGATGAAGTTGCCGACGCGGATTCTGATCATTGGGAGCAGCTTAGTTTGAAGAGGCTCCACGAATGGGCTCTCGAGAATGGTCGCGGACCCGACCTCAGCGGCGATCAGTACGCCCGCATCATCGAGAATCCGTTCCAGGCGATCAACGCCGCGACGACGGACAACCGGCTGAGCACGTTCTCGATCGACGTCGACACCGCCAGCTACGCCAACGTGCGGCAATTCCTGATGGACTCGGGCACGCTGCCGCCGCCGGACGCGGTGCGGATCGAGGAGCTGGTCAATTACTTCGACTACGACTACTCGGCCCCGACGGGCGACGTGCCGTTCGCGGCGAACGTCGAGGTGGCGGCCTGCCCCTGGGCGCCGGAGCATCGGCTGGCGCGCATTGGCATCAAGGGCCGCGAGATGGAACGCCAGGCGCGACCGAAGTCGAATCTGGTGTTTCTGGTGGACGTGTCGGGGTCGATGGACGAGCCGAACAAGTTGCCACTGCTGGTCGAGGGGATGCGGATGCTCACCCGCGAGCTGGGCGAGAACGACCGCGTGGCAATTGTGGTCTACGCCTCGACCGAGGGACTCGCGCTCGAAAGCACACGGGGCGACAAGCAGCAGGTGATTCTCGAGGCGCTGGACCGGCTGCAAGCCGGAGGGTCGACCGCGGGCGGCGCGGGGATCGTGCTGGCGTACAAGATGGCCGAGGAGAATTTCATCGAGGGCGGCGTCAACCGCGTGATCCTCTGCACCGACGGCGACTTTAATGTTGGCGTCACGAGCCCCGCCGAGCTCCAGCGGATGGCGGAGGAGAAGGCCAAAAACACGGGCGTGTTCCTCACCGTGCTGGGCTTCGGCCGCGGCAACCTGAATGACGCGATGATGGAGGCGGTCGCCGATCACGGCAACGGCAACTACCACTACGTCGACAACCGCCGCGAGGCCCGCAAGGTGCTGGTCGAGGAAATGACCGGCACGCTGGTGACGATCGCGAAGGATGTGAAGATTCAAGTCGAGTTCAATCCGGCCCAAGTAGCGGGCTACCGGCTCATCGGCTACGAGAACCGCGTGCTGGCGGCCGAGGATTTTAATGATGACAAGAAGGATGCGGGGGAGATTGGCGCGGGGCACACGGTGACGGCCCTCTATGAAATAGTCCCCGTGGGCAAGAAGGTCGACGCAGCCGCCGTCGACGAGTTGAAGTACAAGGCGCCTGCATCCGTCGACGTGGCGGACGTTGAGCGGGTTCCGGATCGCGACGGCCTCGAGCCGGCGGCGAGCAACGAAATGCTGACGCTCAAGATCCGCTACAAGCAGCCCGACGGCGACGAGAGCACGAAGCTCGAATTCCCGATCACGGACAACGGCCAGGCGTTCGCCGCGGCGACCGATGATTTCCAGTTCGCCGCGGCCGTCGCCAGCTTCGGCATGATCTTGCGGCAGTCGCAGTTCAAAGGCGACGCCACGCTCGCCGGCGTGGCGGAGATCGCCGAATCGGCGAGCCGCGACCGCGATCCGCACGGCTACCGCAAGGAGTTCGTCGAGATGGTCAAGCGGGTGCGGGAGTTGGCGGGGCAGTAGATCGTTCACCACGACGACACGACGAGCACGACGTAAGGAGACTTGAATTGACAGGATAACAGGATGGAACAGGATTGACAGGATACAAGACAAAGGCATTGATCCTGTCAATCCTGCCGATCCTGTTATCCTGTCAATTCCATGTCACCTCGTCGTGCTCGTCGTGTCGTCGTGGTGAATCTCTTCCGTCTGGCGGATTGAGGTTCACCCCACGTCGCTGAGTTCGAGGGCCTGGCCGTAGCGAGCCATCATTTGCTGTCGCAGGCGGGCGTGGTCGGCGTGTTTGAGCCCGGGGTCGTCGGAGACCAAAAGCTGTGCTTCGCGGCGGGTCTCCTCAAGCATTTCGCGGTCGCGGCGCAAGTCGGCGATCATCAGCGGCGGCAGGCCGTGTTGTTGCGTGCCAAAGAGGTCGCCGGGGCCGCGGAGGTCGAAGTCGAGCTCGGCGAGCGCGAAGCCGTCGGTGGATTTCGCGAAGGCGTCGAGTCGTTCGCGCGTCGCCTCGGTCGCTTCGCCCAAGAGGATTGCACAGTAACCGGGGCGGGTTCCCCGCCCGACGCGACCGCGTAGCTGGTGAAGCTGAGCGAGGCCGAATCGCTCGGCGCCGGCCACCGTGATGACGGTCGCATTCGGCACGTCGACGCCCACTTCGACCACCGTCGTGCTCACGAGCACCTGCGTTTGCCCGCTGCGAAAGTCGGCCATCGCCGCTTGCTTTTCCGCGGACGACATCCGGCCGTGGAGCAGCCCGAGGCGGAACGCCTCCAGTTCGCCGTTGGTCAGTTGCTCGAACGCCTCGGCCACGCTGGGCGCCGCGACGCTCTCCGACTCATCGATGAGCGGCGCGATCACAAACGCCTGCCGGCCTTCGCGGAGCCGCTCGCGGACGAAGTGCCACCACTTCGCCTCCTGGTCTGGCTCGACGAGATACGTGTTCACCGGTTGCCGGCCCGGCGGCAGCTCGCGGAGCGTCGAGAAGTCGAGGTCGCCGAACAGCGTCATCCCCAGCGTGCGGGGGATCGGCGTAGCGGTCATCACCAGGTAGTGCGGCGCCGTATCGCCGCTGCGGAGGGCGGCCCGTTGCCGCACGCCGAATTTGTGCTGCTCGTCGACAACCACGAGGCCGAGGTCTTGGAAGCTCACGTCGTCCTGGACGACGGCGTGCGTGCCGAGGACGACGTTGAGCTCGCCGGCCACGGCCTGCTGAAGCAGGGCCGCCCGTTCGGATTTGGTGAGCGAGCCGGTGAGCAGCGCCCATTTCACGCGGCTGGCCTCCAGCAGTCCGGCGAGCGTGTCGGCGTGCTGGCGGGCGAGGATTTCGGTGGGCGCCATCAGCGCGGCTTGCTTGCCGTGGGCCACCGCGACGAGCATCGCGTAGAGGGCGACGATCGTTTTGCCGCTGCCGACGTCGCCTTGCAGGAGCCGGTTCATCGGTCGGTCGAGCGCCAGGTCGGCAGCGATCTCCTTGATCGCGGTTTCCTGACTCGGCGTGAGCTCGAACGGCAAAAGCCGGCGGATGCGGGCGTCGATCTTCGGCGTCACCGGCAGGGCAAACGCCTTGAGGCTGCGCTGTTCGCTGCGACGGATCGACAGAGCCAGTTGCAGGATGAACAGCTCTTGGAACACAAACCGGCGACGCGCCCGATCAAGCGTTTCGCGATCGGCCGGCTTGTGAATCGCCCGCACGGCTTCGACCAGCGGCCTGAGCTTGTAATTCGCCAGCAGGTCCGCCGGGAACACTTCGTCCAAGAGCGGGGCGAGCTCATCGACCGCCGTGGCGACGATCTGTCGCATCTTGTATTGCGGCAGCCCCTCGGTGAGTCCGTACACCGGCAGCAATTTGGCGTCGAGCGGCGCCTCCTCGTCGGCGAGGAACGTGAGCTGGGGGTGCGACATCTCCCACATGAGCCCTCGCATCCGCGGCTCGGCGGTCAGCAACAGGTGCTGCCCTTCGCTGAACTTCTTGCGCATGAATGGCTGGTTGAACCAGGTGGCCCGCAGGTAACCCGTGCCGTCGGCGACCAGGATCGAGACGCGCGCTTTGCCGAAGCCGCTGGACGAGGCGCCGATTTCCTTGACGACGCCGCGGACGCTCTGCATCGCGCCTTCCGTAAGGTTGGCGATCGTGCGTTCGTCGGAGAGGTCCTGGTAGTCGCGCGGGAAATAGAAGAGCAGTTGGGCGGCCGTGCGGAGGCCAAGGCGTTCGAGCAATTCCGCCCGCGCGGGGCCGACGCCTTTCACAAACTCGACCGGCGTGGCGAGGCGGCGTTTGGCGTCGGCGGGGTCCATCGCCGCATTCTACACGAGGCCTCGGCCGATGGACCCAGGACCGAAAATTCACCACGACGACACGACGGGCACGACGTAAGGAGACTTGAATTGACGGGAT
>JBIOVA010000170.1:0-14360 GCA_044867485.1 Lacipirellulaceae bacterium | reverse complement strand
GTCAATTAACCTATGCCCGATTCCCTCCACGCCGTTCTCGGCCGCATTCCCAGCGGGGTCTTCATCCTCACCGCCGGCGCCGGCGATCGCGCCACCGGGATGCTCGCCAGTTGGGTCATGCAGGCCGGCTTCGAGCCGCCGATGGTCACGGTCGCTGTGAAGCACGGCCGGTACGTCGCCGACTGGCTCACAAGCGGCGAGCCGTTCGCGCTCAATCTGGTCGGCGAGCACCAGAAGCAGTTGCTCAAGCACTTTGGCAGGGGGTTCGAGCCGGGCGAGCCCGCTTTCGAGGGTCTCGAAATCTGCCACTCGGCGGACGGCGTCCCAATCCTCGTCGCAGCCGTCGGCCACCTGGAGTGCGAGCCGACCTCCCACGTCGACTCCGGCGATCATCGCATTTTCGTCGCGCGCATCACCGACGGCGAAATCACCCACGATATCCCGCCGATGATCCACGTCCGCAAGAGCGGCTCTCATTACTAGGAATTGGCCACAAAGGCACAGGGACACGAGAAGAGGACGGGAAACTTGTGAACTGCTGATGGACGCTGATGTTCGCTAATGAGGAGATGGAATTCTATAAGCGTGGATTGGCGTTCGTCAGCGGTTAAGCTCTTTTTCTTGGCCTCAGTTTCCTTCGTGCCTTTGTGTCTCAGTGGTTAGTCCGTCGAAAGCCGATAGCCGATGCCTACCCACGATCTCATCGTCATCGGCGGCGGCATTGTCGGACTGGCAACCGCGCACCGGTATCTCGAACGCTTCTCCGGTCGCAGCGTCCGCGTGCTCGACAAGGAGCCGCGGCTGGCCGCTCACCAGACGGGCCGCAACTCCGGCGTCCTCCACTCCGGCATCTACTACAAGCCGGGGTCGCTCAAGGCGATCAATTGCCGCGAAGGCAAACGGGCGATGGAGGAATTCTGCCGCGCCGAAGGCGTCCCGTTCGACCTCTGCGGCAAGGTGATCGTCGCCACCGATGAGGCCGAGCTGCCGCGGCTGGCCGACATCCTGGCCCGCGGCCAGGCCAACGGCGTGCGTTGCGAGCAGATCGGCCCCGAGCGACTCCGCGAGCTGGAGCCGCACGCCGCGGGTCTCGCCGCGATCCACGTGCCGGAAGCAGGCATCGTGGACTACTCGCAAGTATGCGAGCGACTCGCCGCGCGCATTCGCGCCGGCGGCAGCGAGATCACGCTCAGCGCCCGCGTCACCGGCTTCCACATGTCGGCGGACGCGGCGATCGTCGAGACGACCGCTGGCGAATTCGCGGCCCGCCGCATCGTCAACTGCGCGGGCCTGCACAGCGACCGCGTCGCCCAGCTCAGCGGCCAGCGCCCGCCCGTGCGAATCGTCCCCTTCCGCGGCGAGTACTTCAAGTTGCGACCCGAGGCTGAAGCCTTCTGCCGCACGCTGATCTACCCGGTTCCGGACCCGGCGTTTCCGTTTCTTGGCGTGCACTTCACGCGAATGATCGGCGGCGGCGTGGAGTGCGGGCCCAACGCCGTGCTGGCATTCTCGCGCGAGGGGTACACGAAGCTGAAGTTCAACCTGCGCGACCTCGCGGGCTCGCTCAGTTACCCGGGATTCCTGCGGCTCGCCGCGAAGTACTGGCGGACTGGCGCAGGAGAGATGTGGCGTAGCGTCAGCAAGCGGGCGTTCGTCCACGCCCTGGCGCGACTCGTGCCCGAAATCCGTCCCGAGCATCTCGACCCGGCGCCGGCCGGCGTCCGCGCCCAAGCGCTCGCCCGCGACGGGTCGATGGTCGACGATTTCCTCATTGAGGAGTCGGGCCGCGTGGTCAACGTGCTCAACGCCCCGTCGCCGGCGGCCACCTCGTCGCTGCGGATTGGCGGCCTCATCGTCGACCGCCTGGCTTCGTAC
The DNA here is from genome assembly GCA_044867485.1 of Lacipirellulaceae bacterium. Taxonomy (GTDB): domain Bacteria; phylum Planctomycetota; class Planctomycetia; order Pirellulales; family Lacipirellulaceae; genus Lacipirellula. The sequence goes on along the minus strand of JBIOVA010000170.1, from coordinate 12,485 downwards.
GATTGCTAGATACTCAAAATAGACATTCTCCGGCTCCCTCCCCATCAAGGCGAGGGGACCGGAGCTAGGTCAATGACAATTCACAATTGATATTGAATTTGACACGTCGGCCCGTCGCCCCTACTCTCAAAGTAGCCCCGGCCATGAGGCCTCCGAGGCTTTCCTGTCGCTTGCCATTGGCCCGCGCTTCGTCGCTCGACCGCTCTCATGGAGGCAAGCCCCATGCCCCGCCATGCCACACGCCGAATCTCGCCGCCCGGCTTCACGCTCGTGGAGCTGCTGGTCGTGATCGCGATCATCGGCGTGCTGGTGGCCTTGTTATTGCCGGCCGTGCAAGCGGCCCGCGAAGCCGCCCGCAAGACGGCCTGCAGCAACAACCTGCATCAAATCGGCATCGCCCTGAACGCCCACCTGGCCAGCAACAAGACCTTTCCGCCGGGTTATGTGTCCGTGGTGCTCCCCGACCACGAGGACGGCGGACCCGGTTGGGGTTGGGGCGCCAAGTTGCTGCCCGAAATGGAACAGGGCAATCTGTACAAAGAACTCGATTTTAACCTGCCGATTGACGGCCCCGCGGCCGCCCCGTGGCGGATGACTTCCGTGCCGTCGTTCATCTGCCCGTCCGACTTCGCCTTCGAACCGATCATCGACGTGTACGACCTCGGCTTCGGCACGCGGCTGTGCAAAATGGCCGCCGCGAGCTACGTGGCCAGCGCCGGCACCGTGCGGCCCACCTGCAAGCGATGCCGCGACTTGTTCGACGGCGTGTTTGGCCGCAATCGGGCCATTAAGCCGGCGGACATCACCGACGGCCTGTCGAACACGATTGCCGTGGGCGAACGCTCGAACTATTGGGCCAGCGCCGTGCTGTGGGGCGTCGTGCCTCGGTCGGTCGTCCTCGATCGCCAGCAGCGCGGCAAATTCGCCGCCGGCCCCGCCTACGTGCTGGGCACCACATTTGTCGAAGGCTTCAACATCGAAGCAACTGCCATGGACCACAGCACGATGGACACCTACGCCGAGTCGTATCTCAGCATGCACCCGGGCGGGGCGTTTTTCGTGTTTTGCGACGGAGCTGTTCGTTTCATCCGCGACAACCTTGAGCCGGGCGTCATGAACGCCATGTCGACGCGGGCCGAGATCGCCTACGGCGGCGACCTGGTCGACCCGGTGATTCACGAAAGCCCGTTCTAAACGCCTCCCGCCTCCCGGTTCAAGGCGCGGCACTTCGCCCTGTCGCCGCCCCTGCCCTGCCTCATCATGCTGACGCTCCTTCGTCCGCTTGTGATCGTCGTCGCCGCCGCGTTGCTTACGGCCCGTGCGTTGCCCGTGCGCGCGATCTCGTACAACGAGCTAGTGTTTGGCGACCTCTCCAGCGATCCGGCGATGCCAGACGTCTATGAGCTCTCTCATAGCGTCATCGACCCCCAACTCTTAACTGCGTCGTTTGGCGGCGGCGACATCGACGTGCTCAAACTCATCGTGCCGGCCTACCACACGGTCGAGGAAATCACGCTTATCAGCTACTCCGGCGCAACCCAATCGTTCGCTGGGCTGCAAAACGGCGCGGTCTGGACGGCTGGCACGGGCGGGACGATCAACCCGGCGAGCCTGCTGGGGTGGACGCACTTTGGCCCGGCCGCCGCCGGCGCGGGCGTTGCCGAAGACATCCTCGACAACATGGGCGTCCCGAAAAATGGCTCGGCGGGATTTACGCCGCCGCTCGGCCCCGGCGTCTACACTATGCTGCTTCAGGACACCGGCGGCGTCGTAGACTACCAGATCCAATTCAACGTGCTCTACAGCCTCAAACCCGTGGGCGATTTCAATGGCGACTTCTTCGTCAACGGCGCCGACCTGCCAAACTGGCGCGGCGACTACCGTGTCGACGACGGCTCCGACGCCGACGGCGATGGCGACAGCGACGGCGCCGACTTTCTGATCTGGCAGCGAAATGTCAACAAGGTATTCTCGGCGAGCGCCGTGCCGGAGCCTTCGGCCCTGGTGTTGGCCGCATGCGGCGTTTTAGCCGCAGCACGGGCACGATGCCGGCGATCACGAGCGTGACGGTCTCGGGTTCCGGCGCCGCGTCCAACGCAGCGTCCTCCGGCGGGTACATCACCACGCGGCCGAACGCGTCCTGCCAGATTGCCAAGTCGGCGGCGTTCACAGTGCCGTCGAGCGATCCGTCGGCGAGCGGGAAGTTGCCCGGCGCCGCCGTCGTCCCCAAGGTTCGCTCCCAGTCCAAAAAATCTGCCCCGTCGACGTCGCCGTCCACGTCGAAATCCCCGGCCAACCCCGCCGCGGCGTTGATCGCCAGCGCGCCACGCTGAAACGCGTCCGCATCCTCCGAGCCGTTGTTGAGCGCGACCAGAAACGGCTCCGACGGCTCGTACGCCGGCGACTTGAGCCGGGCGAAGAATCCATAGACGCCGAACTCCGCCGGGCCCGAGTCGTCGAGCCGATACAGCACCGTGTGGCGATGCTCGCCGATGTCCGCGAGCTCCAGCATGATGACCTTCAGCGTCGTCGTCGCGGGTGGCGTTTCTTGCACCAGCGAGACGCTGGGCAGAAATCCCTCGATCGACACGAGGGAGAGCGACGGGTCGCTGGCCGCGAGCGTCACGGCCTCCGCCGCGAAATCCCAGTGCCACAACCAGCGGTCAGGCCGCTCGGGCCGCGAGAAGTCGGGCCGCGACAGCACCTCCAGCGACAGTTCCTCGCCCGGCAGCATGTCGTTGACGTCGAACCCGGGCAGCGTGCTGAACCGCGACGGACCCGGCCCCGGCGCCAGCCACGATTCCGGATCCGGATCGGCGTACACCCAATCGGCGTAGCCCACATCGTCGACAACGCCGTTGCTCACGACCAACTGGCCATCCGCCACGTTGACGACGATCGGCGTGCCGTGCGCCGAGCAATGCGACGCCGCCGCTGCGACGGCCAGCAACGCCATCGCCAAAACTGCCTCTCTCATCACGCCCATCTCGAACCGCCCCCGACTCACTGTGGCAACGCAAAGTTGAATTTCTCGATGACCCACTGCTCAATCTGCGAATCGGGGAGCAATTGCACATGCCCGTCGACGTACGCGTAGTGCGCCCCGTTCTGGTGTCGATCGATGTGTACGTCCTGCTTGATCTCCGCCATCACCCATTCCCCGCCGAGACTGACGATGCCCTCGGCGAACCATTGCGACGAATGCGTGTGCTCGACATTGCGGAGATCTTCGAGCTTCTTCGGCAGCGCCGGCGGGTCAGCGCCCTCAAACAGCAGGATCGTCCGCGAGGTCGCTTCGAGCTGCCGCCAGTTCGGAGCCGCATCGTCGACGCTTTCGTCCGCCAGGTACTCGTTGATCACATAGCTGGAGGCTTTCACGAGCATCCGCTCCTCGAAGTACTTGTCGTCCGGACACACGCGAATCGCGTCGACGCTCTCGACCCACGGGGCCAGCGTAAACACCCAACTCCGCGAGCCCGTGGAGTTGGCGTGCCACAGCTCGGGAAACTCCCCGCCGTGCGTGTCGCTGAACTGGTGCGTCGCCAGCACAATCTGCCGCATGTTGTTCTTGCACGAGGCGGCGAGCGCCGCGGCGCGCGCCGCCTGGACCGCCGGCAGCAAGAGCGCAACGAGGACGCCGATGATGGCGATCACCACCAACAGCTCGACCAACGTAAACGCTCTTGCTCGATTCATCGCCGACATGCCTCTTCAGTCACCGACCCCGACGCCGCGACCACGGCGTCAGCGCCGCCGCCAGCGCCGTCAAGGCGATCGCCGTCGGCTCGGGGACAAACTGGATGCCGCTCGGGGGGACGCCAAGACTGCCAGCCGCGATGGCCACATCCATCTGCTGCGCTCCTTTGGACAACACCAGGTAGAACGGGTCCGACGCCGCCACCGACGGATCGGTGCTGCCCAATCTCAAGCTGGCCAGGTAAATTCTTCCTCCATCCGGCAGGTTGCTGGTCGGCGAATTCCCGTCGCCGAGCATCCGGTAGCTCACGCTCGTATGCGTCTCGTCGTCCGTGAAGGCGATGCCCGTGGCCGGCGGAATCACCGAGGGAAACTTGATGTCCGCAAATGGCGCCGTGTCCGACGTCCGCGCCGCCACCGAATTCACCCCCGACCCGCGAAAGGACTCGAGCTCCGTCACGCCCGGATCGATGTAAGCGTTCGCAGCGCTGTCCCACTCCTTCAATCCGTCGACGAAACTCAAAACCAACTGCGACCCCAACGGAAATGGCGCTGGGTTGGTCGACGCGTCGTAGCCATAGCCGTAGGCAAGCCCCGGCCCCGAAGGGAATTCCGGAATCCCGCCCGGAAGGAGTGCGTCATTCGGACGCGTCAACCACACGCCGGAAAAGTCCTTAACCACCGGCATCACGTAAACCGAAGTCGGCGCCGTCAACGAATCGCTGTAGGGCCCATCCTTGATCAATCGCCGCGTTACGATCTTTCCGTTCTCGACGGTCGCTTGAATCTGCGGCCCGTGGGCCAACGCTTCGCCAGCCGCCGCCACGGCGACCAGCGCTCCCAACACAATCTGCAAACGCATGAAGATCACTCACTGATGAAGGTTCTTAATGAATGTAAAACTCGCCGCCGCGCGCGGTCGGCCAGGAACTTATGAGTTCGCTGCGCGCTTGCGCACGGCGCCTTCCGCAACGCGACGGCGAGGCGTGGACGGAATGACGCACGCTCGGCAAACCTATGGCTAGCCGGAGGCACACTTGCCTGTCGCCGCGGCGACAGCGCGTGGGGTCCGGCTAGCTGAGAGCCAGCGCGCGTCGTCCCTCGTTAGGCGAGCGCGCTCTGCGGCGGCGGCGTCGGGATTGTCAGCTCAGGCGCTTCGTACAACGACGATTCGCCGACCCGACGCTCAAATCGCTCCATGATGGGCGGAAAAAAATCCGACGTGAGAATGGGCAACGACGGCGGCAACACCGCCGCCGAGGCCGTCAGCCCGCGGCATTTCATTGCCGCGTGCAGCATAACCAGCCGAACCCCGCCTTCCGCGGCTGGCGCCGCTTGGACTGCCGCCGTCTGCCGAGCCATCGAGCAGCACGTCTTTGCCGAACTGCAGCACGCCTTCGTCTTCGTCGAGCAACATCCGCTAGCGGCGACTTGGTGCGATGATTCCCCGGTGGATTCCCGGGCCGCGGCCGCGATCACAAATGCCGGCGGCATCACGCCCGCCTTCTTCGCCCAGGCGACTTTGGCCGCGTCGGTCATGCAGCAGCAATGCCGCCAGCAGGACTCAGCGTCTGCGCACCCGCAAGGGTGGTTCTCGCACGGATAGCGTTCGGCGGAAGGCTTCCGCACGCTCGTCGGGAGCGGCACGCCAATCGCGCAGGCCGCCACGGCGCCCGTCACGGCCGCAGCCACAACCGGTCGACGGACCCGACGCCACAAGCGGCGAACTGTTCCCAACATGGCGCGTCTGCGCTGAATGCACACTCCCCAAGCGCCGACCCAAAGATGGCTCCATCCTAGCGCTTCGCGAATGAAAAATCCAGCAAACCGTCAAACCCCTGGCTCCAGGCACATCCTTTGCGGAGAATTCGCGAAGATTTGGTTCGCAACCCAACCCACGTCCCTGCGAGGACATTGCCATGGACGACCAACCCAAAAACCTGCCGACCACGCAGCCGACGGGCAGTCCGCTCAAGTCGCTTACGCAGGTGCAGCTCGATCGCCGCGCCACTAACCATTTCGCCCCCGACCCCGTGCCCGACGAGTACCTCGAAGCGATTCTTAAGCTCGCCGCCCAGGCGCCCTCCGGCTACAACCTGCAGCCGTGGCGATTCATCGTGCTTCGCGACGCGGAAAGCCGCAAACGCTTGCAGGCCGTCGCGTTTGGCCAGGCGAAAATCGCCGAGGCGCCCGTGGTCGTCATCGCCCTCGGCATGAAGGACCAGTGGAAGCAGCGGGCCCCCGAAGTGTTCCGGGAGGGCGCTCGCCGCGGCGCCGGCAAACCAGAGAACGCCGAGAAGTACATGCAGGGCGCCTTCGACTTCCTCAGCACCTTGCCGATGGACATGTGGGTCAATCGCCACACGATGATCGCCGTCACGACGATGATGCTCGCCGCCGAAGCCTACGGCTTCGACACAGCGCCGATGGAAGGCTTCGACGCCGCGGCCGTGAAACGCGAATTCGGCATCCCCGATGAGGCCGAAGTCTGCGCCCTGCTGGCGATCGGAAAGATGGTCCCGCCCGACAAACCCTATACGGGCCGGTTCCCGCTGAGCGAGATCGTGTTCGCCGAGCGTTACGGCGTGCCGTGGCACTGAAAGCGGTAACATTTCGCGGCGCAATGCGCCTTCCTCCCTACCCCCAGGGTTCACTGGCCCGCCCACTTCGCGGCGCCGCTTGGGGGAGAAAAGGGAAGACGCATGAATCGCCATCGTACAAACCGCGCCAAGCGCAATTTTCTGTTTGAGAACCTCGAATCCCGGATGCTGATGGCGGCCGACCTCATTGGTCCGCCGGCTCTCGAGCACCTGGCGCCCGAGGCGACTGTCGACGCCCGCTCGTTCCGCCCTGCCGTTCGCGTGACGGGCGCCGACGACGGCTACGAAAACAACGACTCGCAAGCCGCCGCGTGGCGCTTGGGCGCCATCGACTCGGTCACAGCCGTGTCGAACCTCTCGCTGCTCGACGACGCCGATTGGTTCACCTTCAGCACCGAGACCACCGGCGGACCGGCCCACTCGCTCGGCATCCGCTTTACGCATTCAGCGGGCGACCTTGACCTCAAGCTGTTCAACACGGACGGCGTCGAGGTGGGCTCGTCCACGGGCCTCGCCAACGCCGAGTCGATTTCGCTGAACGGGCTCCCCGCCGGCGTGTATTTCGCCAAGGTTTTCGGGAAGCAAAGCAAGCTCGGCGCCGCGACCAACTCGCAGTACGCTCTCACGATCACCCCGCCGGCGCTCCCGCCAACGGTGGAGCTCTTCGGCTGGTGGAGCTTCGCCACGAACGCCGCCCACTGGGACAGCGTTATCACGATGGACTCGCAGCTCCACAACGGCGGCTCGACGCTCAGCGGCTCGTTCAACGTGCAGTGGTATCTCTCGAAAGACGCGGCGGGCTCCAGCGACGACATCCTGCTCACCCGCGTCGGCGGCGGCACGAACTACCTCCACTCGTCGATCGGCCCCGGCGCCAACGGCTCGCGGTTCAACGTCGACCTCCAGCTCCCCGCCGCGTTGCCCACGGGTTTCAGCGGCGAAACGTTCCACATCATCATGAAGACCGACGCCCTGGGGCAGGTCGACGAGATCAACGAGGGGAACAACTTCGGCCAGATCGGCCAGCCTTACGACCGCGACCAGATCAACATCACCACTCCCGGCGCCGGGTGGAGCGGCGTCGACGTGTGGGACGCGTCGATGGACGACACGCCCAACACGGTCATCCGTGACGGCGTCCTGCGAGTCAACTACAACTACGCGGCGCCCACGCCTTGGCTGTCGTCGATCACGCTCGAGGCCATCGGCATCGGCAGCACGCCGATCACGCTCGGCAGCTTCGGCGTGTCACAGGTCGCCGATGGCAAGCTGGTCAACCTCAACAGCGTGCCCGGACTGCAGGCCGGCGACTACCAACTGCGGCTCAAGGCCACATTTGCTACGGGAACGGTGTCGTACTCAACGTTCGACGCGATCTCGCTCCTCGAAACCTGGACCAACTCCGGCACGTACGCCGGCGAGAACATCGACTACAACGGCTGGACCGACACGGCGGTCGTCATGAAGGCGGGCGGCGGCACCGATACGCTGGTGCTCAACGCCACCCGAGAAGAAATCGTCAGCATCAACGGCTTTTCCAGCTTCAACGCCAACCTCACCGCGAACCAGGCGATCTACAAGGGTTCCGCCTACGACTTCCTGCGGCTCACCGGCGACCGAGAAATCTACTTCCAGGGCTTCGAGCGGATCCGCTTCGCCGACGGCTCGCTACAGGAGCTGGTCATCCGACCCAACGATGTGGAATACGCCGGCCAGTGGAACCTCCACGTGACCGACGTCCCCAGCGCGTGGCGGTTCACGCAGGGCTCGTCGAACGTCCTGCTCGTGTCGCTCGACAGCGGCGTCCTTCCCCCTGTCGGCGCCCCCAGTTGGTTCGGCGTACACGACCTTGACGGGCGTCTCATCACTGACCCGACCGACGATGTGAACGACGTCGTTGGCGCCCCCAAGGACTACCCGTACCCCCTGGGCCACGGCCACATGGCCATCAATGTCATGGCCGCCAATGCCAACAACGGCTACGGCGTGGCGGGCATCAACCAGGTGAGCCAGGTGATGGTCGCCGACGTCTACAACGGCGTCACCCTCCAGGACGCCATTCTAGATGCCATCGACTACGCCCGCGCTACTGGTAAAAAGGTCGTCTTCCAGGGCGGCGTGCAGGGCGAAACCTGGTGGAGCAGTGGCGGCACGGCGGCCTCCCTGGCTCACATTGTCTCCCACAATGCCGACATCACGATGTTCGCCATCGCTGCCGGCAACGGCGGGCCCGGCGGCAACCTAAGCGACGAGAACTGGTGGCAGAGCGTCAGCGGCGTCGCCCAGCTCGAAGCCACGCAGGCGAACGTCATGTCCGTCGGCGCGGTCGAAAATATTCAGCCCGGCTTTGTCGACGGCTTGAACAACGCCGACGGCGTGTGGATGGCCAGCTACTCCAACCGCGGTTCCAACCTCACACTGACCGCCCCCACCGACTCGCCAGCCCTGGACATGCGGGGCCAGACATTCCGCTTCGGCGGCACCTCGTGTGCCAACCCCAACATGGCCGGCATCGCCTCGCTCGTGTGGAGCGCCAACCCCGCCCTTATGGGCGACCAGTTGCGACAGGTCCTTATCGACACGGCCCACGACCTCGGCCCCAGCGGCGACGACAACATCTTCGGCAACGGCATGGTGAACGCCGACGCCGCCGTGCGACGGGCCGTGGCTCTGGCGCGGAGCGTCGACCTCGCGAGCCTCTACTGGGGCCCAGGCTTGGCGAACTCCGCGACGGCGAGCACGTTCTCGATGGTTGCAAGCACGGACGGCCAGCTCGCCGCCCCGCCGAACGTCGCGGACGGCGCCGCTGCAACCCTTGCAGACCTCGCGTTCGCACGTCCGACGAACGAATTCAAGTTAGAGGCCGAATCGGCCGACGCACTCACCCCGACCGCGACACCCCTCACCAGCCACGCCGCTCGGTTCGCCAGCGACGCCGCTTTCCGCCACTGGGCGAGCGATGTTGCCCCTCGGCAGTTTGACCTCCGGGCCGCTGCCGTTGAGGCGAGCGAAGCGGATCTCGACATCGTTCTTTCGCTTTGGGACGAGGTCGACGAATTCGACACGGCGCTCGCTGTTTAAGCCAAAGATGCGGTATGAGAAACAACGGAGTCGGGGCGAGAGGATTCGAACCTCCGACCTCCTGGTCCCAAACCAGGCGCTCTAACCAGGCTGAGCTACGCCCCGTTGCGTACAGCCATCGTAGTGTCGCGTTGACGAGGCGGCAATGCGCCGCTATTGCGAGAACGCAAGCCCCTGCGTGCCGTCGCCGCTTAGCGGCAGCGGCGCTGTGCACGACTGCCCCAACACCCCCCGCAGCCGCTCGAACTCCTCGGGGCTCGCGAAATGGATCGTGATCCGCCCCCGGCCCTTGGCGCTCTGCTTGATCTCTACCTTGGCGCCCAGCGCCATACGAAGCTGCTCCTCCATATCGCGCACGTGCTGCCCCGGCTGCAGCGGCGACGGCCGGCTGTTTCCCTCGGAATCGACGATCGACAGCGGCTGATCGCTGCGGCGGATGAGATCGGTCACCGCCTGCTCGGTCGCCCGCACGCTCAGCGACTCTTTGTGAATCCGCCGCGCGAACTCCGTCTGCTCGTGCTCGTCTCCCAGCGGCAAGAGCGCCCGGGCATGCCCCGCAGTGATGTCGCCGCGAGACACCATTTGCTTCACCTCAATGGGCAGCTCCAAAAGCCGCACGAGATTGGCGATCGTCGAACGATCGACGTTGACCCGTGCGGCGAGCTCTTCCTGCGTGCACTGGTACTCTTCGAGATACCGCTGGAACGACCCGGCTTTTTCGATCGGGTTGAGGTCTTTCCGCTGGATGTTCTCGACGATTGCCAGCTCGGCCATCTGGCGGTCGGTCACGTCGCGAATCTGGACGGGCACGCGCTCCCAGCCAGCCATTTGCGCGGCGCGCAGCCGCCGCTCGCCAGCGATGAGCTGATAGCCGCCCTCGGCGCGTCGCACGACGATCGGCTGCAAGAACCCATGCGTGCGAATGCTGTCGCAAAGGTCGGCAATGTCGGCTTCATCGAACTCCGTGCGCGGCTGATACGGATTGCGATTGATCGCCGCGACGCCGAGCCACTGCTGACCGTCGCTCGAGCGGGTCACGTCGGCGCCGCCGTCGACCACGTCGTTCATCTGGGCCTGAGGGATCGGCGAGCCGAAGGCGTCGTCGACGCCGGCCGACCACGCGGGCGCCGCCGTGGCCGCAGGCGGCGCTGCGATCGAAGGTTCGTCGCTACTAAATGAACGGCCCAACAACGCTTCCAGCCCGCGACCCAATCGACGTTCCTTAGACACGCTCCAGCACCTCCTGGCACAGCTCCACGTACGCGCGGGCCGCCCGCGAACGCGGGGCGTAATCAATTACCGAGCGCCCGTGGCTAGGCGCCTCGGCCGCGGCGGCGTCACGTGGAATGACGGTTGAAAAGACGATCCCCCCGAAGAACTCCCGCACCTCGCGATCAACCTCGGCCGTCAGCTCCAGGGCCGGATCGTGCATCGTCAGCAGGATTCCTCCAAATTCTAATCGGCTGTTCGACCGCCCGATCACCTGCCGGATTACTTCGATCATCTGCGCGAGCCCCTCCATGGCGAAGTACTCGCACTGGATCGGCATGAGCACCTCGCTAGCACTGGCCAGAGCGGTGCGCGTGAGCGCCCCCAGCGACGGCGGGCAGTCGATCAGCACCAGGTCGAACGACCCCATGCTGCCGGACAGATGGGCCGCCAGCATCACCGATCGCGAGTCGCTGGAGTTGGCCAGCGCGTCCACGTCCTCGAAGCTGCGGGCCCCCGGCAGCAGCGACAGGTTTGGCAGGTAAGTTTCGCGGAACGACTCCCGCAGCGGCCGCGTATCGAGCAGCGCGTGCCGCTCGTCGGGTTTGTGCCCCAGTCCGCTCGTGGCGTTGCACTGCGGGTCAAGATCAACCAGCAGCGTCTTGTTGCCCGCCATCGACACGGCGCACGCCAAGTTGAGCGCCGTGGTCGTCTTTCCCACGCCCCCCTTCTGGTTCGCAACGCAAATCACACGAGGCATGAGGCGGCAGTCCGTTGTCCGTGGTCCGTTGCATCGGATCAGAGCGAGCCGGGGCGTCGCCGCCCCCTGCCGCCGCGACGCGCTAGCGTCGCCCAGCCCAGGACGGCAAATCATACGCATCGCCTATCCCGCCTCCCAACGCCAGTTGCGCCGCGCCACGAATCTCCGGTTATGATGCTAGCGTGGCGCTGTCTTGAGGACTTCATGTCGCTCGCCCTTAGCTCCTGTGTCGTCCGACCCCGCCAACCCGATTCTCGTCGCCGACGCCGCCACCATCGACGGCTCCTCCTGGTCCGCGCCGCATGAGACCCACATTCCGGTTCACTGGCATGACAATCTGCCGGCCGATCGCGGCGACGCTCGGCTCGGCGATTCCTTCCCCGTCTACGCGATGGGCTTCGTGGGGACGATCGTCGCCGGCGGCCTGTTTCCTTGGGCGATCATTGCGGTCGACTTTCTCGCCTCTGGGCGTGGCGTGCGCATCTCCGATGCAGGAGAGTTGCTCGTTGACCTGCTTGGCTTCTCCTTAATCGGAGCGCTCATCGCCGGCTTCGCCGCCGTGTGCGTGTTCCCGGTCGTGGGCCTCATACAGTGGCTCGGCGGCCTGTATCCGTGGCGCGCGCTGCTCGCCGCCATCGCCGGCGGATGGAGCGGCATCGCCGCCACCCAGGCCTTGCTTCGTGGCGCCCTGATCGACGGCGACTCGGTGTGGGAGGCCCTGCCGTTTCAATTCGGCGCCACGGTCATGGGCCACATCGGCGCAGGATTCGCCGCAGGCAAGGCACACCGTTGGCAGCTCGCCACCTCCGCCTGGCGCGATCCGCCGTCCCGCTCGCGGCTTGCGCTCCGGCAGCTCCTCGGAATCACCGCGGGCGTCGCGGTGCTGGCCGCGATCCTCGGGAGCCTGCAACTCTCTCACCCCGCGCTCATCGGCATCGGCAGTTGCGTCGCCGCGCAGCTCGTCATGACCGCCGGCTACTACGTGATCGTCGCCGCGAGGACGCGGCGCTCCGACGGTGGATCAGCAGTGGCGTTGCCGCCGACTCCAAGCGATGACTCCGCGGTTCCACGTGAAACAACCGCCACGAACGTCGAACTCTGAGCGTTCCACGTGAAACGCGCAGGCCCCGTCGCTTGCC
>JBIOVA010000169.1:0-24203 GCA_044867485.1 Lacipirellulaceae bacterium | reverse complement strand
GGATAATGCCTTTTTGGAAGTGGGTGTCGGGCATGGGGCAAAGATGCGAGTCATCGTGGGAGCGGAGGCGCGGAACGGCAAAGGGGTGGATAATGCGGGAATCCCTCCCCTAGCCCCTCCCTTCAAGGGAGGGGGAAATCAGGCAGCGAGGCCGAGGCGCTCTCGGCGGTAGGCGCCGGTGGCGACGCGGTCGACCCACGCGGGGTTCTCAATATACCAGCGCACTGTGTTGGCCAGGGCGTCGGCGAAGTCGTGCCGCGGCGACCAGCCGAGGTCGCGGCGAATTTTGCCGGCGTCGATCGCGTAACGGCGGTCGTGGCCGGGGCGATCGGCGACGCGCGTGATGAGCGACGTGCAGGGTCGGTGCGGCAGCGCGGGCTGCAGCTCATCGACCAGACGGCAGATCGTGTGCACCACGTCGAGGTTGGTCCGTTCGCAATTGCCGCCGATGTTGTAAGTTTCACCCGGCGTTCCGCGGCGGAGCACGAGCCGCAGCGCCTCGCAGTGATCCTCGACGTACAGCCAGTCGCGGACGTTGAGGCCGTCGCCGTACACCGGGAGCGGCTTGCCCTCCAGGGCGTTGAGGATCATCAGCGGGATGAGCTTCTCGGGAAACTGGTAGGGGCCGAAATTGTTCGAGCAGTTGGTGACGAGGGTCGGGAGGCCGTAGGTGTGGTGGTAGGCCCGCACGAAGTGGTCGGACGACGCCTTGGACGCCGCGTAGGGCGAGCGGGGCGAATAGGGCGTGCTTTCGGTGAAGGCTCCGGTGGTGCCGAGCGAGCCGTAGACCTCGTCAGTGGAGACGTGCAGAAAGCGGAAGCGGTTGCGACTGTCGCTGTGCAGACCGAGCCAATACTGCCGCGCAGCTTCAAGTAGCGTAAACGTGCCGACGACGTTGGCGTGGACGAACGCGGCTGGGCCGTCGATCGAACGGTCGACGTGCGACTCGGCGGCGAGGTGAACGATCGCGGCGGGTCGCACGTCGCGGAGCAATTGGGCGACGAAGTTAGCGTCGGCGACGTCGCCTGGGACGAACTCATGCCGCGGGTGCGGAAGAACGCAGCGCAGCGAATCGAGATTGCCGGCGTAGGTAAGCTTGTCGAGATTGACGACCCGGGCGAGCGGGTCGCGGGCAATGATTTGCCGAACGAGGCAGCCGCCGATGAAGCCGGCGCCGCCGGTGACGAGAATCGTGGAGCACATGGGGCGAACTCGCAGCCGTTAGGCGGCGCGGACGTCGGGGTAGGGCAGCTTCGGCGGCGGCGCGGCTGGGGGAGTCGCGGCCGGCGGAGTGGGCGCGATTGGCCGACGCGACGCCGCGGAGCGACGAATCCACCAACTGCGAACGTCCTTGAAGGGGCGAAGCGTTTCACGAACGACTTTGTAGGGGATCGAGCCGGCCCACTCGTCGTGAAACGATTTCAGGGCACGATGCTCTTCGACGAACTGGTCGTGAATCGTCCGCAGGTCGCGAAGTTCCTGCGGAGCCGTGGTCGCTTCGTGGGCGCTCTGCTTGGCTTCATTCGCTTCGTTGATGACGTAATTGAGCACGTTGAGCCGACATTGATCGATGGGTTCGGCATACCGACCTCGGAAGTGATGGTCGACGGCCGTGAGCATCCGCATGATGGCGGTTAACTGCTCAGCCCGCGGCGTGCTCGTCCACAAGCCGCCCGCGTGGACGCGGTAGACCGACATGACCTCGGGCAGGAAGCCGATATTGCCGTGGGCGGCGTTGAGGATGTGGAGCGGCCAGTCGCCCATCACTAGCTTGGGGAACCACGCCGGAAACTCCTTGAACAGCCGGTTGCGAAAGAGGACGGCATTCGTGGGGATGAAATCCATGTTGAACAAGTCGACGATCGTGGCCTCGGGCTTGTCCCACTTCTCGGGCCACATCCCGGGCTCTTTCCGCCAGTCGTCGTAGATGATTTGGGCTGGGTGGAAGCACATCGCCCAGTCGAGCCGGGCGTCGAGCAGGTCAACCTGCCGTTGAAGCTTGTGGGGGTTGGTCCAGTAGTCGTCGCCTTCGAGCATGGCGACGTACTGGCCGCGGCACTCGCCGAGCGTCCGCATGAAGTTGGCGCGGGCGCCCATGTTGCGCTCGGCCAATAGAGGCCGAATCTTTTCGGGGCGGCGGCAGGCGAGCTCCTGAACAATCGACCGCGTTTGATCGGTCGAGCAGTCCTCGCCGATGACGATCTCGACGGGGAAGGTGGTTTCCTGCATCAGGGCGCTTTCGACCGCTTGGCCGATGAAGCGCTCCTGGTTGTAGGTGACCATGCAGACGCTGACTTTGGGGTCGTTCATGCGGTTGCGACTCACGCCGCCCTCCGAACTCGGGCGGTCAGCTTGCGGAAGAGTCCACCGATGCGGGCGATGGCGTCGTCGTCCACGGCCGTGCCGGTGGGAAGCTGCAAGAGGCGTTCGCAGAGTCGCTCGGTATGCGGCAGCGGCGTGGGCCGGGCGGCGTAGGCGGCGCGATACGGGGCCATGCGATGACAGCCGGGCGAAAAGTATTTCTTGGCGAGGATGTTCTCGTTGTGAAGGGCGGCGAGCAACTGATCGCGCGTTACGCCGGCGGCGCGAGAGTCGACGTCGACGACAATGTACTGGTAGTTTCGCCGATCGAGACTGCGGGCGGTGAGCAGCCGCAGGCCGCGCACGCCGGCCAGAGCACGCTCGTAGGCGGCAAAGTTAGTGCGGTTGCGGTCGATGAACGCGTCCTCGCTTTCCAACGAGGTGAGGCCCATGGCCGCGGAGAACTCGCACATCTTGCCGTTCGTACCGAGGTCAGCGACCGCAGTGTCTTCGAGCCCGAAGTTGCGCAATCGGCGCAGGCGCGCGGCGAGTTCATCGTCATTGGTGACGACGGCGCCGCCCTCGCCGGCGTTGACGAACTTGGTGGCGTGGAAGCTGAACACTTCGGCGTCGCCGAAATTGCCGACCCTCCGGCCGCTGTGCGAGCAGCCCAGCGCGTGGGCGGCGTCGAACAGCAGTTTGAGGCCGTGGCGATTGGCGACGTCACCGAGCGCATCGACGTCGCAGGGGTTGCCCCACACGTGCACGCCGAGGATGCCGGTGGTGCGGGGGCCGACGAGTCGTTCAACGGCCGCGGGGTCGAGCGTGTGCGTGGCGGGGTCGACGTCGCAGAACACCGGCGTCACGCCCTGCCAGGCCAGCGCGTGGACGGTGGCCGGGAAAGTGAACGACGGGACAATGGCTTCGCCGGTCAGATCCAACGCGCGGACGGCGATTTCGAGTCCGATCGTCGCGTTGCAGACCGCGACGCAATGCTTGACGCCGAGGTAGTCGCCCAAGCGGTTTTCGAACTCCTGCACGTAGGGGCCGTCGTTGGTCAACCAGCGGCGATCGAGGGCGTCGTGAATGCGCGCGAGCAGACGCGCGCGGTTGCCGATGTTCGGGCAACCGACGTGGAGCTTCTCGGCGAAGAGCGGACTGGGCCGGGTCACGGGCGGAGTGCTGTCAGGACGGGCGATAAGGGGCCGGTTTCGGGGCGGAAAGTAACTGAGCCGGCGTGCAGGGGCAAGGCTGATCACGGGTCCCAAACGGGTCGATGGGACGAACCGCAACGAACGCTGCCGCTGAGTGGCCTTGACCGCACGGCGCCGCGTCTCCTATATCCTCGCGCCGCTCGTTTCCCAGCGGCGTCTTCCCGCGGCGCCAGCGACGGAATCGACGCTTCCGTGCTAGCTTCTCACCGACCCAGGAGAGGTGTGCCATGTCGACCATGACATTCGACAGCGCGTCGCGCAGGCCGCCGATGACGTCGCGCGTCGCCAACAAAGTGTGGCGCGAGGTTTCGCGGCCCGTGCGCCGGCTTTCCCGGCGGATTCACGAGGGCCGCGCTGCTCAGGCTCGTTCGGTCGTTGTGACGGACGCCGTCCCTGTCGCGCCGGCGCTGCCCGAGTTCGATCCGACCCTCGCAACACTCGAGCCGGAAGCGATTCCCTTTCTGCAGCGACTGGTCCGCGACTCCCGGAGATTTCCGGGGCCGATCATCGAGATCGGCACCCTGCTGGGGGTGACGACGACGCACATGGCGCTGGCCAAGGCGCCGGAGCAGCGAATCATCACCGTCGACCTGTACTGCTGGAATCCGTGGGGCGTGTCGCCGGCGATCCACGAGGCGCATGCGCGGCACGCGTTGCACTACCTCGTGCAAACGGGCCACGTCGAACGAGTGACGATGGACAAGGACGAATTTTACCGGACGTACCGCGGCCCGGCGCCGTCGATGGTTTTTCTCGACGCGATGCCCGACTACGAGAACACGAAGCGCGACGTCGAATGGGCGCAGCGCGCCGGCGCCAGGATCATTTCGGGACATGACTACTGCGACTTGCACCCCGGCGTCATGCAGATTGTCGACGAGTTAGGCGGCCCGCGCGAACTAGGCTCGTCGGTGTGGGTGCTGTAGCAAACTTGCGGCGACAGCCGACGCCGCGCGCAAAACTCTGCGACGCAGGCGTGGCAACCGACGCCGAATTCGGCCCCCAGGGCTGACAACTTGCGAAGTCGACGATCGGCTTCGCGACAAAACATCTAGTTTTCGGAGGGCATTGGTGATGAATTCGATCGTCTTCGATAGGAAAGCCAAGCCGGGATTGGTCTCGGTCGTGATCCCGACGCGACGGGGCGAGAAGTTCATCGGCGAGACGCTCGCCACGATCGGCGCCCAGACGTACGAGCAGTGGGAAGTGATCGTCGTCGAGGATGGGTCGATCGGTCCGACGCAGAAGATCGTGGCCGACTTCGCCCGCAAGCACCGCCGGCGTCGCGTCGAGTACATCCGCAACGAGCGCAACTACGGCGCCGCGCACACACGCAATGTGGCGTTTTCCAAGGCGGCCGGCGAGTACGTCGCACTGCTCGATTCCGACGACCGCTGGCTGTCGGACCATCTGGAAGTTTCGGTCAAGGCGTTGCAGGAAACGGGTAAGGACATCGTGTACTCAACCGTCCTGATGGTCCAAGACGGCAGCGACATGGTCCTGGGGATCTGGGGTCCGAACTGGGAAGAACTCAAAGATTTTCCGCAGAGCTTGTTCGGCCGCAGCTTCGTCACGCCCTCGGCGACTGTGCTGCGTCGGCAGGTGTTGGCCGACGTGGGGCCGTGGAGCGCCGGGCACTTGTACTGCGAGGACTTCGACTTCTGGCTGCGGTGCATTCAAGCCGGGAAGACGTTCCACTACGTCGGCGGGTGCCACTGCTTGTATCGCAAGAATCACGTCGGCGCCACGACGCAGCGCCTGTGCGGCACGCTTGAAGAAGTGGCGATGACCACTGAGCACTACATGCACATGCGGGGCATGCGACCGAAGACCTGCCGCAAATACGCGGCGAAGGCCTACCTCCTGGCGGCGCAGTTCCACCGGACGGCGAACCCGGCGAACGACCCGTCGGCCGACCCGACGCGGGTCGGGCAGCTCTTGCTGAAGGGTTGGCGGCTGCGGCCTAAACGGTTGAAGTTCCTGCTCCAAGGGCTGTGGCTGAACGCGATGGCGGCGCTGCGGCGCCGGAAGCAGGATGTCTATTTGCCAGCGCCAGCGCCGTACAGTGCTGCGCCGGCGACGCGCCAGTCGCCGCCCCTCCGCGCGGCCGCGTAATGGCGTCGACGTAATGGGAACTTCGATGCGAGCCAGTGTATCGCCCACCGCCGCCCCGGAAGTCGTCGTCGTGAGCGGATCCGACAACGGCTACGCCATGCCGTTGGCCGTGACGATTCGTTCGGCGCTCGACCGGCTCGCTCCCGACCGGCGGATGCGGCTGTTCATTCTCGACGGCGGGCTGTCGGACGACAGCAAGTTGCGCCTGGAGAAGTCGTGGAGCGATCCGCGGCTCACGCTCCAGTGGTTGCGGCCAAACGTCGACCTGGTGCGCGACCTGCCGGTCAGCGACCACATCAGCATTACCGCGTACCTGCGGCTGCTTATGCCGTCGCTGCTGCCCGCCGACGTGTCGCGGGTGATCTACATGGACGCGGACATGATGGTCTGCCGCGATCTGTGCAACCTTTGGGACGAGCCACAGGGCGACCACGCGGCGCTGGCCGTGCAGGATTTGGCGGCTCCGTACATCAACGCGTCGTACTCGCTGCCGAACTTTGAGAAGGTCAATCGGCATCTGGCCGCGGCGTGGCCGGTGGCCAACTACCGCGAGCTGGGGTTGCCGATCAACGGCAAGTATTTCAACAGCGGGCTGCTGGTGGTCGACCTCGATCAATGGCGCCGCACGCGGATCGCCGAGAAGGTGCTCGGCTGCCTCCGCGCGAATCGTCAACATGTGCTGTGGTGGGACCAGTACGCGCTGAACGTGGTGCTGGCCGGCAAGTGGCGGGCGCTCGACCATCGGTGGAACCAGGGCGCCCACATCTACGTGTATCCCAACTGGACGGAGAGCCCGGTTGACCGCGAGACGTTCGCGCGTGTGCGGCGCGATCCGTGGATCGTCCACTTTTGTTCGCCCACCAAGCCGTGGCAATACTTCTGCCGGCACCCCTACACGCGCGACTTCCGCCGCTGCCTCAAACAGACCGCCTGGCGCGATTGGCGGCCGGCGCGGCCGGAGAAGTTCCTCAAGGCGTGGTGGGACTTCCACTACAAGCCGGTGCGCGCCCAGTGGAAGATGCAGACCCGCGCGCTCAAACAGGCGGTTGGATACAAGCCCCGCCGGGCAGCGTAAGTCGTCCACGAGGCTACCAGCTTCGTGACGAGCTGAGACCGAACGAGCTGGGCTTTACGGAAACGGCACTGACGAAGCTGGTAGCTTCGTGCACGGCGATCAGCGATTCATTTCGTCGATGATCTCGCCGTCGGCGCGGTGGCCCATGCGACGCAAAATCTCCATGTCGATGGTCTCCGAGATCGTGCGCGTCGAGCCGTCGGCAAACGCCACGACGCACACGCCGCCGCTGTGATACGAACCAAATCCGCCGACCGCCGTTGAGCCGGGCTGATCGCTCGAGGGAGCGATCGGGGCGTCAATGATCGGCGGGCCTGGACGCCTTGGTTGGTCGATGGAGCCGGTGTTCCGCAGCGTCGCCCTTGTACCCGAGACCCATCCCATATCGAAAGGGTCGTCGCCCGGCAGGCATTCGCCGAGCAGGATCGTCTGCGAACTGCCGTCGTAAATGTCGTTGAAGCGAATCTTGCTATTGAGGAAGAGCAGGCCGTGATTGTCGGCGTCGATCGGCGCCTCGACGTCGTGGTGGCAGCCGGCGTAGGTCCCGCGGGCGATCGTGAGATCTGAGTTCTTGCCGGTTCCCGCGTACGAAGGACACATCAACACGTCGACGTGGGTACGCCGCACCTCGGCATTCTCCGGGGCGTAGGCGCCCTTCGACTGGTCGAAGCGGCTCCACAGGGCGTTCTGTTCCAAATACGGCAGCACCTGGATCGTCCAGCTCACGTGCAGCCCTTGCGGTTCGTTGCGAATGGGACCGTCGGGATTTGTCACTCCGGGGGGCAGCGCTTCGTGGTGGAACTCGTAACTTTGCGTCGCTAGCCCGAGTTGCGTCATGTTGTTGAGGCAGCTCACGCGGCGGGCGGCCTCGCGGGCCGCTTGCACGGCGGGCAGAAGCAGGGCCACGAGGACGCCAATGATGGCGATCACAACTAACAGTTCGACGAGCGTAAAAGCTCGTGTGCGAGAGTGGAATGAACGCATGAGAGTTACTCCTATTCGAGCGCTGATTGAGGTTGAACGGTGAATGTTCGCGTGCGGCGAATCGACGCCGGGCCGGCCAGTGGGTATTCGGCGACGACCCGAACCTGCCACACAGGCTCGCCGTCGTCGCGAGTGGCTTCAATGACGACGCGTCCTGGGGCGACGCCAACGATTTGATCGGCTGACAGGCTCCACGTTTCGCCTTCATAATCGGGATCATCGGCGAGTTGCGCGGCGGCGCGGTCGACGCCGGCTTCCAGCAGGAGCTCGGTTTGCCGCAGGTCGCGATGGGTACGCAGTTGCCGGCGGTCGCGGAGGGCGCCCCGCAGCATGGCGCCGAGCATGGTCATGACAATCAGCAGCGACACGAGCGAGACGACGAGGATCGCCCCGGGGCGTTGCGAACGTCGACAATGAGACGCCGACCGCTTCATGGCACGTCCCCCTGCTCGTTGGTCGGCCGCGCGAACCGCCAGTCGCGGCCCAGGACCGCTTCCATCTGGAAGCTAATCGGCTGCTCGCGAATGCCGGGCGCTGGCTTCTCGAGCGTGGGCAGCGCGTCCTGCGGATCGGCGACGATCGCCAACACCAGCCGCCGCGGCGACTGGTCTTCGCGGAGCGACAGCTCGCCAACTGGCGAGAGCTGGTACGCCTCGCGGGCGGTTGGGGCGTCCTTCTGAACGAGCGTCCGAATCACACTGCCGCCGTCGCGGCTGTAGGCGACGGATTGATTGTCTGTTAGTTCAAGTTGCAACAGCACGCCGTCGCCCGCGTCGTCGCCCTCCACGCGAGCCTCGACGGCGCGATGCACGTCGCGGCGAAACTGGTCGGCCAGACGCAACGCAGTGCGCTCCTCGTCGAAGAAGTATCGCGTCCGCGATTCGGCTTGCATGGCGCGGTGGAGCATCGTGGCACTCACCGACAGGACTACGGCGACCCCGGAGATGACCGCCACCATTTCCACCAGCGTCGTGCCTCGGCGAGTCGTGGCAGCGCGAGATTTCATGGCTGGTCCTCCTGGCTCGGCGCGTCGACCACGGGCGAAATTGGGCGCTGGACCCAGGCGGCCATTGTCACGGGCGCCGAGCGTCGCCGGGGTTCGTCCCAGACGATCTGGAGCGCGACTCGCCGGCCGAATTCGGCCGCGTCGATGGCTCCGGTCAACTCGGCCCCACGGAGCTTTGCGGCAGTGAAGTCCGAGACGCGAAGTTGCTCGACGGCGGCGTCGAGTTCCTCGGGCGGCAGGGCGGAGAGTCGTTCGAGTTGATTGGCCAGCTCCTCGACGGCCAGCCGGTAGTGCCGCGCCGAGGTGAGCAGCCGCTGGTGGCGCACCATGAGCGGGACCGACATGCTCAGGAGCGTAGTGAGCAGCCCAAAAGCGACGAGCAGTTCGACCGAGCTGGCGCCACGGCGAAATCTGGAAGTCATGTTATTTAGGACGAAATGCATTGCTGCCGTGTCTCACGCGAGCGACTGGATGAAGTTCACCAAGGGCGTGAAGTACGCCAACGCCTGGAAGAGCACGAACGAGCCGATCAGCAAAATGGCTGCAGGCAGCAGAAGCTCCGACAGGCGTTCCAAATGGCGCGTCGTGCGGCGCCGCCGTACGGCGGCGACCTGCTGGAGAGCCCACGCGCGATTGCCGACGCGATCGGCCGTCTTGAGCAAATTGGCCTCGGCCGGGACCAGCAGCCCGGCGGTGGTCATGCTTTGCCACAAGTCGACGCCTTGCTCGACCTCGTTGCGAATGAATAGCAGCTTGTGGCGCAACGCCGGATCGAAGTGGTAGCGGGCGAGCGTGGACAACGCGCCGGCGACGGGCCGTCCGGTGCGCGACGCCAGGCTCAGCTTTTGCAGTAAGTCGGCGGCTTGAAGCTGGCGATAGGGGCCGAGCAGGCGGCCCGCGATTGCGTTTCGCAGGCGCCGGCCTCGGGCTGTGAACGTGAGCCACGCGATGAAGAGGATGGCCAAGGCCGGCAGCGGCCAGAAGGCGCTCACGGCGTCGCTCAAGTCGATCGCCCGTCTCAAACTGGGGGTCTCTTCGAGGGAGTACTCTTCGAGCAGTTGGCGATAGACCGGCGTAATCTTGACCTGCAGGAACGTGACGATCAACACGAGGACCAGCACCACGGCGCCGACATAAACCAGCGTCTTACGGAACAAGCCGACGTAGTGACTCGACGGCGATTGACGCAGCTCCAGTGCGTCGCGAATCGTGATGGCAAGCGTTCCCGACTGGGCGCCGAAGCGAACGGCCAGGACATCCTCGTCGCGCAAGACGCCTGGGACTTGCTCGACAGCGTCGGCCAGCGGCACGCCGTCTTTGAGCAGGCGGGCCAGGCGTGTTAACCGGCGGCTCTGCACGCCGCGTTCGTCCGCCGCCCACGCTTCCAGCAGCGGCGCCAGCGGGAGACGCTCTTCGGTTGCCACGGCGATCAGCCGCAACAGCGCCTGCCGTTGCGAAGCGGTGGTCCGCCAGGGCCACGCCCAGCGAAACGACGGCTCGCCGCGGGTGAGCCGAAATGCTTGAGGAATCGTCATGACGATGCTGGCGAGCCGTTGCGCGCCGCTAACCGCTGAGGTTGTTGATCAAATCGACCAAGGGCAGGAACAATGCGATAACCACCAGTCCGACGATGGCGCCGATGGCGGCGATCGCGATCGGTTGGATCACGCCTTGCGTCCACGACAGTCGATTGCGGACGCGATCGGCGTAGCTGGAGCTCAGTTCCTTAAGTAAATGGACTCGCGAGGCCGTCGGTATGTCGGATCGCAGAGCGTAGACGAGCGTGGCAGTGAGCGGATGTTGATCGCGCCGCGGCGGCGCCGCCGCGCCCGCGTCGAGATCGCGGGCCAGGCTCCAGCCGGCGGCCCGCAATCGCGGGCGTCGGCTGGTAAAACCGGCGATTCGCAGGGCGCTGGGCGCATCCATGCCTGCGTCGAGCAAGTCGGCCAGAAACCGCGAGAATTGGGCGATCGCCGTAGAGCGTCCGAACAAGTTGCCCAATCGATCGTTCACCCACGCGCCAAACGATTCGGGGAACAGTCGCGGACCGACAACCAAGATCGCGACGACGGCGGCGACGACGCCAATCGTCAGGAGCCCCTCCGGGCTCACAATCCACCGCGACGCGTTGATGATAAAGATCGTTAAGCCAGGCAGGGAGAGATTGAAGTCTTGGAAGATCTCGTAGAATTGCGGAGCGACGAAGGCCGCGAAGCCAAGCAAGACCAACAGCGCGATCGCGGCGACGATGGCTGGGTAAGCCAGCGTCAGCCGCCATTGTCGTCTGAGTTCGTCGGCGCGCTGCGACTCGTCGAGGAATTCGCGGAGGATGCGACCCGGGTCGCTCGACGACGAGGCGGCGCTGAGGAGCGGAATCCAGTACTCCGGCAGGACCGCCAGGGCGGTCGCGGCGGCCGTTGCATCGCCTTGGTCGAGAATGCGGCAAACGGCGAGCAGTTCGCGCCGCCGGCGGCCGGGAGGCATCTCGTCGGCAAACGCGCGCAACGCGGGGACGATCGCCTGGCTTTGAGTGATGACCCGGGTCATGTGCGTTTGCAGGGCGGCTCGCTCAACATTGGCGTCAGGGACGGGGCCAGGGCGTCGCGTCGCATCGATGGCCACGCCGACGACGCGCGGGGGCTCGTCGGCGGACGACTCCGCCGCCGCGAAGCCGATCGACTGCACGGCCAGACCCGCCGCTTCGAGCTGAGCGATCGCCTGCCCGACGCCGTCGGCTTGCAACTGACCGACGACGAGTTGCTGTTCGGCATTCAGGGCCTGGTAGCGGAATGTGGGCATACGGTTGGTGATCGCGAGCACTGCGCGTCGGCTAGCGCATCGGGTCGGGCAGCGCAACGGCTTTCAGTAGTTCGACGAGCGGGACAAACAGGGCCAGACTGTAGAGCAGTACCGCGGCGCCGCCGATGATTGCGCAAGCGACGACCGGCGCCACAAGGCGGACACGCTCGGCGCCGCGCTGGGCGGAGGAGCGGTACACCTCGGCCGCCATGCGGAGGGCGCGCGGACGGTCGATGGCCGGTTCGGCGCGAAACAGCGCCCACCGCAGCAGCGGCGGGAATGGCAGCACCGCGGCGTGCTCGTCGCGCGGAGTCAATCCGTGCTCCAGCGAGTCGGCCAATGTTCGCGAGGATTTGACGATCGACGGTTCGCCGCTGGCGTACGCGGCCAAAGGCATCGCTTCGGCAAGCGGCGCTTGCGCGGCGACGAGCGTGGCGAGGTCGTCGGCGTAGTTGGCCCAGCGGAGCTGTGCGACGGATCGCGTCATCCCGGGCCATCGGCTCAGCAAGCCACGGCGCGGGGCCGTCGTCGCTGGGCGACCCGTGCGAAGCAGTCGCCATGCGAGCCACACGAGTAGGGCCGCCGGCGGCAGGGCGACCCAGAGAGGCATCGCGTCGCGCAGCCACTGAAGCATGCGCAAGCCGCGGCTGGGAGGCACTCTCATCCCGGCTTGCATCGACTCCAGCGAGGGGAGCAACCACAAGCAGAATCCCATGAGCCCGAGCCAGACGAGACTGCATACGATGAGCGGGTAGAACAACGCGGCTCGGACGCCGTAGCTCGCATCCTCGGTCGAGTCGGCGACGCGCTGCGCGCCGTCGAGGGCGGCGTCGAACTGGCCGCTGCGGAGGCCGATTTGCACAAGGCAACGGTAGGCGTCCGGCAAGCGATCATCGTCATCGATGGCGTCGGCCAGCGAGGCGCCGCGACTGACGCGGCGAGCGACGGCGGCATTGATTCGTTCGAGCGATTCAGCCGGGTGATCGCCTGTTGACTCGAGGCCCAGCTCCAGCGAAACGCCGGCTTCGACCAGCGCGGCAAGCTGGTCGTTGAAGGCCATGAAGTCGTCGAGCGTGGCAGCTTCCATCGGGGCGGGTCAATACCGATTGCGGTCTGGAGACAAGAGAAGAGGGCCGCCGTGCGGAGGGGTGCAGATGCGTTTCGAAGAAACGCCGCAGGGCGGCCCTCGGGGGGAGGTTTCTATTAAGGAGGATGCGCCGGGGTCGCCCTTTTGTGTGGGGCGGACAGGAAAACGGCAATCGTGTGGCAAGGCTGATTGCTGCGCGAACATGCCCACGCGGACGAGGGCATGGCGCCCGGAATTCCAGAATTGGCGCGCTACGGTCCCGGGCGGAGGGCTTCGGACTGCCGCTCGCGCAGCTCGCGGAAGGCCTCGACGATGCCCCAGCCGATGCCGCCGACAGATGCGGCGTGGACTTCGGCGCGCGAGTGCATGGCCTGAGAGTTGGCGTTGAGCAACGTCAATTCGTCGCGCTTGGCCGCCGTGTTTGCCTGATGGCCGACGGCCGCCGTGAACGTCGCCAACAGCACGACGGCGACGGCTAGCCGGCGAATGAGCCGCCGGGCACGAAGTTCCCGCCGCTGGAGGCGGGCGGTTTCCAGAATCCGCGGCCGCAAATCCGACGTGGCCTGCACGTACCCGCCCGCGGCGCCGACCAGAGCTTCGACGTCGCCGAAGGGACTGCTCTCGTCGCGATGGTCACGCATAGTGCACCCCCTCGCGCTGAGGCGCCAGGCGGCGGGCGAGCTTGGCCATTGCGTACTGGTAACGGCTGGCCACTGTGTTGGGCGAGATGGACAGGATGGCGCCGATCTGAGCGAAGGTCATGGTTTCCCAAATCTTGAGAACGACAACTTCGGCCTGCTCGGGCGGCAGCGTGCGGAGCGCCGTCCAGACGGCCCGATGGGCGTCTTCCTGTTCCAGCTCATCGACGCGGCGCACCGTGGCCAGGTCGGTGAGGTTGCCCGCCGGCGTGCAGCGCTGCTTGCGGCGGGCGATCAGCAGCGCTTCGTTGCGAACCATCTGCAACAGGTACGCCCACGGGCAGTTCACGTGGACCATCAGCCGAGGCTGGCGGGCGACGCGAACCAGGGCCGTTTGCACGGCGTCTTCGGCGTCGTGCTGATTTCGCGTGATCGCCGCCGCTAGCCGCACGAGCCGCTGGGAGGTGAGATCATACAACGCTCCCAGCGCATCGACGCCAGCCTCGGCAAGTCGATCCGTACACTGGCGAACGCAGTGGGCGAAATCATTCGGTTGTGACATGTCACTTGATAGGATGCGCTTACGGCGGCCATTTGTCTAAGGGTTGGGGATGATCGTACACGAAGCTGCCAGCTTCGTGAGAATCCGGGTTGGTTAGTTGCTGGTTCGTTGAACGATTTGGAGCACTGACGAACGAAGCTGGTAGCTTCGTGTACGGGTCGTTACAATCGCCGGTGGCGGAAGGGTTTAGGGCGAGAAAGCATGTCGGAGGAGGCGTCCGTGGCGTCGGCTGGCGAACGACTTTGGACGGCACTCGACGCGGAACGGCCGCTGCAGGTCGTCGGCGTTGTGAACGCATATTGTGCTTTGCTTGCCGAGCGCGCCGGCTTCCGGGCCCTCTATCTGTCGGGCGCCGGGGTGGCCAATGCGTCGTTTGGGTTGCCGGATTTGGGGGTGACCAACCTGAGCGACGTGTGCGAGGACGCCCGCCGGATCTGCGGGGCCACGGAGCTGCCGCTCATGGTCGACGCCGATACGGGGTTTGGCGTGGCGTTGGGGATTCGCCGCACAGTGCGAGAGCTGGAGCGCGCCGGCGCCGCGGGACTGCATTTGGAGGACCAGGTCGCTGCGAAACGCTGCGGACATCGTCCGAACAAGGCGCTTGTGCCGGCGGCCGAGATGATCAACCGGATCAAAGCGGCGGTCGATGCGCGATCGGACGGCAAGTTCGTGATTATGGCGCGGACCGATGCGGCGGCGGGAGAGGGGCTGGGGGCGGCGATCGAGCGGGCCATCGGCTATGCAGCCGCGGGAGCGGACATGATTTTCGCCGAGGCCCTCGCGACGGTTGACGAGTATCGGAAGTTCACGGCGGCGACGTCGGCGCCAGTGCTGGCCAACATCACCGAGTTTGGCAAGACGCCGCTGTTGACGACCGCGGAGTTGGCGTCGGCGGGCGTGCGACTGGCGCTGTACCCGTTGTCGGCGTTTCGGGCCATGAGCCGTGCAGCCGAGCGCGTCTACGCCGCCGTTCGCCGAGACGGCACGCAGCGAAGCGTCGTCGACGGCATGCAAACGCGTGACGAGTTGTACGACGTGCTTGGTTATCTCGAACACGAAGAGCGGAGCGATCGCCTCTTTGGAGCGGGTTGATTGGCATCGACGTTGGAGAGAGCAACGATGGCGGAGACAAAACAGGCTGCGGGGCTGCGGGGCATCACCGCTGGGGCGACGGCGCTGAGCTCGGTGGGCGCTGACGGCGACAGTTTGCGCTACCGCGGATACGACGTCGAGGATCTTGCCGAGCACTGTGTATTCGAGGAAGTTGCGCACCTTCTCGTCCACGGCAAGCTGCCGAACCGCGCGGAACTGGAAGCGTATCAGCAGCGATTGCGGGGGATGCGCGAGTTGCCGGCGCCGCTGAAGGACGTGCTGGAGCGGATTCCCGCGGCGACGCACCCAATGGATGTGCTGCGCACCGGCGTCTCGATGTTGGGGACGCTGGAGCCGGAGGGCGATTTTGCGAATCAAGATCGCGTGGCCGATCGGCTCTTGGCCTCGCAGCCGTCGATGCTGGGCTATTGGCATCAATTTGTGACAACGGGAAAGCGCATTGAGACGGCCACGGACGACCGGTCGATCGCCGCTCAAGCGTTGCACCTGATCACCGGGAAGGCGCCGAGCGAGGAGCACCGGCAGTTTATGGAGGCGTCGCTCATCGTGTACGCCGAGCATGAGTTTAACGCGTCGACGTTCACGGCGAGGGTGATTGCCGCCACGCTGTCGGACATGTATTCGGCCGTGACGGGAGCGATCGGCGCCCTGCGCGGTCCGTTGCATGGCGGCGCCAACGAAGCGGCGATGGAACTGATCGAGAAGTTTCGCGATCCCGGGACGGCCGCCGAGGCGGTGCGCGGCATGCTCGCTCGCAAGGAGAAGGTGATGGGCTTCGGCCACGCCGTGTACAAGCAGAAGGATCCGCGGAACGCGATCCTCAAGGCGTGGTCGACGCGGCTCTCCGCGGGTCATGCGGAGCAACATTTGTTTGGTGTGTCCGAGGCGATCGAGACGCTGATGTGGGACGAGAAGAGGCTGTTCCCCAACGCGGATTTCTATTGTGCGAGCGCGTACCGCTTCGTGGGCATTCCGACGCCGTTGTTTACGCCGCTGTTCGCGGTGGCGCGGGTGAGCGGGTGGTGCGCTCACATCAAGGAGCAGCGAGCGGAAAACAAGCTCATCCGCCCGGCGGCGGAGTACATCGGGCCGGATCGGCGAGCGTTTGTGCCGCTTGAGAAGCGTTGATCATTCATCCCTCACTTAGCCCCCGGTCAATGACCGGGGGCTAAATGCCATGTCGGGATTTGACCACAAGTCGGCGCAGCGGCCGGAGCCGGATCGGCTGCTGGTTGAGATTGCCGAGTATGCGCTGGGATACCAAGTTGACAGCAAACTGGCGCTCGACACGGCGCGGCTGTGCCTGATGGACTCGTTGGCCTGCGCGTTTCAGGCGCTCGACCACCCAGCGTGCACGAAGCTGCTGGGTCCGATTGTGCCGGACGCCGTTCTTCCGGGCGGGGCGCGTGTGCCGGGGACGGCGTGGGAACTTGATCCCGTCCAGGCGGCGTTCAATATCGGAACGCTTGTGCGTTGGCTCGACTTCAATGACACGTGGCTGGCGGCGGAGTGGGGGCATCCGTCCGACAACCTCGGCGCCATTCTCGCCGTGGCCGACTATGTGAGCCGGAGAAATGTCGCCGCGAGGCGAAAGCCGCTCGTCGTGGGCGACGTCCTGGCGGCGATGGTCAAGGCCCATGAAATCCAGGGCGTGCTGGCGTTGGAGAACAGTTTCAATCGGGTCGGGCTCGATCATGTGCTGCTGGTGCGGATCGCTTCGACGGCCGTTGCCGCTGCGCTGCTGGGAGCCGATCGCGAGCAGACGATCAATGCGGTCTCGAACGCCTGGCTCGACGGCGGGGCGCTCCGCGCCTATCGGCATGCACCGAACACAGGTTCGCGCAAGAGCTGGGCGGCGGGGGATGCGACGAGCCGTGCGGTGCGCCTCGCCCTCATGGCGCTCACCGGCGAGATGGGTTATCCCTCCGCGCTGACGGCGCCAACGTGGGGATTCTGCGATGTGCTGTTCGACGGCAAGCCGGTGACGGCGCCGCGACGCTTCGGCAGCTACGTGATGGAAAACGTACTGTTCAAGATCTCGTACCCGGCGGAGTTTCACGCACAAACGGCCGTCGAGGCGGCGATGGCGCTGCGTTCTGCGGTGCGCGATCGGCTTGACGACGTGGCGGCCGTGCTTGTCGAGACGCAGGAGCCGGGCGTACGGATCATCGACAAGACGGGGCCGCTCGCCAACCCGGCGGATCGCGACCATTGCCTACAATACATGATCGCCGTGCCGTTGATCTTTGGACGGCTGACCGCGTCCGACTACGACGACGCTGTGGCCCGTGATTCGCGCATTGACAAACTGCGGGCGAAGATGCAGGTCGTGGAGAATCCGGCATTTACGCGGGATTACTACGATCTCGACAAGCGATACATCGGCAACGCGGTGCAGGTCGTGTTCCGGGACGGCTCGCGAACGGAGCGAGTTGAGGTGTCCGTGCCGATTGGCCATCGAGAGCGGCGCGCCGAAGGCGTGCCGCTGTTGATCGGCAAGTTTCGCGCGAGCGTCTCACCGAAGCTGCCGCCCGCGCGTTGCGAGGCGCTGGAAGAGTTGTGCCAGGATAAGTCACGGCTGGCGGCGACGCCCGTCGACGAATTCATGGCGCTGTTGGTCGCCTAGCGGTCGCTCTCCCACTCTTCGATCGTTCGTGGCCAGTCGTCCTTCAGCAGCCGGGACAACGAACGATCGGCCAGCAGCTTGCCGCCCGTTTGGCACCGGGCGCAGTAGTTTGTCTCGTTGTCGGCGTAGCGAATGCGCTGAATTGGCGACTGGCATGCCGGGCACGGTTGGCCGTAGCGGCCGTGGACGGCCATGTCCGGGTGAAACGCGGTGACTTTTTCGGGGAATCCGTCGCCGGTCTGCTCGCGGAGGCGATTGATCCACGCCGCCAGCGTTTCCTGCATTGCGGTGAAAAGGCGTGCGACTTCGTCATCCGAAAGGCGACTCGTCAACGCGATCGGCGACAAACGGGCGGCGTGCAGAATCTCGTCGCTGTACGCATTGCCAATGCCGCTGAACAGCCGCGGCGATGCGAGGCTGCGTTTAAGCGTGTGGTTTTCCGAGCGCAACACCGCGGCGAATTCGTCGAGCGTGGCATCGAGCGCTTCGAGCCCGCCGGGGTTGTGCTCGGCGAGGCCCGCAGCGCCCTGAACCATGTGAATCGACGCCCGCTTCTTGGGGCTGGCTTCGGTGAGCAGGAGCGCGTCGGGCGGGCCGTCGTGATCGCCGAAGTAGAACGCGGCGAGGTCCTGCTTGCCGCTGGGTTTGGCCGTGGGAGGACGCCGGTGCAATCGCCCGGCGATCATCAGGTGCAGGACCAGAAACAACTCGCCGTCGAATTCCCAGATTATGCGCTTGCCCAGTCGACGAAAGCCAACAATGCGCCGGCCTTCGACGGCGAAGAGATCGGGGTCGACGGTGCGAATGACAAACGGGCTGCGAAGGCCGACGCGCTGGACGGTGCGGCCTCGATAGAATCGCTCCAGACTCTCGCAGTAAATCGTGACGTCGGGCAGCTCGGGCATGGCGCGCGTTCGCTGGAGGCCACCTGAATCGCTACACCTCGTACACAATCCGACCATGCCGTTGGCTGCGGCTGATGCGGTCGGTGGCGTAGAGTCCGGCGAGGACGAACTCGATGCACGCGGCGCGGACGGCGGGGTCCTGGCTGGCGTTCACCTCGAACGCTTTGTCCCAGATCGGCGGGACGCGCTTCACCAGCTCGGCGTAGTGCGACGAGGGGAGCATGTCGCCCACTTCGATCTTCACACCCTCCGCGAAGATCTGCGCGATCTCGGCCAGGCCGTGCTTGTCGACGTACTCGCCAAACACCGTAGCGATCGCTTCGGCCAAGACGGCGTCGAGGACCTGCCGTTCGGTCATCTGGTGCGTGCCCATCAGATCGAGCTCCAGCTTGCCGAGCGACGAGGCGTAGAGATGCCCGAGGTCGCTGATGCGCGGCACGGCGGGCGTTTCGCCGAGCACGGCGGCGCGATGCCGGGCCGAGGCGATCATGGTGCGGTAGTTGGCCAGCGACAGCCGGGCGCTGACGCCTGATTCGTGGTCGACGAACTTTGATTTGCGCGCCGCGCGGCTGACTTCCTCGACGAGCTCCTTCATGAAGTAGGGGACGACGACGGGGAGGCTATCGGCCGTCGGCTGTCGGCTGTCTGCCAGAGGCGACGATGCTCCGCCCTCATCGGCTTTCCGCTTTCCGCTTTCCGCTTTGCCGTCCACTTCCTGCTCCATGATCCGCACGCCCGTGTCGCGTTCCAACGGGTAGTGCGTGTGGATGATCGAGCCGATGCGGTCCTTGAGCTGCGGAATCACCTTGCCCGAGCGGTTGTACGTGGCGGGGTTGGCGCTGAACAGGATCAGCACGTCGATGTCGAACTTCACCGGGTAGCCGCGGATTTGCACGTCGCGTTCTTCGAGAATGTTGAACAGGCCCACCTGAACCAGCTCGTCGAGCTCGGGCAGCTCGTTCATGGCGAAGATGCCGCGGTGCATGCGCGGGATGAGGCCGAAGTGCAGCGCGTCCTCGGCGCTCATGCTCACGCCGGCGGCGAGCTTCGCCGGGTCGATCTCGCCAATGATGTCGGCGAACTTAGTGCCGGGCGACAAACGCTCCGCGTAGCGATCGTCGCGCGGCCACCAGGCGATTGGCACCTCGTCGGCGGGACAGCTTCCCACGAGGATGCGGCCGCGCTTGGTGATCGGACGGTAGGGATCGTCGTGCAGCGGGATGGCCGGGTCGTCGAGATAGGGGATGGCGTCGTCAAGGAAGCTGCTCACCAACCGCATGAGACGGCTTTTGGCCTGGCCTTTCTCGCCGAGGAACAGCAAGTCGTGCTGCGCAAGGATGGCGATGTTGAGCTCGGGGAGCACCGTGTCGTCGAACCCGATGATGCCTGGGTACAACTCCTCGCCCGCCTGCAGCTTGCGCAGGAAGTTGTCATGGATTTCCTGTTTGACGGACTTGGTGACCCAGCCCGAGGCTCGAAGCTGCGCGAGCGTGCGAGGGCGTTCGGCGGCGAATTCGGCGGGCGCGGATGACGACATGCGAGAGGCTTCAGCGAGGTGTTTCCGGGAGAGG
Source organism: Lacipirellulaceae bacterium (assembly GCA_044867485.1). GTDB lineage: Bacteria > Planctomycetota > Planctomycetia > Pirellulales > Lacipirellulaceae > Lacipirellula. The sequence continues at coordinate 4,207 of JBIOVA010000169.1, read as the reverse complement.
CGCGCCGCTTAGTCGGCACGGCGCGCGTGGCCGATGCGATTATAGCGCGGCAGGCCCTTTTGCCAAACAAGCCCGACTGCGGCACCTACGGCTACGCAGCGGAGCGGTGGACGCTCGCCACGGACGTGGCGGCGGATTGACCGTGCACGAACCGTTCCAGCTCGGCGATGAGCGCCGCGGCGTTGGGGCGCGGGCCGAGAACCAGCGTGGCGTTGGCCTGCCGTTTGATGGCTCGCGGGACGGATGGCAGGTCATCGGTCAAAAGAATCCGATGCTCGGCGAGGCGCGAGAAGCCGGTCGCGGAAGGCCAGAAGAGGAGTTCGAGTTCCAGCGGACCGCGTTCGCTGGCGAAACGGGCGGCGAGCTGCCGGGCCAATTTGGCGTGCCGTTCCTCCGCGATCGTCCGGATCGACAGTTCGTCGAAACGGCGAGGACGAATGCCGTCGAGGCAGCGGATCAGCCGAATGGGCCGGAGCAGGTAGGGCACGTTCTGCCCATCGCGCCAGCGCTGCGGCGTCGTCGAGTGCGGCGCGTGCCAGAGGTGGTAACCGAACGTGCGCCCCAGTGCCGTGCGGATTCGGACGCCGACGGCTCGCAGGCGGGCGGCGAGATCGTCGTCTTCGCAGCTCCAGGCGCGGAACCGCTGGTCGAAGCCGTTGGTGCGCTCCAGGTCGCGGCGCCACATCGCCATGTTCCAGCCGACGAGCTTGGGGCGGGCGCGCTTGTGCGTGAGTTGATAGAACATCGCCTTGCGATGCACGCGACGGCGCCAACGTCCCACGGCCGGCGCGAGTTCGGCATGGTACGAGCCGCTGCGGGCCGCGTCGTCGTCGATCTGTTCGCTCGCGGCCTGGTCGATCCGGAAGCAGTCGCCGGCCCGCGCGACGCCGGGGCGACGCAGGGCGAGGTGCTGCTGCAGATGGTCGTGCGGGAAGAGGCAGTCGCCGTCGGTGAACAACAGGTACGGCGCCGACGAAGCGAGAATGCCTTCGTTGCGGCAACGCGACTGTTGGAAGCCGTCGTGCGGGTGGGTGACGAACTCGAGCCGGAAGTCGGCTTCGCGCTGGAGTCTGGTCACCATCTCGGGCGTGTCGTCACAGGAACCGTCGTCGACGACGATCACCTCGAAGCGGCCGTCGACGCCCTGCTGCGCGGCGAGCGAGAGCAGGCAGCGCCGCAAGTGGTTTGGCCGCTCGAAGCTGCAGACGACGACGGCGATGTCAGGTGGCGACGGCACGACGCGATCCCGTTATCCGGGCCTCAGGGCGAAGTTGGCGGGATGGTAGGAAGGCGCCGGCCGCGACGCGAGGGCGAATTCGTGCTAGCAGGCGGCGCGCGTCAGGCCGCGCGGAGCTCGGGGAACTCGCGCTGCCGGCCGTCCATGTCGATGATGCGCCGCAGGCCGTGGCGGCGGGCTACCAACGGGGCGCCGTCGCGGGCGCGGAAGGCGGCGTACACCTCGGGCCGCTCGGGCCAGTGCTCTACGACAACGTCGGGGCGGTGCAGCACGCGGAGGTCGGCGCTTTTGAGCCGGAGGAACAGTTCCTGGTGATCGTCGGCTTTGAGCGGGGCGAACCAACCGCCGATGCGGCGGATGGCGTCGGCGCGGGCGACAAAGAACCGTGGAGTAACGTCGCACTGGAAGGCGTCGCCAACCGACCCGGCGTGGCCGCGGAGCAGCCGCAGCGAGTCGCCCTCGCGGCGGATGACGCCCTGGTAGACCTCGCGGCGGCGCTCGACGCGCCAGGCGAACTTCTGCTTGCACTCGACGAGGTCGCCGGCGACCAGTGCGGCCTCGTGGCGGCGAAGCGTGTCGAGGAGCCGCTCGAGCTGCGTCTCGTCGGTGAACGCGAAGTCGTCGTCGAGCGAGACGAAGTAGGGCGTGGCCACCAGGTCGAGCAAGGCGTTGCGGCCGGCGGCGGCGCCGACGTCGACGGGCAGGCGGACGTATTCTACGTCGCGCCGCGGGTAAGGCGTCATGCTGTCGTCGCCCACGAGGACCCGCAAGCTGGGGTAGTAGCGGCGAATGCTGCGGACCAGGCGATCGAGCGACCGCGGCCGTTCAAACGTTTTCACGATGGCGGTCAGACCGGCCGCCGCGTCGTGAGAGCTCATGCTGGCATTCCCCCGTTTGCCCGGCTTTCGCAAGCGTCGAAAAGTGCGCCGCTGTTGCCGGCGGTGCATTCTCTTCCATCGGCGGGCGCGCCGGCAAACTCCAGCTAAAGCGTGCGGTTGGCGATAGCAGGGCGTGTCACTCCGAGGTCCGCCGAGGAGTTCGGCGCGTTGGCTTGCGGCCGGACCCCTCGGCGGACCTCGGGGTGACCGTTAGGGGTGTCATTTGGAAAGCGCGTCCTCGTAGAACTTCAGCAGGTCCTGGCGGAGCTTCTTGAGCGACGGCTCGTGGGCGTACATCATGTGCCCGCCTTCGTAGAAGCCCATCGTGAAATGATCGCGGACTTCCGGCGGGAGGTTCAAGTGGTCGCGGGTGTACGTCATCGCGTACTGCGGCGTGGCGAGGTCATAGTAGCCGCACGCAGCGAATACCTTCAGGAACGGGTTGTGCGTCAGCGCGTCGCGAAGCGAGCCGGAGGCGTCGACGTAGCGGTTGGCGAAGTCGCTGTAGTTCCACGGCTGCACGTTGCCGGTGAGGATTTCGTAGACGCGCGGCTCATCGACCTTGAGCGTCGTGCGAACATAGTCGTTGAGCGCGGAGGTAAATGTCCCGAACACGGCGTCGGCGCTGGGATCGTGCTCGGCGAACTCGCCGAGCGTCGTGCGATCGAAGCCCGTATAACGGCTGTCGAACCGGCCGACGACCTTACGCTTCTTGCGGAGCAGCTCCTTGCCGAAGCGGGGCATGCTGACGCGGAGGTTGGCGGCGTCGATGTAGTCCTCGCTCAGCCCGGTGAGCTCGGACATCTTGCGGATGACGCGGCGACGCCGGTCCCCGCGGAGCGTATCGCCTGCGGCCAGCGCTTCCAAGTAGTCGCCCGCGGCAAACTCCTCGGCGTCTTCGACGATCGACTCCAGCGAGTCTTCGAGCAGGTCGTCGTCGAGCGCCTTGTGGTACCACGCGGTGGCGGCATACGAGGGGAGGAACAGAGCAAAGGCGATGTCGTTGTTGCCGCCGGTCATGAGCGTCTGAAAGTCGACGACGGCGGACAGCAGCACGATGCCGTTGAGCTCCAAGTGGTAGCGGTCGCGGAGCTCGCCGGCCAGCCCCGCGGCGCGAAGGCCCCCATAGCTCTCGCCGATGAGGAACTTGGGCGAGGCCCAGCGGGCGAACTTGGTCGTGTAATCGTGAATGAACTGGCCGACGCTCGTGAGGTCTTCTTCGTAGCCGTGGAACTGGCGTTTGTCCTCTCCTTTTGCCGGGCGGCTGAAGCCAGTGCTCACGGGGTCGATGAACACGAGATCGGTCGCGTCGAGGAGCGAAAACGGATTGGCGATGAGCTCGTGCGGCGGGGGGAGCGTCCCCGCATTGCTGTCGAGCTTGACGCGCACGGGGCCGAGCATGCCGAGGTGGAGCCAGACGCTGGAGCTGCCCGGGCCGCCGTTGAATGCGAAGGTGATGGGGCGGCGGTTGGGCTTCGCGGGTTGGGATGGGTCGTCGTCCTTGGCGTCAGAGCGCTCCGCTGGCGCGTCGCGGCTAACTTTGCTGTCATCGTCTTTCTTGTCGTCGTCGTTGGGCAGGTCGTTGCCGACGGTGTAGGCGATGTAGAAGACGTGGGCCTTGGGCTCGCCCTCGTCGTTGGTCATCAGCATCTTGCCGGCGGTGGCGGTGTACTCAACTTCCTTGCCATCGATCGTCACCGTGCCGTGCGTGACGCTCGGCTTGGGTTCTTCGTCCTTTTTGTCGGCGTCTTTTTCTTTGGCGTCGGCCTTCGATTCGTCTTTAGGTTTGTCGGCGGCGGGTTTGTCGCCGTCCTGGGCGACGGCGGCCAGCCCCAGCGACAGCGAGAGCGCGCAGACGCTCGCGCCGAGGACGACGAGTCGGGATGCGTAACGGGCCAACGACATCGGTGGAGTCTCCGCGTTGATTAATCAGGAAAGTGTAGGTTTTGGCTGCCCTCACCTTAACCCTCTCCCGGAGGGAGAGGGCACTAATTTCGGTAGGCGGCGTGGCACTTGTTGCAGGAGTTTTCCAACAGCTTGAATGCGGCGCCGGCTGCGGTGGGGCGGCCGGCCTCTAACGCCTGGCGCAGTT
>JBIOVA010000168.1:0-12398 GCA_044867485.1 Lacipirellulaceae bacterium | reverse complement strand
ACGAAGCTGGCAGCTTCGTGTAGGAACGCATGACCCCGCTGGCGTGGATCGATGATGAGCTGGCAGCGCTGCGGGGCGAGGATCTGCTGCGCGAGCTGCCGGCGCCGTTGGGGCGGCAGGGCGCGGTCGTCGCGTGTGACGGCCGGCGGCTCGTGAATTTCGCGTCCAACGACTACCTCGGCCTGGCGGCGGACGAGCGGGTGATTGCGGCGGCGATCGAGGCCTGCCGCACCAGCGGCGCCGGGCGTGGCGCCAGTCCGCTGGTGTGCGGACGCTCGGACGCCCACGCCGAGCTCGAAGCGCGGCTTGCCGCGTTCGAGGGAGTCGAAGCAGCGCTCGTGTTCCCGTCGGGGTTCGCCGCGAACGCGGGCGTCATTCCCGCGCTGGTTGATCAGGGCGACGCGATCTACGCCGACGCCAAGAACCACGCCAGCCTCATCGACGGCTGCCGGCTGGCCCGCACCGCGACGCACGTTTACCCCCACGGCGATGCGGAGGCGCTGGAGCGACTGCTCCGTGACGGCGCTGGTTTCCGCCGCCGGTTGGTCGTAACCGACACGCTGTTCAGCATGGATGGCGACGTGGCGCCCTTGGCGGCGATCGCCGAGTTGGCGCGCCGCCACGACGCGATGCTCTTGGTCGACGAGGCTCACGCGACGGGCGTGTTCGGCGCCCGTGGCCGGGGAGTTGCCGAGCACCTCGGCGTCGAGGACCGTTACATCATCCGGGTCGGCACGCTGAGCAAAGCGCTGGGCGCTGCGGGCGGCTTCGTCGCCGGGTCGCAGTCGCTCGTCGACTGGCTGGCCAACCGCGCGCGGACCTTCGTGTTCTCGACCGCCCATCCCGCCGCGGCATGCGCGGCGGCGGTTGCGGCGCTCGAGATTGTCGAACGGGAGCCGCAGCGCCGCACGGGTTTGCTCGAAGCCGCGGAGGCGCTGCGTGAACTGCTTGGGCGGCAGGGGTGGAATACCGCGAACTCGGCAAGTCAAATCATTCCGATCATGATCGGCTCCCCCACGGAGGCGGTTCGGTTAAGCGCCCGTCTCCGCGAGGCCGGCTATTGGGTCCCGGCGATCCGGCCGCCGTCGGTCCCGGCGGGCGAGTCGCTGCTGCGGGTGAGCCTTACCGCGGGGCATACGCAGGAGATGGTTGCGGGACTCCTTGCGGCATTGGGGCCGGCAGTTGGCCCCCGGTCAGTGACCGGGGGCTAAATGGTGCGGTTCTGCGGGGCGTAGGGCTCATGTCCTCTCGCCGCAAGTCGTCGTGCCGTAAAAACTTGACGCTGTCTGGCGGGGTACTTACCATCGATTATTGGGAGACTTTTTCCAAAGTCACACGCTTTCCCATTCCTGCGACCCTGCCTGCCCCCGGCTGTCTGAGGATTTCTAGTTTGGAACTCGTACTCAGAATCTTGCTGGCGGTCATCGTCGTCGTCGGCCTGATCACCGTGATCATGTCGGTGAAGAACTGGCACTGGGCGCAGATGCTGCTGCTTTTGGCCATCTTCTTTTCCGGAATCGGCTCGCTGGTCCTGGGGTTGGAAGTCTACCGGATTCACCGCAACATCCGCCGCGAGATGCCCGGGCTTGAAGACAAACTGGCCGAGGTGGAACAGAAGAACGAGGCGCTGAAGGACGGCACGCGCGATGAAGCGCTCGCCGGGCAAATCTTCGCAGAGATGCCGTTTAACTTCGAGGCGGAATCGCGCATGCCAGGGATGGGCGTGTGGACCCGGCGGTTGCAGGACCAAGCCCGGCAGCGGGGCCGCGTGTGGCGGGGAGTGACGCCGACGGCGCCGATCGACCCCACGACCCAACGCGTGCCGGTGAGCATCACGCAGCCGCAGCCCAGCGGGCTGGAGCAGGACGCGATTGTCTACATGTTCGAGCAAGGCGAGCCCAATGCGGCCGACCCCGGGCAAGGCGCCCAGTACCTGGGCGAGTTCCGCGTGGTCGAGGCCCGCCCCGACGGCGCGACGCTCGAGGCGGTCATCAAGCTCGACGACGTGACCGGGGCACGCGTGCTCAACAGCCAGAAGCCGTGGGCGCTGTACGAAACCATGCCGGCCGATCGGCACGAGCTGTACGCCGGGCTCACGGAGGAGGAGCTGCGACAACGGGTCCATCCGGCGAGCGTGGATGAGTACATCCGCCATGGCACGGAAGCGCCTAAGCCCAACGCCTCTGAAGCATTCGATCCGACGATCATGATGGTCGACGAAGCGGGCCGCCGCGTCGGCCCCGACGACGCCGCCAAAGCCCAGAAGTGGTTGTACGAACGGCAACTTCGCGACTACGCCTATTTGTTCTCGGCCGCCAATCGGCACTACGTGGAGTTGCGGGCCCATCGCGACGCGCTGCAAGAAGACCTGAAAAAACTCGCCGCCGCCAACGCGATTGCCGAGAAATTTGGCGCCCAGCGCACCGAGGAGAAGCAGGCGCTGGCCGGCGACTTGGAGCACATGGAGCAGGACCGCCAGGCCGCCGAGACGCTGCTAGCGAACGTCCAAAGCCTGTTGGCCAACGCCGGTCAACAGCTGACCGCTGCGCGGGCCGAGAACACGCGCCTGGCCGCCCAACTTGCCGCTGAGCAGTTGAAGATGCTGGAGGCGGTCAATTCGCGCGCTCCGGCCGCTGAGTCGGGCGCGCTGCTCACGCCGTGACGGTGAGCCGCAGACACGTCAGGTGCGGTGGATTCGAGCTTTCGCCGTCCTGACGCCGGGTGGTATCTTTGGCCTCGCTTGCCGCCGCGACGTAGAATCGTGGTGAACAGTTGAACGGCCTGACCTCGACGCCGTCTCTTGAATCGCCGACCCCGCGCCTCCGCCCATGGGACTTTACGACCGCGATTACTCCCGCGAGCCGCAATCGGGCTATCAGCTCGCGGCGCCGCAGTCGGCGACGATGCAGCTGTTAATCGTCACGGTGAGTGTGTACATCGTGCAGGTGCTGTTCACCGGGTCAACGGGGATTCTGCAGCTTTCGTCCGACTGGTATCGCCGCCCCTGGGAAGCGTATCGACTGCTGACGTACGGCTTCGCCCACGACCCGCGGGATGTGGCGCACATTCTCTTCAACATGCTCGTACTCTTCTTTTTCGGAAAGTACGTCGAAGAGCGCTACGGCCGCACGACGTTTCTGACGTTTTATCTTTGCGCCATCGTCGTCGGCGGCTTGGTTTGGACGCTGACGCAGGCCGCGACCGGAGAACCCGCCGCGCTCTACGGCGCCTCGGCGGCGACGACCGCCGTCTTTCTGCTGTTCGCACTGAACTACCCTCGCGTCGAAGTGCGGATTTACTTTCTAATCCCGATTCCAGCGTGGGTGGCGGCTTTATTCTGCGTGGGCGGCGATCTGTTTGGGGCAATCAATCGTTCCGGCAACGTCGCGTTCACCGCGCACCTTGGCGGCGCACTGTTTGCATGGACTTTCTACCGCTTCGGTTGGTTGCCAGGCAAAGGCGTGATCAACTGGGTGGGGTCGATGAAACTTCGCTCGAAGCCGCGGTTGCGCGTCCACGAGCCGGACGATGAGGGCGAGCAGGACGACCTGGGCCGCAAAGTGGACGAGATTCTGCAGAAAATCCAGGAACACGGGCAGGACAGCCTCACCAAGAGCGAGCGCCGCCTGCTGGAAAAAGCCAGCCGGCAGTATCAGCAGAAGCGGAAGTAGGCGGCGGTTCATCGGAGCGGAATAATTGATGGGCGTTGCTCGGCCGAGCCCTTGAACTTGTGCGTGCGCCACTGGCGTCTCGCCAGTGAGCGGCGCCGAACGGGTTAGCTTCAGCACTGGCGGCACGCCAGTGGCACACTGTGACATGTCCGAGTCCCTCCAAGGTCAGACCGTCGTCGTCACCGGCGCCACCGGGTTGGTGGGCAAGCCGCTGGTCGCGGCGCTGGAGCAATCGGGCGCCACGGTGGTCCGCGGCGTGCGTCGCCCAGTCCGCGACGCGACGCGCGAGATGTACTGGAACGCGGACAAGGGCGACCTCGACTCCGGCAAGCTCGAAGGCGCCGCCGCGGTGGTCCATCTCGCGGGCGAGAACGTCGCCGGCCGCCGCTGGACCGCGGCGTTCAAGCAGCAGATTCGCGACAGCCGCACCAAAGGCACGCAGTTGATTGCCGAGGCGGTCGCGCACGCGGCGAACAAGCCGCGAGCGCTCGTGTGCGCGTCCGCCATTGGCTATTACGGCGATCGCGGCGACGAGCGGCTCACAGAAAGCTCGCCGCTGGGCAACGACTTTCTGGCGGAAGTGTGCCGCGACTGGGAAGCGGCGTGCCAGCCGGCGCGCGACGCGGGCGTGCGCGTCGTCAACACACGCATCGGCGTCGTGCTCAGCCCGCAGGGCGGGGCGCTCGCCAAGATGCTCACGCCGTTCAAGCTGGGGCTCGGCGGCAAGATCGGCGACGGCCGGCAGTACATAAGTTGGATCGCGCTCGACGACGTGGTGGCGGCGCTGCACTTCCTGGTCGCGACGCCCGCGGTGAGCGGCCCGGTCAATCTCGCGGCGCCGCACCCCGCGACTAATGCGGAATTCACCAAGACGCTTGGCCGGGTGCTGTCGCGGCCAACGGTGTTTCCCATGCCCGCGTTCGCGGCCCGGCTCGCGTTCGGCGAAATGGCCGATGCGCTGCTGCTCTCCAGCACGCGCGTCACGCCGCGGGCGCTCAGCGATGCGGGGTACGAGTTTCGGTATCCCGAACTTGAGCCAGCGCTGCGGCACCTTCTCAACAGTTAGCCCCCGATCACTGACCGGGGGGCAAAGTCGGGGCGCCGATTGGCGTAACGACGCTGGCAGCGTCGTGTACGGGCCCATTGTGGGAACCCGGCGGTCCGGTAAACTAAGGGGTTCGCGATGATCGGGAGAGTTCTCGGCGGCCATGTTAGGGATATCGCATGCATTCGCAATTGGTGGTGCTCGGAGGGGGCCCCGGCGGGTACGCCGCCGCGTTCCTGGCCGCGGATTTGGGAATCGAAACGGCCATCGTCGAGGCTGATCCGCGCCTGGGCGGAACGTGCTTGCTCCGCGGGTGCATCCCCTCGAAGGCGCTGCTCCACGTCGCCAAGGTGGTGAGCGAGGCCCGCGAGATGGCCGAGTGGGGCGTCGACTTCGCTCCGCCGTCGATCGCCATCGACAAAGTGCGCGCCCGCAAGGAGCAGGTTATCGACGCGCTCACCGGCGGGTTGGCCGAGCTCGCCAAGCGCCGCAAGATTCGCCGCATTCATGCCCGCGGGATTTTCGTCGACTCGCAGACGCTGCAGCTTGAAGGCGGCGATCCTAAGACGTACGACAATACGCGGATCACGTTCGATCACTGCATCCTTGCCACGGGCAGCGTGCCGGCGATGCCGAAGATGTTCGACATTGGCAGCGACCGAGTGATGGACTCGACCGGCGCGCTCAACCTGGTCGATTTGCCTGGAACATTGCTCGTCGTTGGCGGCGGATACATCGGACTTGAGATGGGCTCGGTCTACGCGGAGCTCGGTACGAAGGTGTCCGTCGTCGAGTTGACCGACGGGCTGCTGCCGGGGGCGGATCGCGATTTGGTCAAGCCGCTGGAAAAGCGCCTGCGCGGGCACTTCGCCGCGATCCATCTCGGCACGAAGGTCACCGGCGTGAAGGACGTTGGCAGCCGCGTCGACGTGGCCATGGAGGCGGCGGACGGAAACAATAAGAGAACGGAAACGTTCGATCGCGTGTTGGTCGCCGTGGGCCGGCGGCCTAAGTCGGGCGGCTTCGGGCTCGAGAACACGAAGGTCAAAGTGAACGACAAGGGCTTCGTCGAGATCGACGACCAGCAGCGCACCAGCGACCCGCACATCCTGGCGATCGGCGACGTGGCGGGCGAGCCGATGCTCGCCCACAAGGCTTCGCACGAAGGCAAGGTGGCGGCGGAGGTGCTCGCCGGCGAATCGGCGGCGTTCGACAAGGCCGCGATTCCCGCGGTGGTGTTCACCGATCCTGAAATCGCCTGGGCGGGGCTGACGGCCGAGCAAGCTAAACGCGAAGGCCGCACGGTCGACGTGGCGCAGTACCCTTGGCAGGCCAGCGGCCGCGCGATCGCCAACGGGCGCACCGACGGACTGACCAAGTGGATCGTCGACCCCGGAAGCGAGCGTGTGCTGGGCTGCGGTATTGTCGGCGCCGGCGCCGGCGAGTTGATCGCCGAGGCGGTGGTGGCCATCGAGATGGGCTGCTCAATCCGCGACGTTGCCGAGAGCATCCACCCCCACCCCACGCTCAGCGAAACGCTCTCGTTCGCCGCCGAAGTGCAGCTCGGCACCGCGACGGAAGTGTATCGGCCGAAGCGCAAGCAGAAACAAGAAAACTAGTCCCTCCAGGAGAAGACGGTGAGTAAGTGAGTCGGTGAGTAAGTGAGTCGGTCAAGGCGCCGCAGTCTGCCTTCGACCAATCCACCTACTCACCTACTCACCTACTCACTCTCCCACCCGCCATGGCTAACGCCAAAGCTAACGCCGCCGAAGTTCGGGTTGCCATTCCCAACGATCCCGATCCCACCGAGACGGCCGAGTGGCTCGAGTCGTTCGACTACGTGTTGGAGAGCAAGGGCCCCGAGCGCGTGCAGCAGTTGCTCACGGTGCTCGACGAGGCGGCGTATCGCAATGGCGTCGAGCTGCCGTTCACCGCGACGACCCCATATCTCAACACGATCTCGCCCGAGAAGCAGCCGCGGTACCCCGGCAACCGGGAGCTGGAGCGGCGCATCAAGAGCTTCGTCCGTTGGAATGCGATGGCGATGGTCACCCGCGCCAACCGCGACCCCGCGTCCCCCGGCGGCCACATCAGCACGTTTGCCTCGTCAGCTACGCTCTACGAGGTGCTGCTCAGCCACTTCGTCCGCGGCCGGGGCGAGACCGGCTACGAAGGCGACCAGGTGTACTACCAGGGTCACGCGGCGCCGGGTATTTACGCCCGGGCGTTTCTCGAGGGCCGGCTCACCGAGCAACACCTGGTGAACTTCCGCCGCGAGCTGAGCCCCGGCGGCGGGCTGTCGTCGTACCCGCACCCCTGGCTGATGCCCGAGTTTTGGGAGTTCCCCACGGTGTCGATGGGCTTGGCGCCGATCATGGCGATCTACCAGGCGCGGTTCAACCGGTATCTCACCGACCGCAAGATCGTCGACTGCTCGAAGAAGCGCGTGTGGGCGTTCCTGGGCGACGGCGAGTGCGACGAGCCGGAAACGCTTGGCGCCATCACGCTCGCTTCGCGCGAGCAGCTCGATAATCTCACGTTCGTCATCAACTGCAACCTGCAGCGGCTCGACGGCCCGGTGCGCGGCAACGGCAAGATCATTCAGGAACTCGAGGGTGCGTTCCGCGGCGCCGGCTGGAACGTCATCAAGGTCATCTGGGGCGGCGACTGGGATGCGCTCATCGAAGCCGACGAGCACGGCCTCTTGGCCCAGCGAATGATGGAAGTCGTCGACGGCCAGTATCAGAGGTACGTCGTCGCTGGCGGCGAGTACATCCGCGAGCACTTCTTCGGCGCCCATCCCGAGCTGCTGGAGATGGTGAAGAACTACTCCGACGAGAAACTGCAAAAGCTCAAGCGCGGCGGGCACGACCCGGAGAAAGTGTATGCCGCGTTTAAGGCCGCCACGGAGTGCAAGGGCCGACCAACCGTCGTGCTCGCCAAGACGATCAAGGGTTACGGCCTGGGCGAAGGCGGCGAAGGCCGCAACATGACGCACAATCAGAAGAAGCTCAACGAGCAGGAGCTACGCGAGTTCCGTACGCGATTCGGCATTCCCATCTCCGACGAGAAGGTCGCCGAGGCGCCGTTCTACCGCCCGCCGGAGAACAGCCCCGAGATGACGTACCTCCGCGAGCGCCGCAAGGCGCTCGGTGGCTCGGTCCCCACGCGCAACAACGCGCCCGTGCGGATGGACGTGCCGCGACTGGCCGAATACGGCAAGACCATGGAGAAGCTTGTCAGCAAGGGCGAAGGCAAGGAGATGTCCACAACGATGGGCTTCGTCCGGCTGCTGACCGACCTGCTCCGCGACAAGAAGATCGGCAAGCACATCGTGCCGATCGTTCCCGACGAGTCGCGCACGTTCGGCATGGAAGGCCTGTTCCGGCAGGTGGGCATTTACTCGCACGTCGGCCAGTTGTACGAGCCGGTCGACTCCGACCAGTTGGCTTTCTACAAGGAAGCCAAGGACGGCCAACTGCTAGAAGAAGGCATCACCGAGGCCGGGTCGATGTCGTCGTTCATCGCCGCGGGGACAGCGTACTCATCGCACGGCGTGAACATGATCCCCATGTTCATCTACTATTCGATGTTCGGCTTCCAGCGGATTGGCGACCTCGTCTGGGCGGCGGCCGATGCTCGCACGAAGGGCTTCATGCTGGGCGGCACGGCCGGCCGCACGACGCTCAACGGCGAGGGCCTGCAGCATCAGGACGGGCACAGCCTGATCAACGCGATGGCGTTCCCCACGGTACGGGCGTACGACCCGGCCTACGCCTACGAGACGGCCGTCATCATCTTCGACGGCCTCAAGCGGATGTACGAAGACAACGAGACGGCGATCTACTACATTACGCTCGAGAATGAGCCATACCAGATGCCCGAAATGCCGCCGGGGTGCGAAGAGGGCGTCGTCCGCGGCATGTACCGCCTGCGCGACTGGCGCGCCGGCGAGAAGCGCGTGCAGCTTTTGGGCAGCGGCCCGATCCTCCGCGAGACGCTGCGTGCCCAGCAGATTCTCGGCGAGAAATACGGCGTCACCAGCGACGTGTGGAGCGTCACCAGCTTCACGCAGCTGCGACGCGAGGCGCAGGAGTGCCAGCGTTGGAACATGCTGCACCCGGATCAACCGCCGCGGCGCCCCTATGTCGAGGAACAACTCGCCGATACGGAGGGCCCGATCATCGCCGCCAGCGACTACATGCGGGCGCTGCCGGAGCAACTGGCCCCCTGGCTGTCCGGCCGGCTGTTCGCGTTGGGGACCGACGGCATGGGCCGCAGCGAAAGCCGTCCGGCGCTGCGCCGCCACTTCGAGGTCGACGCCGAGTTGATCGCCGTGGCCGCGCTGTACCGCCTGATGCAAACGGGCGGCTGTGACGGCGCGTGCGTTGCCCGCGCGATCAAGGAGTTGGGCGTCGACCCGGAGAAACAGTCGGCGCTCTATGCGTAGATTTCAAGTTGAGGGCGGAATGGACAGGATGACAGGATTGACAGGATCGACAGGATAGAATTGGGATTGTCTCATCCTGTAAATCCTAATCATCCTGGTATCCTGTCAATTCAATCTGACCACAGAGATTTCACGTGGCGACTCAAATCAAGCTTCCCTCGCTCGGCGAGAACATCGACTCGGCGGGCGTGTTGTCGATCCTGGTGAGCGAGGGCGACATGGTTGCCAAGGATCAGGATCTGCTCGAAGTCGAGACCGACAAGGCGACGATGCCGATCCCCAGCCCGCAGGCGGGGAAGATTGTCAAAGTGCTCGTGGCCGAGGGCGACTCAGTGCCCATTGGCGGCCCGATTTTCGAGATTGAAGCCGCCAACGGCGAGGCCAAGGCGAAGGCGCCGAAGGACACCAAACCGGCGCCCGCGAAGAAGGAACCCGTCGCCGAGGAGCCGGCGGCGGATGAGGAGGAAACGTCCGCTGAGCCTGAGCCGCCCAAGCCGAAAAAGGCCAAGACGCCGCCACCGCCGCCGGAACCCACGCCGGTGCTGGTTGAGCCCGACGACGAGTCGGACGAGCCGGCTCCCGCCTTCGCCAAGCCTGCGGTGAAGAAGAAAATGCCTGCGAAGGGGGGCGCGGCTGAAGAGGTCCCCGGCGACGGGCACGCCGTGGCTGCGGCCGGTCCCTCGGTGCGCCGGTTGGCGCGCGAACTGGGCGTCGAGCTGCGCCGCGTGCGTCCCAGCGGAGAGGGCGGCCGCATCACTGAGGAGGACGTGCGGAACTACGTCCGCAAGAGCCAGGCTCAAGCCGACGCCACGGCGATCAAGGGCGTCACGCCGCCCGGCACGCCGGACTCGGATTCCTACGGCGGCGTGCGCCGCGAAAAGATGTCGCGGATGCGGCAGGCCATCGCCCGCAACATGACGGCGTCCTACACGACGATCCCGCAGCTCACGAACTTCGACGACGTCGACCTCACGGAACTCGAACAGCTTCGCCAGGATAGCGCGAAGGACTATTCGACCCGCGGCATCAAGCTCACGACCATGCCGTTCCTCGTAAAGGCGTGCGCCGTGGCGCTCAAACACCACCCGATCGTCAACGCGTCGGTGAGCGAGGCGGCCGAGGAGATCATCTACAAGGAGTACGTGAACATCGGCATCGCGGTCGACACGGAGCGCGGTTTGATGGTGCCGGTGCTCCGGGACGCCGATCGCAAGAACATCCCGCAAATCGCGGCCGAGATGGTGAAAATGGCCGAGGCGGCCCGCGGCGGCGGCGTGAACCTCGAAGACCTCCGCGGCGGCACGTTCACGATCTCGAATCTCGGCGCCATCGGCGGCACGTACTCGACGCCGATCATCAACCCGCCCGAGGCGGCGATCCTGCTTGCTGGCCGCAGCCGCATCCTGCCGCAGTTCATCGACGACCAATGGGAACCGCGGCTGATGCTGCCGCTGTCGCTCACCTACGATCACCGCATCGTCGACGGCGCGGCCGCGGCGCGGTTTCTCAACGATGTGAAGGGCTATCTGGCGAACCCGGGGCGGCTGCTGCTGGCTCCGTAGCAAACCGGAGCAATTGTCACGCAACTTTCGCTGCGAAGGCTCGCTACGATCGCACGCCCAGGTACGGGAAGCAGAGCACGGGGATCGCCAGCGACGCCAGGCCGATGGCCCATCGCACGGGGCCCAGCGGCACGCTGTCGTCGGCCGTCGGCGGGTGGAGGATGCCGAGCACGATCACTAGCACGAGCATCGGCGTCCACATGACGGCTTGGTCGAGATACGCCAGGATGACGACGATGGCGATCACCACGATGCGCTTCGCAATCGCGTTGGCCCGGTCCAGAAACAGGGCGTAGATCGTGTGTCCGCCATCGAGTTGGCTGATCGGAACCATGTTCAGCCCGGTGATCAGCATGCCGACCCAGCCGGCCATGAAGAGCGGGTTCAACTCGGACAAAGCCACCCACTGATCGTGGGCCCAAGGCATGTCGGGGTGCGCCCACTGCAACATCCATTGGCCGATCAACGGGATAAACAACTCGATGTCGCCGGTCTCGGTCGCGCGGCTGAGGTCGAGCCCCATCACGCCGGCCCACAGCACAGGCACAGCGATCACCAGCCCGGCCAGCGGACCGGCCAGGCCGATGTCGAAAATCTGCCGGCGGTTGGCCTTCATGCCGTCCATCCCGATGACGGCGCCCATCGTGCCGATCGAGTTGATCGGCAACGGGATGAAGATCGGGTAACTCGCGGAAATGCCGTAGCGCACGGTCGTCAAGAAATGGCCCATCTCGTGCGTCAGGAGGATCAGCAGAACGGCGCCCATGTACCAGGCGCCAGTCTGCCAGTTGGCGGCGATCACACGCTGCATCGCGTTCCAACTGGTCCAGTACTCAACGCGCATGGGATCCCAGTGCGTGGCGCCGACCCAGAAGGTCGACGCACACGTGGCGAGGAACAGCAGGAGCGGGAACAGCAGATCTCGTTGCGCCGGCGCCGCGTCAGCTGCGGCGCTCGCCGCCGCACTGGGCTTGACCTGCGAAGTCACGTCGCTGGCCATGAGCTCCCGGTGGTGAGCGACGGCCGGATCGTGAAACGGATCATCGCTCGCCGGGGCGGCGGATGGCCTGGGAGCGCGGGACGGTTGGGAGACGGGCGCGGATGCCGCAGCGGAGGCCGAATCCGGCTGTTCGGCAGGAGGGGGGGCCGCGGTGCTCATCGAGCCCATCATAGCAAGCAGCCGCTGCGGGGACAGGGCGGGCGGGGCGAGCGCCGAAGCCTCGAACGCCGACGGCGATGCATTTAGCCCCCGGTTAATAACCGGGGGCTAAATGACTTCGAGGCTCTTGACGCCGCCGCCGTTGAGCGCCGCAGCGAGACAGCGCTGCGCGGTTTCCAACAGCCGACTGGCGTGAAAATTCTTCGGCGGCTCGACGACCGACGCCACGCCGGCGCCCACGACGCACGCCGCCAACTGCCCGGCGCGCTCCAGCGGCTCGGCCAATTGCTGCAGGCGTTCGACGAGCTTGCGCGCCGTGCCGACGGCTTCGTACCGATCGCGGCCGGCGAGCACGAGCACACGTCGCGCGGCCGAGGGCGCCGTGACGGCATCGCGCCCCGCGTCAGCGCCCCGGCAGGCGGCTTCGAGCATCCGATCGACTGTGTGCGCTTGGTCGGCCGCCAAGGGCGTCGGCGACGAAACCGCCAGCACCACGACGCTTAGCGGTTGT
>JBIOVA010000167.1:0-7804 GCA_044867485.1 Lacipirellulaceae bacterium | reverse complement strand
CGGGATCGGGAGGAATGCTGCGACGCGTTGGTCATACGACAGACGCGACGGCCGGAGGCGTATGCGGCGTTGCTGGTAAAGGTCGCGGCGGCGGTTCGCGGACCGGGGGGACGAGCCCCCCGGCTCGCGGGGGCGACGGCGCTTGCCGATCATCCGCTCGCAGGGCGGGTGCGGCGGATCCTTAAACTGGAGGACGAACCGATGTGGGTCTCGCGGCGGACTTTGGCGTTGTTGGTCGTATTGGCGTTGGGCCTGACGTCGGCCGTGTATCGGGCGGCCTTTGCCCAGCCGACGGCGATCGCTGGCGCGGCGATCGATGACGCCGCGAGCGGACCGGCGGACGAGAAGCCACTTCTGCGGGTCTACTCCGTTGGCGACGTCGACGCGGTGGACTTCATCGCCTGGCTGCGTCTGATGGAATCGAACAAGCACAAAGTGGAAATCGGCTGGCACGAAGATTCGAAGGGGATGATCGTCAAGGCGCCTGAGCGGTTTCACGCGAAGATCGCGGAATTCCTTGATCGGAGCCGGACGCGGCGGAAGGTCGCGGAGGGATTGGGGTACAAAATCCGATCGTTGCGGGCCGAGTTGTTGAAGCTGCAAGAACAGCTCCTCGACATTGAGGGGGAGTTGAACGAGATCGAGGTGAACAAGGTAGTGGCGCTGCAGAATGCTAACAGTCCGAGGGCCATGAACGCAGCGGTGAAAGAGGCGCTCGACAGAGACCCAACGATTGCGATGTATCAGGAGCGCCTCTTTGTCCTGCATCAGCAAATTGCGCAGTTGGCTGCGGGCAATCGTGATCCGGAGAACGCCCAGCTTCGCCGCTTGCAAGCCCAGGCCATGCAAACTGAGGCGGCGATGGCAAAGTACCGGGCGAAGGAGGAAAAGGAGATTCGCGACCGCCTGCGGAACGTGCCCAACGAAGCGCTGCGGGCAGCGATTGCCGAGTACACGGTTCGCAAGGAGTTCCTGAAAAAGAGCAAAGCCGAGATTGAACGGAAAATCAGCGAGGTTGAAGCGCGATTGCTGGAGCTGGCGGAAGGCGCCAAATCGCAGACTCCGAGCGACGAGGAGGACGAGAACAAAGACGACCACGCTGCCAACGCGAAAGAAGCGGAGCGCCGCGTGTTCGCCGAGTCGCTCAAGCTTCTCGAACAGGCGGAACGCGGCGAAGTTAGCGCGCTGATGATGCTTGATCTGTCGAAGAGCGAGGCTGTGGCGAAGGTGCTCTTTCAGCCAAGCGAGAGCAATCCCCTTGAGTACGTCAATTACGACGTCAGCGAATTGGAGACGTATCCCGACGCCGTCGAGTCAGCGCTCGAGGGATTGGCGAGCGATCCTTACGGGCCGCACTTACCCATTGATTGCTCACGCCTCGATGACAATCGACTTCGCGTCGAGGCAACCAGCGCCGGCCACCGTGTGTTGCGATTGATGTTCGCCGAGTGGCGAAAGCGGATTGCCAATGACGCGGACAGAGCTGCGGCGGCTCAAGATGGCATGGATCGCGAGGAACTTGTCGGCGTACTCGCAGAGGCCAAGCGAGAGCTTGAGCGGAAACTCACACGCCTGGAAGCCCTCGAGAATGAACGCCCGTTCCGTTTCATGCCCGAACGTGACGATCCCCAAATGGAAATGCTGCAGGCTGACATCGAGAGCCAGCAAGAACTCCTTCGAGACCTGGAGCTCAAAGTCAGGGAATGGAAGAACGCGGACGGCGCCGAGGAATAAGACTCGTTCCGATCGACCCGGCGGCTTCTTGGAGCTACAATTGTCCTGAGCAGGCGTCGACGCGAATCCTCCGCTGGAGATTGCGAGTTCTCATGTCCGAAGTACTGACAGCTATCTTTGAGGGCGGCGCCTTTGTGCCCGAGCAGTCCACGCATTTTCAGCCTGGCGAGCGCGTGCGACTCGTTGTCGAGTCCATCGCGCGTGATCAAAGGCTTGCCGTGGACGAATTTGATCAGTTGGCTGAGGCGTTGTCCGTCGACTCCGGCGGCTCGCGCATGACGCGCGACGAGCTTCATGAACGCCGTTGATACGAACATCCTTGTCTATCGCTTCGACCGCTCCGACCCACGGAAACGGGCCGTCGCTAAGCAACTCCTATGAGATCTGGCAACAGCCGGCGACGCCGTTCTGCTGTGGCAGGCGCTCGGCGAGCTGCTGCGGCAATTGACGACGTGGAAACATCAGGGCCTTTTGCAGCCGGAGGATATCGGCCGAGTCGCCACTGCCGTTCGCAGGCTCTTTCCGCTCGCGCTGCCGATCGAAGCTTCGATTGACCGCGCGATTCGTTACGCCAGCGACTACAGCTTGTCGCACTGGGACGGCATGCTGGTCGCGGCGTGCGCAGAAGCGGGCGTCGACACGCTCTACACAGAGGACATGGGCGCTCCGCGGAAGATCGACGTCGTACAACTCATCAATCCCTTCTGATTCGCGCCGCGATGATCCGACATTATACTTCCGCCCATGGCGATTCTGATCGGCGTGGATGAAGCCGGGTATGGGCCGAATTACGGGCCGCTGGTCGTGGCGGCGACCGCGTGGAGCGTGGAGGAGGGAGAGAGGGTTCAGGGTTCGGGGTTCAGGGTTCAGGGACGCCGTGATCGTGGAAGAGGAACTTCGGTGAAGCGAGCCGGGGCGTCCTCGCCCCCGGCTACGGCGGCATGCGATCTCTACAGGCTCCTCGCCGACGCCGTGGTGCGCTCGCCGGCGGAGTGCTCGCGGCGGGTCGCCATTGCCGACTCGAAGGCGCTGTACTCGCCGGCGTTGGGACTGCGGCAGTTGGAGCGGGGGGTGTTGGCGGCGGTGGGCGCTTTGCGCAGCGGCAGCGGGACGCTGCCGGCTACCACGACGCGGCGTGTCGATTGCGCTAGAGACTTGGTTCATGTGACGGGGGCCGATCCGGCGGCTCGCCGACGGGAGCTGGCGTGCCACTTGTGCGATGAGCTGGCGCTGCCGATGGAAGTTGACGGCGACGATCTCGGCGACGTCGCCTCGATGTTGGCGACGGCGTGCACGGCGCGCGGCGTGACGCTGCTCGCAATGCGGGCGCGGCTGGTGTTCCCCGCTGAGTTCAACGACCTGTGCGACCAATTCGGTACCAAGGGCGCGGCGTTGTCCCACGTCACGCTCGCACTCGTTCGCGAGACCGTCGATCAACTCTCAACGGACAACGGACAAAAGACAAGGGACATCTTCCTCTTCCTCGACAAGCACGGCGGCCGCAGCCGGTACGCGGCGCTGGTCCAGCATCACTTCCCCGACGGCTGGATCGACGCGATCGTCGAGAGCCAAGGCGAGAGCCGCTATCAGTGGGAGTACGGGGGGCGGCGCATCACCGCCGCGTTTCGCGTGGGGTGCGAAGAGCTGCTGCCCACGGCGCTGGCGTCGATGACCGCCAAATACCACCGCGAGCTCGTGATGCGGGCGTTCAACGCCTTCTGGACGAGCCGCGTCCCAGGCCTGCGGCCGACCGCAGGGTATCCCGGCGACTCGCGGCGGTTCAAGGCCGACATCGCCGCCGCTCAACGGGACTTGAGGATCGACGACCGCGCGTTGTGGCGGAGCCGCTGACCGGTCGTACACGAAGCTGCCGGCTTCGTCCGTGCCAATCGTAGACGAAGCTGCCAGCTTTCTACGTGTGCCAATCGCACACAAGACGTCAGCTTTGCGCACGGCGGGGACTGACGAAGCTGGCAGTTTCGTGTACGGGGCCTGCGGCCAGTGAAATCCCCATTGACGGCCTGACTCACCGCCAGCGGGCGTTTTTGGTTACAATGCCGGCCTCGGCCCCGTGTGCTGGTCGATCGCCAAAACTCCGCTGGAAGATGCCGTCATGAATCGGATTCTTGGGCTGCCCTTCGGGCTGCTGCTTGCACTGACTGCCGTGACCCAAGCGAAGCCGCCCCTTGGCACAAGAATCGCCGATTTTACGTTGGCCGATCACCTGGGGCACGAGCGATCGCTGGCCGAGCTGGCCGATCGCGAGTTGGTGGTCGTCGCCTTCTTGGGAACCGAGTGCCCGCTGGCCAAGTTGTACGCCGGCCGGTTGGAAGCGATTGCCGACGAGTACGCCGATCGCGGCGTGGCGGTCGTCGGCGTCATGTCGAACGTGCAGGATTCGCTCACAGAAATCGCCGCGTTTGCGCGGCGGCACGAACTGTCTTATCCGGTGCTGCGGGATCGCCGCAACGAGGTCGCCGACGAGTTTGGCGCCGAGCGAACGCCGCACATTGTTGTGCTCGATCGCAAGCGGGTGATTCGCTACGCAGGCCGCGTGGACGACCAGTACGTTGTGGGGATCGTCCGCGACAAGCCGACGCGTGAGGACTTGCGCGCGGCGCTCGACGAATTGCTCGCCGGCAAGCCGGTGGCGACTCCCCTCACCGCGCCGTTAGGATGCATCATCGGGCGCGAGCGCGAGCCCAACGCGGCGAGCCCCGTAACTTATGCGCGTGACATTGCACCGATTCTGCAGGAGCGGTGCGTCGATTGCCATCGTGCCGGCGAGATCGGGCCGTTCGAGCTGACCTCCTACGACGACGCAGCCGGGTGGGGCGAGATGATCGCCGAGGTGGTGCGCGAGCGGCGGATGCCGCCATGGCACGCGGCCCCGGAGCATGGCGCGTTCGCCAACGATCGCAGCCTGCCCGAGGCCGAGAAGGAGTTGCTGTTCCGCTGGGTGGAAAATGGCTGCCCCGAGGGCGACCCGGCGGAAGCGCCGGCGCCGCGGCAATACACCAGCGGCTGGCAGTTGCCGCGCGAGCCGGACGTCGTCCTGGGTATGGAAAAGCCGTTCGACGTGCCGGCCGATGCGGGCCGCGAAGGCGTACCGTACCAGCGATTCCGCGTGCCGACCGGTTTCACGGAGGATACGTGGATCGCCGGCGCCGAAGTGCAGCCAGGCAACGCCGCCGTGGTGCACCACGTCATCGTGTACGTCGATCCGCCCAATCACGGCAAACGCGACAAAATCTTTCTTTCGGCCTACGTGCCGGGGCTGCGCAGCAATCCGCTGCCCGAGCGATCGGCGAAGCTCGTGCCTGCGGGCTCGACGTTCATCTTTGAGATGCATTACACGCCCACTGGCTCGCCGCAGCAGGACCAGACGAAGGTCGGCCTCGTACTGGCCGACGTCGATGAGACCGAACGCGAGGTGGTGACCAACGAAATCGTCAACCCGCGGTTCGCGATTCCGCCTGGCGCGGACAACCATGTGGTGACGGCCACGACGCAGCCGCTCGACCGCGACTACACGGTGCTTTCGCTCTCGCCGCACATGCACCTGCGCGGCAAGGCCTATCGCTTCGATCTGGTCCTGCCGACTGGCGAGCGCGAGGTCTTGCTCGACGTGCCGGCCTATGACTTCAACTGGCAGACGCGCTATGTGCTGGCCGAGCCGCGCACCCTGCCGAAAGGCTCCGTGATTTACGCCCGCGCCGTCTTTGATAATTCGGCGAAGAACCTGGCGAATCCCGACCCTGAGACGACAGTGCATTGGGGAGAACAGTCGTGGGACGAGATGATGTTGGGGTATTTTGACGTCATCCTGCCCCGTGACGACAAGCGGCGCGCCGGGACAAAGACCATCACGACTGGTCTGGACGTCGTCGGCTTGTTCGATGGCGCCGACGCGGATCAGAATCAGGGCCTGAACGCCGAGGAAGCCGCCAAGTACGACCAGCTGTCGAAGCATTTCGCCGAGATCGACCGCGACGGCGACAATCGCTTGCAGCTCGGCGAGATCATTGCGGCGGTGGCGGCAAAGAATCGCGGTAGTTAGCCCCGGTCAGTGACCGGGGGCTCAATGAGGGCGCCCATCTCAATGTTCATCTACATCGTGCGCCACGCGTGGGCTTACGAGCACGGCGATCCGCGCTGGCCGGACGATTCGCAGCGGCCGCTGGAGGACGAAGGGGCCGAGCGGTTTGCGCGGGTGATGAAACGGCTGGTCGATCGTGGGTTCGAGCCGGCGATCATCGCCACGAGTCCTTATTTGCGCTGCCGGCAGACGGCGGAGATCGTTGCGGCGCACTCGCCGGGGGAGCCGCAGATCTTCGAACTCGATGCGCTGCGGCCGGGCAGCGATTTTGCCGCCCTCGTGGAATGGACGCAACAGCAAGCCGACGGCGCATCCGTGGCGTGGGTCGGCCACGCGCCGGACGTGACGCATCTGGCGGCGCTGCTAGTGGGCGACGGCGGGGCGGCCCTTAGGTTCGCCAAGGGCTCGGTCGCTGCGATTCGCGTGCTCGACGATGTCGGCCCCGCGTGCGGCGAGCTGCACTGGCTGGCGACGGCGAAGCTGTTGGGGGTATGATGGTCTCGGTCACGTCGAGGTCCGCCGAGACGTCCGGTTGGTTGGCTTGCGGACGGACCCCTCGGAAGCCCTCGGGGTGACTCGCACTCGCTCGCATGGAAGCCCGTCGAAATGACCCGGCACGGAAAGTTTGACTGCATCATCGTCGGCGGCGGCCATAACGGACTCGTGTGCGCCGCGTATCTCGCCAAGGCTGGCCGGCGCGTCTGCGTCCTGGAACGCCGCCACGTGCTGGGCGGCTGTGCGACCACCGAAGAGCTGTGGCCCGGCTATCGCGTGTCGACCGCGGCCTACGTGATCAGCCTGTTCCAGATGCCGATCATTCGCGAGTTGGCTTTGCGCGAATACGGCCTCAAGATTCTGCCGCGCTCGCCGTCGTCGTTTACGCCGCTGCCAGACGGGCGAAGCCTGACGCTCGGGCCCGACGCGGCAATGGTCGAGCGGGAGATCAGCAAGTTCAGCATGCGGGATGCGACGGCGTACGTGCGGTACAACGCGCTCTTGGAACGCGTGGCCCAGGCACTGGAACCGTCGCTCGGCGAAGCGGCGCCCGACCCGCTGCCACTGCCCGAATCGTGGCGAAAGATCGGCGTCGCCAAGCGGCTCCGCGACGGCAAGAAACTGTGGGGCCTGTACGGCGCCCTCAAAGAGCTGGGCGGCGACATGCCCGAGGCGATCGAGCTGCTCACCGGCGCAGCGCGGCCGATCCTCGAGCGGTGGTTTGAAACCGAAGTGCTGCGGGCTACGCTCGCGACGGACGCGATCATCGGCGCGTTCACGTCGATCAGCTCCCCCGGCAGCGCGTACGTGCTGCTCCACCACGTGATGGGCGAGGCCGGCGGCGCCCGCGGCGTGTGGGGCTATGTGCGCGGCGGCATGGGCGGACTGGCCGACTCGCTCGAAAAGGCGTGCCGCGATCTCGGCGTCGACGTACGGCGGGAATCTGCCGTGCACGCGATTCACACGGATCGCCACGGCGCCTGCGGCGTGGGGTTGTTCGACGGGACGCAGCTCGAGGCGCGGGTCGTCGCCTCGAGCGTCGACGCGCATGTGACGTTCGAGAAACTGCTTGATCCCGCGGCGCTGCCCGAAGAGTTTCGCCGGGCCGTAGCGCGGATCGACTACTCCAGCGCATCGGCCAAGATCAATCTGGCGCTGGCCGAGCCGCCGCAATTTACCTGCGCGCCGGGCGCCGACGTCATGCCCCACCATCGCGGCACAATGCACATCGGCCCGACGCTCGACTACCTCGACCGCGCGTACGACGACGCCAAGTACGGCCGGTGGAGTCGGGAGCCGGTCCTCGAAATGACGATGGCCACCAGCGTGGACGACACGCTGGCGCCGCTGGGCAAGCACATTCTGTCGATGTTCGTGCAGTACGCGCCGTACAAGCTGGCCGCCGGCGCGTGGGACGAGCAGAAGGACGCGTTCGCCGACCGATGCATCGAGGTGCTTGCCCAATACGCCCCCAAC
>JBIOVA010000166.1:0-21270 GCA_044867485.1 Lacipirellulaceae bacterium | reverse complement strand
CGGCGGGCAGCTCTCCGCCAATCTCCACGTGGGTCTGTCGAACCCGCTGAACCACGACAAGATTCGACCGCTGGCCGGGGAGCTGGGCGATTCTCTGTTCTTCGTTAGCGGAACGATGGATGCGGCGGCCAACGTGCGATTCAAAGCGGGCATCGAGCTCTTCGGCGAATGGATCGGCATCGACAAGACGTGGAATTTCGCCTCCGTGCGCATCTTCGAGTTCAACACCGATCGCATTGCCGTGCCGCCGGGACTGGTGCCGCAGCCGACGCCGCCGGTCGTCCTCGCTGAATTCCATCCAGGCTTGCCGACCACGCTGCTGCTCAACGTGGGCGACCGAGCGGCGCTGCGCGGCATCGGCGTCGGCGAGGTCAATGAAAATTACCGGATCAAGCACCTTTCGCGCTTTGGCTTCGCCCTGCAGGGTGCCAATGGCATCATCGAGGGCATTCGCTATATCGACACAATTGAGATCAGCGCTTTTGGCGTCACGCAGGAGTTCAGCGGCGAGATCACCAACGTGCAGGGGCTCTTCGGCGGCGGTAACGACACGCTCAAGATTTCGGACGACTCCAGCGAAGTAACCTATGTCATCTATGGCGGAACCGGCAACGACAAAATCGACGTCGACGGCCGCGCTAACGTCACCATCCACGGCGAGGAAGGCGACGACGTCATCGACGGCGGCAACGGCGCGAGCTTCGCCATCATCTACGGCGGCGCCGGCTTCGACAAGATCTCGTTCGGCGACGGCCGCCTCGAGAACGTCAATCCCAACGCTTTCATCGAAGTCGGCGTCTCGGGGATCGACGTCAACGACGGCGTCCGCGACGAACTCAAGGTCGACAACTCGCGCTCCACGAGCGATACGACCTACGACCTCGATTACACCGACAGCATCTACGATCTCGTGCTGACGGCCGTCGTCGATGAAGGCGCTGGCCCCGTGAGCCGCACCATTTTCATAGACAATGCGCGGATCGATCTCTACTCCGGCCGCGGTGACGATAGGTTCCGCGGCATGCCGCCCAACGGCTCGCGTATCTACGCCGGCGCCGGCGACGACGAACTCGACGTCAACTACTACTCGCCCGGGCGATTGCCGTCCTTGCCGCGCGAGTTTCTCGACTACACCGTCACGTTTTACGGCGGCGAGGGCCAGGATGCGCTCCTGGCCGACAACTCGGCCAGCGAACTCGACGGCATCGTCCAGCTCGGCAACGGCGGCACGAGCAGCGGCGGACCCGAGGATCGTTTTGCCTGGGGACTGTTCAACTCGCTGTACGTCAGCGGGATCGACGAAACGACGGTCAAAGTTGCGCAAAACGCTGCGCTCCGCGTCTATGCGTGGGCCAACGGCGACGTGCACGTCGAAGCCGGCGAGCTGTTGCTCTACACCGACGGCTATATGGCTCGACTCGGGCTCAGCGAAGTGCGGATGGCCGTCGATCCGATCACGGGAGTGACGCCACCCGAAATCATCCCCTATACGCCGGCCGACCTCCGTCCCTACGACACGCATTTCGTCGTCCGCAATACGCCCAAGGTGACGGTTCTCGACGATCGGCCCGATCTCTCGTTTTCCCATTGGCGACTCGACGCCAATGGCCCCTACATCGACTTTGGCCTCAACCAGTATCTGAATCTCAACCTCGACGCTGCCGCGACGACATTCTCGTTCCGCGGCGGTCGCACCGTCGTGGACCTCAGCCAGGCGCTGCTCGATCGCCCATGGACCATCTCCTTCGACCCGTTCAACGGCGCACGATCGGCGCAGCTCGACGTGGCTTCGATCGGCTATTTCGACGCTGGCGGGACCGCGCCAAACTACACCTTCCGCCTCGACGGCGACGCGTTTCGCGTCGGGACCAAAACCTGGCCGGTGTCCGGCGTCGCGGCTCTCAACGTGTACAGCGGCCAGGGCAACGACGTGTTCGAGCCCGTCGAAGCGCCGGTTGGCCTCCAGCCCCGATTCTTTGGCGGCTTCGGCGACGACAACTTCATCCTCGGCGACGGCGTGCTCGCGTTTATGCCCGCCTGGGTGCTCAATGGCGGCGACGGCAACGACGCCGTCACGTTCGACAATCGATTGAACACGGGCAATCACACGGTCGAAATCACGCCGAACCTGCTGTGGTTCTTCAGCGGCGTGTTTGGCGTGTCCACCGACGGCTTCGAGACGGTCAATTGGTGGGGCGGCTCGGGCAACGACCAGATCCGCTTCAGCGGCAACACGGTCCAGAGCATCAACGTTAAAGCCGGGGCCGGCGACGACGTCATCACCGTTGGCTGGAACGGCGTCACCACGTCGTTCCGCGCGCCCCTGCGCATTGAGGGCGAAGACGGGAGCGACAACATCGTGTGGAACGGCGTCAACAACGGGTTCGCCGATTTCGGCATTCCATCCACGACGTATCCCGTCACGATCCTCGGCGGCCCCGGCTACAACGCCCTGGCCATCCACGACCAAACGCGCGGCAACTTCGGCGCCTTCACCGACTACCGCCTCTACGCCGACCGCTTCAGCGTCACCGAAGCCGGCATCGATTCCTGGGCCGACTTCACCTACGACGACATGAGCGCCGTCTCGCTCAACCTCAGCGACAACAGCGACACGGTGCACGTTTACGGCACGTCGAGTGACTTGGCGCCCGATAATCAGTTCTCAATCTACGGCAACGGCGGCGCCGACGACTTCTGGATTCACCCCCGCGACGCTGCCGGGAATCTCACCATCAACGGCAACCTCGGCATCGGCGGCGGCGGCAACACGTCCGACCGCGTGGTGATCGACGATTCCCTCTCCACGCTGCCCATCACTTACGGATTTGAGAACTACTTCGGCCCGGCCACGACCAACGTCACGGGACTCGGCGCCGGCGGCTTCGGGGCGGGAAGCGACGTGGAACGCATCGAAGTCCGCGGCGGCGCCGGCGACGACGAATTCACAATTCACTCCTTCGCGGCGCCTTCGGGGCTCTCGCTCTTCGGCCACGGCGGCGTCGATCGGGCGTTTGTATCGCGGAGTGCGAGAAACCTCACGCCCGACGTGATGGGAATGGCGGGCTTCCTCTTCGATGGCGGCGACAGCTTCGATCACTTCGAGCTCTACAACGACGAGAGCGACAATACCTGGCTGTACACCCGCACCGCGGAATACCTGAGCACGCAAAACAACGAAACGGGACAGACGGCGACGTGGAATCAGCAAAACGTCGAATACCTCGACGTGACTGGCGGCAAATCCATCGATGTGTTCCTGATCAAATCGACGCCCAACAGCGCCCAAAGCTTCAACACGTTCCGCGGCGCTGGCGGCGGCGACTCGTACTACCTGGGCGACGGCGGGCGCACCGACAAGATTGTCTCGAACGTCGCCATCGTCAACGACGACGGCGTCGACAGCGCGACCGTCGACAATTCCGCCGACGCGGCCGGCCGCACCGTCCACGTCAACGACTACTTCGTCGGCGCCGTTCCCGGCGACAATATTTTCGGCCCCGGCGGTTACCTCTATCACGTCAACCTGGCCGGCGAGCTTGCGCTGTTCTTGGGAGACGGGGCGGACACAACGTATGTCGCGCCCGATCCCTTGACGACCGTTTTCGTCCGCGGTGATGACCCTGTGGCGGCCCCCGGCGATGCGATCGGCCTCGCGCTGGCCAACGTGGTCAACCCGGTGGTCACGCCGCTGTCGCTCGGCCGAGCTCAATACAGCTTCGACAACGCCGCGCCAATCGTCTATCAAACGTTCGAGCAGGTGACCATTGACGCGGTGCAGCCCGTCGTCGTCTCGCAGCACTACACCGAGACGGCGCCGGCGGCGGTCGTGGTCCAGTTCAGTGAAAATGTATTCAACACGCCGAATCCCGTTCAGATTTATTACCTCGAACTCATCAACAACGCGACCGGCCAGCGACTTCCCTTTACCGACGCGGTGATGAGCTACGACCAGGCGACCAACGTCGCGCGATTCACCTTCCCCAACCACGTGGGCGGCCGGCCGCCGGCGGGAACCTACACCGCGCGGATTCTCGCGGAGCCGACGGACTTCTACGGCAACCGAATGGACAATCAGCCTGCGTTCACGTTCACGGCAACGGCGCCAATTCCCGGCGACTTCAACGGCGACAACACCGTGGCCGCCGGCGACTTGCCTGTTTGGGGAAGCGCCTTCGGCAAGACCGCGGCGGCGGACACGACAGGAGACGGCGTCACCGACGGCGCCGACTTCCTCACCTGGCAACGGCGGCTGGGACAGCAGTCGAGCGCCGCCACACTGTCGGCGGCGAGTGCGTCGGCGTCGTCCGCAAAGCTTGATACGCCGGTATCGCTCGCCGAACTGCCGATCCTGCCGCGCGGGCCATTCCTCGTGCCTCAGCCGGATGCACGCTTAGCGCAGCAGGCCTTCCGCCCGGCGTCCCGGGTCATCGACGCCGCATTCGCCGCAACGACGGCTCAGTCGCCAGCCGCTTGGACCACGCGACATGCGCCGAGCCTCCGCAGCCAGACTGCCGTGGAATCGCTCTCCATGCGCCACGAGGTAGTCGGCCGCGCGTCGCTGGAAGAATGGGATCTGGCGTTCGAATCACTCCAGCTCGTAGGCGCGAACTGACCTACTCGCCGCCCGCCGGTTCCTCGTCAGATTCCGCCGCCGAGTCGTCCCCTTCGCCCAGCGCCTCGCGGATCGCCGCCCGAAGCTGGCCGACCACCTCCGGCCCGCCGCCGACGAACACGTGCGTCACGTTGCCGTCGGCGCCCACGATCACCGTCTGCGGAATCGCCGTGACGCCAAAATGCTCCGCCGCGGCGCCGTCGACGTCCATCGCCGACCGCTGGTCCACGCCCAGCCGCTCCAGGCCGGCCGTGATCGTCGCCTTGTCTTCCTGCAAGTTGATCGGCATCAACACGACGCGGTCGTCGAACTCGTTGGCCATCGCGGCGATCTCGGGCATCGACTGCATGCACCAGCCGCACCACGTGGCCCAGAAGTCGAGGACCACCACTTTGCCGCGCATGCGGTCGAGCTGCAGCGTTCCACCTTCGAGCAGTTCGAGGCGAATGTCGGGCGCCGGCTTGCCGACGAGCGCCGACTCAGTGCCGTCGAGGGCGCCGTCGGCGGGCGGCTGGCCGTCTTCGCTCACAAACCGCGGATCGGCCGCGGCCCGCAGCCGCCACTGGGCGTAAGCCAGCTCGCTGGCAGCTTCGGCGATGGCGCCTCCTATCAGAATCTGGTCGATCTTGTCGACCGGCGCATGGCAGGCGCCCAACAGCGCACTGGCGCCCCACAACACGCCTTCTTCAAACTTCTGGGGCTCGAACGACAACCGCACGCCGTCGCTGCGCACCACCTGGACGCGCATCTCCGCGGGCGGCGGTGCGTCGCTCGCGTCGTCGCGCGGCCCCGCCTCGCCCGCCGGCTTCGACGGGTCGTCGAACCAAATGATGCGGGCCACGTTGTCGCGCGGAATCCGCTTCTTCTCGAGCCGCAATTCGACGACCAACGCGTCCTCGCCGAGCGAGTCGATCCGCCCCCGCAGGAAATCCCCTCGCGTCGACTCGATGAGATGCGTCGGAGGATTGTCGCGCTGCATCCGCGGCAGCGTCAGCAGGCGGTTGAACTTCTGCTCGTCAAGCGGCCGCGGCTGCGACCCTGCGATGCGGTCCCAGGCCTTGATCGCATCATGCGGCAGGAACGTGGCCTCGACCAGCGGCGTCTCGAACGTCACGCCGCGCTCATCGATCGCCAGCAATTTGCACGGGATGCGGTCCCCGGCCCGCAGCCACAGGAGCTGCTCAGTCGAATGCTGAATGAGCCCAAACTGCGCCTCCGGGGCGGGCGGCTCGCCGTTGTTGATGACCACCTGGCCGCCATTGTTGTTGATCACGACCCGCCCGGCGCCGAACAACACAACGCCTCGATTCCCCAAGCGGCGCATCTGCGCCGCCCGAACATTCTGCGGCAACTGAACCGGGGGCGGCGGCTCGCGATAGACGATCCTGCCCGACAAATCCGCACGCAGCGTCGCGCCCGTCTCGCTGCCGTACGGCTGCCACGCGAGGCAACTGCCCTCGGCGGTCGCCTCGGCGTCGACCAGCCGGCCGCGCGACTTGAGGCCCGCCGTTTCGAGGCGGCCTTCCCCAGCGTCCGGCGTGGGCGGAGGCGCCGACGGCGTCACCGCGACCAGCGACTGCAGCGCCGCAATCGACAGCTCGAGTGGCTCGGCGACGCCCGGCCGCGAGATTCGCAGTTTACCGTCGACGATTCGATCCAGCTTGCCGCTCACGCGCACGCCGTCGTGCAGCGCGGCGCGAACACTCGCCGGGGCGCCATTGACGGGCGTCGGCAGCGCGACGCCGGCGACGTCGCCGATCGGAATGCGCTCCTCGCCGCCGGCGAGCGGCACGACCAACTCTTGCCGCTGGGGGTCGAACGACATCTCCTCGGCCACCAACAGGCTGCCGTCGGTGCGCTCCACGTACTGTTTGTCAACGGGGATGGCGGTCGGGGCGGCGCCGTTCCAACGCCGCACCAGCAGACGCTCCAGCCGCACGTCGCCGCGCTTGTTGGTGAGCCGGACGCCGAAATTGAGCAGGTCGGGCTCGCCCGCCACTTTGACGCGGGCCAGGAGCTTGCCGTCGATCGAGTACGCCGCCGCTTCGCCCTTGGCCTGATCAAAGTACAATTGCAGCGCGATGCGACCCGCGCCGGACCCGAGCTGCTGCACCGGCGCCAGATCGGCGTCTTCTTTCCCTTCGCGCACGAGCACCAACGAGCCGCTCCACACCGAGAGCTCGAACGCCGGCGACTTGTTGGCGGCGCCCGCAGCTCGATTGGCCGCCGGGCGCTGACCGATCGCCGTCGCGAGCTGTTCGCCCAACGCCTGCAGCCCGCCGCCGCTGGCGCCGAACGCCAGTGAGAAGTCGGCCTTGCGCTTCCACGAGAGCTCGACCTCGACGCCCGCCTGCGCGGGAATCTCACATTGGCTGAGCGTCAACGCGCCGGGCTTGTCAGCCACGATGTGGCCGGCTTCCTCGCGCCACACGCGGCCGGGCGGGGATTCGGTCCAGCGGACCAACCCGTCGGGCCCCAAGTATTCGATGCCGTTGTCATCCCCCCAGCGCTGGATGCGCCGCACCTGGTTGCGAACGATGCGCAGCCGGCCGAAATGCTTCGCGTCGACTTCCACGGCTTCGTCCGACAAGTCGACCAGCGCGCCGAACATCGTGTCGCCGCCAGCCAGCTCGAAGCAAAAGGCGCCCGTCGTGCGCGGCGCCGCGCCCTCGCGCGGAAAGTGGGCGGCGCTCACATTCTTGAGCGAGAACCGCCACGGGCTCGTCGCCGCGTCGCTCTGCCAGGCAATGACGTCCGGCTCGCCGCTGTCCAGCAGCTCGCCCGTGTAGGAGTCGCCGTTGACCATCTCCAGCCGCGGTTTGGTGAGCAGCGCGGGGTCCGCTTCGTCTTCGCTGGTCTCGCGACCGGCCGCCGAATCGTCCGCAACGGGCTCGCCGAACGGATCCCCGGCGACCACAACCGCCTGGGCCTCGAGCCGAAACTGTTGGGCAATCGCAGCGGCGCCGATCGTCGCAAAGATCGCCGCGATCGCCGGAAAGGTCAACTTGGCCATGATCAGACGCCTCGAAAGTCTATCGCTCGTAAATGGGGAGAAACCGATAATTGAGCGCCAACGCTAACAACGACATCGATGTTCCCAACTCCGGACCGAACTGCCCCTGAAAACTGCCGTCGGCCTGTTGCGACTCCTTGAGCGTCCGCACCAAGAGCCGATTCCATTTCTCCCATGCTTCGACGTCGCCCTGGAACAACGCCTGGGCCTGGTAGTAGCGGGCGTACTCCAGATACGGGCCCGGCGGGGCTTCAAGGTTTTGCGTCATGTGCTCCAGCGTCGCCTTGAACTGCGGCAAATCCTTGCGGCGCGACACGGCGTAGATGAGCGTCCCGATCGCGATGCGGGCCGGCGACTCGTCGAACCCACCCATGCCGCCGGCGTAAGCGACCTGGCCCGAGTCGGAGGTCATCGACTTGTAGTAAGCGACGCCCCGGTCGATCGACTCGTCGGGCACCTCGATCCCCGCGTTCCGCGCGGCCAGCAGTCCGACCAGCACGGCGCCGGACACGGATGTGTCGGCGTCATTCGCCTCGGGCGAGTAGCGCCAGGCGCCAAACGGGTTGTTCTTTTGGGAGGTGACCGCAGCACGCACCGCCAGCTCCAGCGCCGCGCCAATCGACCGCTTCCCGCCCCGCGCCTCTTCGCCCTGCCCTTCGGGCCAGAGCGTGCGCTCATCGACCGCGCCATACGCCTCGGCCAGCGCGAGCGTGCCGAAGCCGTGATGGTACATGCTGTTGCCGAGGTATCCGGTGGAAGCGTTTTGGTCGCGGATGATGCTCCGCACGGCCTGCCGCACATTGTTGCTGTACAGTCCGAAGTTGGGATCCTCGCCGGAGGCGAGAAAGCACATCAGGCACAGGCCTGTGACGCCGGGGCCCTGCTGCCCGCCGCGCCAACTGCCGTCCTCGGCCTGCGTGTCGGCAAGATATTTGAGGCCCCGGTCGTACATCTCGCGCACGTCGCGGGGGACCAACTCGCCGATGCGTTCGTGCGGCAACTGGGCGCGCGACGCCGCGGCGGACCCCAGGCACGCAACCGCCAGGACCAGACCGCGAATCGCTTTTCGACGCCGTGCGCTCATCGTCCGTTGGCCTCCGCGGGATTGATCGCCGGCGCGCCCTCGGCCACGTCAATGGCGGGCGGCTCGGCCTCGTCGACCGGCTCAATCCCCTCGCGCGTCAGCAAGGCCTCGTAGGCGCGCGCCTGCTGAAAGACGCGCCGCAGCGTCCGCACCTGCGCCGCGTCCAGGACTTCGGCATACTTCGCGTCGGGGATTCTCGCAGCGTGCACCTGCACGTAAAACACGTCGTATTCGCTGAACCGCTGCGGCCGGCGCGTCTCCGCCAGGATGAGCCCGAGCAGCGCTTCGCGCTGCTCGCCGTCCATGGGCGCCGCGCGGTCAAACGACGCAACAAACAACCGCACTTTGGCTGCGTAGCGGTATTGTCCGCGCTCGGCTTGCCCGCGCTCGTACTCGATCCGCTGGCTTTGGCGGAGCGTACGGCGCAAGACCTTGTGGAACAACGACTGGGGCCCCAGCACCCGCGGCAACTCCTGCTGCAGCGGCTGGATCTGCCGCCACAGGTTGTTGATCTCGTTCTGGTTGTAGGTCTTGCCCACCAGCCGGTCGTGAACCTCCGTGATGCGGGCCTGGTAGCGCTCGACGTCGCCCCGCGCCGCCAGCCGCAATTTTTCGACCTGGTCGGGCGTGAGATCGCAAGTCCTCTTCAGACTTCGCAACTGCAAGGCGAACTGATTGTCGATTCGCTGAACAGCCGAGTCCTGTCCGTTGGTGACCCAGGCGTTGAACTGCTCCTCGCTGAGGACGAAGTCCTGCCCACGGGCCGCCGTGGCGCCGATGTCGTCGCCCGATAGCAACGCAACGACGACGCACGCAGCGCCGGCCGCCCATCGAATTGACCCTTCGCGATTCATCGATGGACGTTGCCGCATGGCGCGTGCGTCACTCCACTTCATTCAGATCGACGTCGTCGATCACGACGCCGCGGGGAAAGATTGCTTGCGCGACGCCGGCGCCCTGAAAGTGAACCTTCTGCAGGCCGTTCCACAGCGCACGTTGCTCGACCGACAGGTGGGGCGTCACGTACTCGTCGGGAATCGCGGGGACGTAGTCGCCCATGTGCATGAACGCCTCCGGCGCCGGCGCCCAGTTCTCGCGCCAGCGCGCTTCGAGCGTGTGGGCGATCTTTCGCCGCTGCGTGGCTGAGAGATCGAGCTTGTCGTCCAGTCGGGCCACCATGTTCGTGATGACCGCCTCCATGCGAAAACGCCCGCGCTTCGCCAATTCCGCGTCGTAGGTCGCCTTCTGGTCGTCAGTCAGCACGTCCCGAATCACGTCGGCGAGCGCCGTTTCAACGAAGTCGCCTGCGTTGACCACATTCTCGAGCCCGGCCGCCGGCCCGTTGACAAATTGAACGACGCCTCGATTCGCCACGGGGTTGCCAGCCATCCGTTGCGTGTAGTCCTTCAACCACTTCTTACCGGCAGAAATCGCCGCGCGCCGCTGCTCGTCGGACCACTCGCACACGCGCCCTGCGAACGACAACTCTGCTGTGAGCAAAGGCGCCAACTGAGCTCTAAGGGGCGCCAGCCGCGCTTCAAGTCCAGCGGCCCCGCCTTGCCACTGCGCGACGGGCGCCAAGGCCGGCGCGGCAGCCTCAACCGCTACAGCCGGCGCGGGAACAGCCACCGCGCCGCCGATCACGACGTCGGCGACCTGCAACTGGTCCGGAGCGTCGTCGTCGGCGCGCACCAGGCAAGTCCCGAGCGCCGCGAGCGAAATTGCCAGCGGCGCGACCCAGCGCCATGTTGCACAACGACCTTGCACCGCGGGCTCAGCCTCCGTTGGGAGCGGTTTCCAGCTCGTTGAAATACCGATCGAGCCCCGCGCGGAATTCCTCCGGCAGCGTGCCGCCGCTTTCGCCGGTGGTCTGTTCGATGCCGCGGTCTTCGCGTACTTCCTGCTGGTTGAGCCCAGCGCCCAACAGCGCCAGCGCCGAATCCTGCGTATCACCGCCGCCCCCCCCGCCGGGCGACGCGCCGCCGCCCCCGCCGCCGTTGGGGTTGATCCGCTTCGACGCCAGCAGCAGCTCGATCACCTCGGTCTCCACGGCAATTGCCGGGGCGCCCGTCTCGGGCTGCTTCAGGATGCCGACTGCCTCCTGCATCACGCCGGACACGTGGGCCAGCAGCGCGAGCTCCTTGCCGAACTCCGCCTGCGCGTCGGGCAACTGCTCGATCCGCTCAATCACCGCGAGCGTTCGCTCGTCGAGACTGTCCTGCACGCCGGAAAGCCGCTCGGCTTCCGCGGCATGTTTCTCCTGTTTGACCGCCGGCCGCGCCTGCTCGGCCACCCGCGTCTCTTCGCGCAAGTTGATCTCGCCTTCAAGAATCTTGAGCACCTCCAGCACGATCGACGGCGGCAAACTGGCCTTGGTCCGGCAGCCCGGGCACTGGCCCGAGCACGCCGGGTCGACCAGGTCCTCCGCCCAGCGATCCATCGTGTCCGACCAGAACTCGGCCTGCGCGATCGACACACCGTGCTCCTTGGGAATGTCGTCGGCGATGCGCCGCAAGGCGCCGACCACGTCCTCGCCGCGCATCTCTTCGAGAATTGTCTTGAACCGCGCCAGCCGGCGGCGTTCGAAGTATGCCTCCATGTCGTCCATGATCAACGACACCGTATCGCTGCTGGTTTCTTCTTCCTCGGTCAGCGTCGCGATCGTCTCATCAAATTCCTCTGGTTTCTCGCCGCCGAACGCCGCCTCGATCTCGTCGCCCAGCCGCCCGGCGATCTTGTACTGCTGTCGCGAGGCCGCCTTGAGCCGCTTCACCAGCGTGCTGCCTTCGAGATTGGCGAGAATGTCGTTCAGCTCGTTGGCGATCTTCTCAAACTCGGCCAGCAAATCCTTTTGCTCCTTGACCGCTTCGTCGACCTTCTTCGCCGCCGGGGGCGGCGGTCCCTTGGGTTTCTTGCCCGTGCCCATGACCGTCGTCACCGGCAGCCGCAGGCTCGGCGCCGTTGGGTTCTTCGTCGTTGGCTTGCCGTCGGCCGCGTTGGGGTCCTGCGGCTGCTGCGACGATTCCATATCCACGAGCGTCGGCGCGGCAGGCGGCGCCTTGGCGCCCTCGGGAGGCTTGGACCCCGGACCGGCGCCGCCACCCGCGCGGTTTTGGCCCGCCATCGGGCCGCCCTTCGTCGGCATCGCGGAGGACGCCACCGATTGCGACGCTTCCTTGAGCAAATCTGCGACGCTCGGCATACGATTGGCCGAAATGTCGTCGAGGATTTGCAGCATCTCCGCCCAGCGATCGAGATGGCCGACGCCGATCTCCGGGTTGCGGGCCGCTTGCCGCAGCAGTTCCTTCCCGGCCGTCGACAGTCCGGCGAGCCGTCGGCCATTGGCCCGCTCCGCCGCCGCCTGGTTTTCGATCTGCCGGCGATTCTGCGGCAGATCGAGCTCGTCGCCCGATAGCTCGCGAAGCTGCTTGTTGGTTTCGTAGAGCCGCATTTCGCGGTCGCGCACCTCAAGAGCCTGTCGGTGCCACCGCGACATTTGCTCGGTGATCCAGATGGCGTGCTGATTCGCGTCGAGTACGTAAAGTAGATACGGCGGGGAATAGACCCGCTTGCGATCCGGGAAGTAATCGGTCACGAACAGGCGCACCTCGACGGGCTGCGGCTCGATCCCCAGTGACTGGGCGGTAAACGTGCCCTGCACGTCGAGCATCGCCTTCTCGTGAGCCCCCGCGGCGAGGATTTGCTCGCCCTCGGCCGGCTTCGAGACCAACTGGTCGTCGACGCCCTGCCACTCCATGCCGACCTCCTGGACGCCGAAATCGTCGCGGGCCGTCACGTGGAACACGATCTGCTCGGAATCAAGCACTACCTTGCGGCGCGGCATGTCGTCGCACGCCACGTTCGGCGCCGCGTCGTCCTCCGCGGAGATCGAAATGGTGAACGGCTCCTGGCACGATAGGCCGAACTCGTCCTGCCATTTGAGCTCGACCTGCTGCGGATCGCTGATGGCAAACTCGCCCGTGACGATTTGCTCGCCCGCGGGGCGGACGGCGGCGCCGTCGACGCTCGCCGCGGCTAACGGCCGGTTGGCGCCGGCCGTGAACGTCGCCCGGCTCCCCTTGACGATCGTCAACCCGCCGCCGCGCACGTCGCGCTCCAGCGGCGTCGGCAGGCCGAGATACTTCGGCAGCCGAACGTCCGCCGCCAGCGACGTGAGCTCCGGCCGCAGCTTGGGCTCAATGCGCACCTGCCCCGACCAGTCGCCGACGGTGAGCATTGCACTGGTCGCGTCGATGAGCGCCGGTGCTGCGAATTCGTACCGTCCGTTCACAAGCTTCGCCGTTAATTCGGGCTGCAGGCCTAGCTGAAGCTTCGCTTCCTCGGGATGCCAAAGCGAGTCGGCCTTAAGCGCCGCGGTCAGTGCGAACGGCTCGCCGTGGGCGACGACGATCTCGCTCGGCAGCGGCTCGATGGATGCAAACGTATACCGCGGCACATCGCGCCACGGCGCCGCAAAGCGCGCCCAGGCGTTGCTCGCCGCCGCGGGGAAGAACGCCGCCAGCGTCACCGCCCCGGCCAGCGCGCCACCTGCCGCCAGCGTCCAAAATCGCGTGCGCGTCGGAGG
The DNA here is from genome assembly GCA_044867485.1 of Lacipirellulaceae bacterium. Taxonomy (GTDB): domain Bacteria; phylum Planctomycetota; class Planctomycetia; order Pirellulales; family Lacipirellulaceae; genus Lacipirellula. Next base: position 7,973 of record JBIOVA010000166.1, on the reverse strand, counting down.
CGCCGCGGCGCGCAGATCGCGCTTCTTGGCGTCCTCGGCCACCTGTTCAATCGCCGCCTGGCAAAGCTCGCGCGAGCGGGCCTGCTCCTGGTCGTTGTGCGCCAGCTCGATGACTCCGAGGAGTTGGTCGCCCACGCGCGGCAGGCTGTGACTCAAGAGCCGTGCAAGTTGCTCCAGCCGTCGCCGCCGCCACACCCACCGGTGCAGAGCGTAGGGCACGACGGCGCATGCCGCCAGCGCCGCGATGGCGACGCACGCGCGAACCCAGGCCGGCGTATCGCCCAGCCGGTCGAGCGCGAACACGCCCAGAAAGGCCGTCAACACCCCGGCGACGGCGACCCCCGCCGCCTCCACCATTTTGGTCGTCCAGACCCGACGCCGGAACTCGTGCAGTTGAGCTTCTAGCGAAGCCGGCACTTGCAAGCGGCCATGCATTTCCACGCGGCTCATGGTCTGGCTCCTGTTTGGGTAGCATGGCCTCGGAGGTTTTCCGACGTGGCCATGTTCTTTGTGCGACGACATGCTCACGCGGACGAGAGCATGCCACCCGCGTTGGCGGCGATCCTACGCTTCATATCATATCAATCCCACAGCCTTTCGACCTATCCAAAACGCTCCCAGCAGCACAATAACGGACCCGGCGGTCACCGGATGGCTCCACAGGCGCACGCGACGCACCGACGCGGGTGGCTCGGGCAAACGGGCAAGATAGTCAAGCACTTTCGTCATATCGCCTGGCGGCAGCACCGCGCCGTGCGTCACGCGGGCGATCTCCTCCATCACCTCCGGCCGCGCGGGGCGACCCACCGGCTCGCTCGTCTGCCCTTGGACGAAGAACGACGCCTCGAGCGCGTCCCCCGTCTGCCGGCACGACAGCATCACCTTGTGCTTGCCCGGCTCCTTCGTGGTGAACCGTCCCGCGAACGCGCCCCACTCTTCGCCCGTCGACGCGAACCGCACCGTCTCCGCGGCGCCGGAGGGCGCCTCGATCCGCGCCACCACGTCGCCCTTGCCGAGCGGCTCGCCATTCTTCTCCATCACGTTGGCGCTCAGCATCAGCGTCTGCCGCAGCGAGGGCTGGTCGGGCGTGTAGTACAGCCGCATTGTTTCACCCTTGGCCATGTTGCGACGGTACGCCATCCACCGCACGACTTGGCCCCAAAACCGGTAGTGGTACTTGTCCTCCACCCCCTTGCGCCATCGCCAGGCGCCGTCGGTGCCCATGAAGAGCACCTTGCCGGCGCCGAACGTTTGCGTCGCCAGCAGCGGCATTCGCCCGTATTGGTTCGTCGCTTCCTGGTGGACGCACAACACCTCGGCGCCCGCCTTCGCCCGGAGCACGGGGGCGTACCATTGGAACCCGGGGAGCGTATCCCACACTTCGATGTTGTCGTCCTGCGAGTCGGCAAGCTTGGTGAGTAAGCTCCTCCGCCCTAGCTCCGTCAGTTCGAACTGGTTCGGTAGCCGCGAGCCCCACCCGCCGGGCTGCGAGTCGTCGAGCACCACCGGGTACAGGTCCTTCAGGTCCGTTTCCAAGAGCGAAAACTGCCGCCCCTGCATCCCCGGCATGAACACCAGCCCGCTCGCCTGCTGCTCGACCAATCCGCGGAGCAGATGGCACTGCTCCGTGGTGAGCTGCCCCTCGTCGAGCCCCACGTCGCCGAGGAACACGACGTCGTACTCGGCCAGCTCGTCGAGCCCGGTGGGAAATTCCTTGATGTAATCCTTGTTGCCGCCGCCCACTTTGTTGAGCCCCGGGTGGAACAACAGGCACGAGACCTCGACGCCCGGGTCGCGCGACAGCGCGTTGCGCAGGTACCGGTACTCCCACCGCGGGAACGACTCGATGACCAGCACCCGCAGCTTTTCCTCGCGGATCGAAATCGGCGCCGTCAGCCGATTGTTGTCGGCGATCGTCTCCTCGCCATGCTGCGGCACTTCGAGCGTCGCCGTGAAGTCGCCGATGTCGCGCGGCTTCCACACGATCGAATCCGTCGTACGTCCCTGCGGCGCCACGCGGACTTCCTTGGTCACTTCGTCGCCGTCGGACGTCTTGAGCTTGACGGTGGTCAGATAGTCCCGCGGCAGCGAACTCTCGATCGTGAACGGAATGCGCACCGTCTTCCCGGCGACGCCAAACGTCGGGGCGTCGAGGCTCAGCAGTTCCACGTCGGGGAGCCGGTCGCGGCGACCCACGGGCACGGCGACCACCGGAATCCCCTTGAGCCGCAGCCGCGCCGCCGCTTCCACAGGCGGCTGCCCCGCGTTCCAATCGCCGTCCGAGGCCAGTACCACGCCGATCAACCGGCCCACCTTCTCCGGCGCCCCGGCCAACGGGTCGAACAGATTGCTGCTCCCTCCGCCGCTCTCACCGCTAAACGGCTGGATCGCCACGTCGAACCGTTCCGCCAGCGACGCCCAGGTCGACTCGCTCATGAGCGGCGCGATCGCGGCCCGCCGCGTCACCGCCAGCCGCGCCTTCTCGTCGCCTTCCAGCACGTCGCGCGTGCCCATACTTGCCGAGTCGTCCCACAACACGGCGATGGCCGGCTTCTCCGTCGGGCGATATTCCTCGACCCATTCGGGCTGGTTGATCAAGAGCCCCGCGATGGCGACCAACGCCAGCCGGAGCGATTCGAGCGCGAGGATTGACTTGCGATAGCCGCTGCGCCGCCACGCGATGACGCTCAGCACCGCCGTCGCGACGAACGCGACCACGGCCATGCCGAGGCTCCACGGCGTCCACACAAAAGTGAGGGCAGCAGTACTCACGCGGCAAGCTCTCCCGCGGCCTTCGGTCGCTTCGGCAAGCACAGCCCCGCCTCGACAACCATCGCCACAAGCATCGTCGCCAGGAACACGCGCCAGACTTCACGCGTCAGCGACGACAGGTTGCCGGCGCGGTCGTCCACGCGGTCGAAGTCGAGCCCCGCGAACAGTCCCGCGACCCGCGCATCCTCCAACACCGCGGGCTTGTCTTCCTCCGCGTTGCGATTGACGGCCAGCAAGCGATTCTCCGCCGCGTACACGCCGGCATGATGGGCGTACTCCGTGGAGAGCGCCTCCGGCGGACCCGCCGTCTGCCGCCACTCGACGACCTTGCCCGCTTCCTCCCCTGCAAGCGTCTGCCGCGCGGTTGAAAGCTGCGCGGCGCCCGCCGACACCGCCCGCTGGATCGCCGCGTACATGACGATGCCGTTGATCGCGAGCGACGAGTCGCCCGGCGCCGCGGTCGTCGCGAGAAAATACACGCCGCCCTTGGGCGTGACCGCGCGCGCCAACAGCGGCGCCCCGCCGTACAGTGTCGCCAGCGGCGTCACTTCGCCGGCCAGTTCGCAATAGCGGCGGATCGCCAACTCGCCGGCGGGCAAGGCCGCGCCGCTCTGCGTACGCGACAGCAAATCCGCATCGCCGCGCCATGTTTCGACGCCCACCGGCTCGTCCGTTTGCTCCCACTCGATCCACCGCACGCCGCAGAACTCCGTATCGTCGGGCGTGGGCGGCGGCACGAAGATCACTTGCCCGCCGCGATCGACGAACGTTTGCACGAGCTTCGCATCGTCACCCGACGGCAGTGGCGCTTGCCACACGACCAGCGCGGCCTGTTCCCATTCGAGCGTCGCCAGCGCGTCCGGCGCCACAAACGTCGCGTCGCTCTCGACGCCCAACTCCGGCGGAATCGCCGCCGCCAACTGCAACGGCCGCAGCGGCGGCTCGTCTTCCGCCACGATGATCGTCCGCCGCGGCGGCGACTCGGCGAACACAAAGTAAAACTCGTTGTCCGCCGGATTGGCGTCCGCGGGAATCGAAATCCGTCCCCACCCTTGCTTACGGTCGGCGTCCAGCGGCACGGGATGATCCTTGATCGCCACGGCGCGGCCATCCATCTCGACGGCGATCTCCGACCGCGCCCCTTCGATCTCGACCTGCACCGGCAGCTCGAGCTTGTCCGACCCGCCCGTGCGCGACACGGCCAGCGACGCCAACAGCGACGCGCCGTCGCTCGTCTCCACGCGCCGCACATCGGTCACGCGCACCGCGGCGTTCGTCTCGTCGACCGCCGGGTACCCCAGCAAGTGGAACCGCACGCCTTGTTGGAACTCCAGAAAGCTATCGCGGAGCGTCTGCCAACGCCCGCTCGATGAGTTCCAATCGTTGGCCCGCAGGTCGCTACAAATCCACACCTCGGTCTGCCCGACGCGGTTGGCGCGCACGTAATCGTGCGCCGCCTGCAGCAGCTCCGGCAAATCGGCCGACGCGCTGGCTGGCGTTGCCAGCGCGGAGCTGGGGAGCGACGCCGGCGACTCGAGCTCCTGCGGCTCGAGCGACACGCTGTCGATGAGCACCCACCGCGAAGGCCCCAGCGCCGTGAGCGTGTCGGCCAACTGCCGCACGCCGGTTTCCAACTTCGACGCCGAGACGCTCGCCCCGCGCTCGCTCATGCTCGGCGAGCGGTCGAGCAAAATGATCGTCGCGTCCGGCCGACCGCCGCTGGCCAACCCCAACCAACCGCTCGCCAGCGGCCGGCTGATCGCGAACACCAACGCTCCCACAGCCAGGACGCGCGCCGCGAGAATCAGCCACTGCCGAATCCGGGCATAGCCGCGCGACATGCGGTTGGCTTCCAGCAGAAACCGCATCGCCCCCCAGTCAATGTTCTGAAACCGCCGCTGGTTGATCAGGTGGATCAAGATCGGCAGCCCCGCCAACGGCAACCCGACCAGCAGCAGCGGTTCGAGGAAGCTCATCGCACGCCTCCCGACCGGGTGCGTCCCACCAGGAATCGCGTCAGCACCTTGTCGTACGGTTCCTCAAGGCTCACGCGCTGGTAATCGACCGCCGTCTCACGGGTCGCCTGCTTCAGCTCCCGCAGGTAGCGGCCGATGGCCGTGTGGTAACGATCGGCGATCTCGTTCGGCTCGGCGAACACCGGCGTGCCGCCTTCCATATCGAGAAACCGCATCGGCCGCTGGAACTTGAAGCCGATCTCTTGCGGGTCGAGCAGGTGAAACGCCGCCAGGTCGTGCTTGCGAAAGCGGAAGTGCTCAAAACACCCGCGCAGCTCCGCGGGGTCGGCGAAGAAGTCGGAAATAATGACGACAAGCGCCCGCTGCCGGATCGTCTCCGCCAGCTCATGCAGCACCGAAACGAGCCGCGTCCCCCCTTGGGGCTTAGCGCGCTCCAGCAAGTCGAACACGACCTTCAAGTGAGCCGGATTCCGCCGCGGCGGAACCGCGGTCACGATCCCATCCGCCAGGCACCCCAACCCCACCGCATCGCCCTGCTGCATCGCGAGATACCCCAGCGCCCCGGCGATCCGCCGTGCGTACTCGATCTTCAGCACGCCGGTCGAGCCAAACCCCATCGACCCGCTTGTGTCGACGACCAGGCAGCACCGCAGATTGGTGTCGGCCTCGAACTCCTTCACATAGTGCCGATCAGTGCGGCCGTACGCCCGCCAATCGAGCCGCCGCAGATCGTCGCCGGGCACGTACTTGCGATACTCGGCAAACTCGACGCTCGCCCCGCGATGCGGGCTCGCGTGCCGCCCCGAGACATTCCCCAGCATCGGCCGCCGGGCGAGAAACGGAATCCCGGCCAAGCGCGCAAGCACTTGCGGCTCAAGAAAACTTCGCGACTGACGATCGAGCGACATGGCCTGAGGGGAGATGGGGAGTAAAGGTCAAACCTCCGGCTCCCTCCCCTCGGCGGGGAGGGCTGGGGAGGGGGTGAAGCGCTCACACACCTCCCACCATTCAACAATGCATCGCTTGTGCCCGCTGCGTCACCCCTCCCCTAACCCCTCCCCATCAAGGGGAGGGGAATGGATTGAATGTAGATCCACCGACCCTTCCATCACGCATCATCATCCGATTCATCAAGCAGCCGCCGCACAATATCCTTTGCACTGATCCCCTCGGCTTGCGCCGCAAACGTCGTGATCAGCCGATGCGTGAGCACCGGCGCCGCCACTTCCTGCACGTCCTCGAGCCGCACCATGTAGCTGCCTAACAGCGCCGCCCGCGCCCGGCCGCCCAGGATGAGGTTCTGCACCGCCCGCGGCCCCGCACCCCACGAGATCAATGGTTTGAGCCAATCGGGCGCCGTCGGATCAGCGGGCCGCGTCTTTCGCACCAGTCGCGCCGCGTACTCGTAGATGTGGTCCGGCACCGGCACCCGCCGCACGAGGTGCTGGTGGGCGATGATCTCCTCGGCATGCAACAGATGCGTCAACTCCGGCAGCGCGTCGCCGGTCGTCGTCCGCGCGATTTCGATCTCTTCGCGCTCGTTCGGATAGTCCAACTCGATGAGAAACATGAACCGATCGAGCTGCGCCTCGGGCAGCGGATACGTGCCCTCCTGCTCAACGGGGTTCTGCGTCGCCAGCACCAGAAACGGCGGCTCCAGCTTGAACGGCTTGCCCACCGCGGTGACGCGATACTCCTGCATCGCCTCGAGTAGCGCCGCCTGCGTCTTCGGCGGAGCCCGGTTGATCTCATCGGCCAGCACGATGTTCGCGAAAATCGGCCCGCGCACGAACTCGAACTCGCGCCGCCCGCCGGCCTGGTCCTGCAGAATATCAGTGCCCGTGATGTCCATCGGCATCAAGTCGGGCGTAAATTGGATGCGGCTGAACTTCAGCGACATCGTCTCCGCCACCTTGCTCACCAGCAGCGTCTTGGCGAGCCCCGGCACGCCCATCAGCAGCGCATGCCCGCGGGCGAACAAGCAGATCGACAGCCGCTCGATGACATCGTGCTGGCCGACGATCACGCGGCCCAGCTCTTTCCGCAACTGCGCGTAGCAGTCGCGGAGCTGATCGATCGCTTGAACGTCGTTATCCGTGAGCTGCTGCGGTGCGGGCGCATCGACAAGCTGGGACATGCGCGTCCTCCGGGAAGAGTTGCGGTGGATGGGGGCCGCGTACCTTGCGGCGCTGCCGACGTGGGGGGTGTTCGTGGCCGAAGGTCAGGCGAGGCTGTTCCGCGATTTCGGCCGAGGCAGGTCATTATTCCCGACCCTGCCTCGACTTACCAGCATTTTTCTGTCACCGGGCTGTAACGGCGACTGTCGTGTCACGCCGAAATCCACCGAGGCGCCTGGCCGCAAGCCGCCCGCGCCCTATCCTGCCCCCTAAGATTCCTGAAAAGTCGCACTTCGCTTAGAGAAGCGCTTCCTGCCGGCCAAGCCTTACGCACGAAAACCCCGTTGGTTCACGGGATATCTGAAAAATGCTCCAGCCCCGTCCAACCTTGCATTAGAATTGGCGTCCTGCCGGGACTTGTGCGGTTCCAGGAACTTCCGCGCCGGCGGAGAGGAGGCAGCGATGGCAAGGCGGCAGTCGATTCTTATTGCTTGCGCTGTCAGCAGTTGTTTCGCGGTGTCTCTAGTCTTTGCCGACGAACCAAAGCTCGACCGGTACGGCGATGCCCTGCCCGCGGGCGCTGTCCTGCGGCTTGGAACGACGCGCCTTCGCCACAGCGACGGCGTTGGCAGCGTGGCCTGGACGCCCGACGGTCAACTGCTCGCCACCGGCGGACGCGACGCCGCGGTACGCCTCTGGGACATTGCCTCCGGCCGCCAGGTCGCCGAATTCCGCGACCCGGCCGGCGTAGGCCGGGGGCCGATGGACGAATGGAACGCCGTCGTGTTCTCGCCGAATGGCTCCCAAATCGCCGCGGCCGGCGGGCAAGGCGTCGTTTGCGTGTGGAATCTTTCTGATCAATCATTGGTCTGGCGCCACGCAAACGTGTCGAATGCCCGGCCCGGCGCCTTCGTCGCCGGCCAAGGCTTTTCCAGCGTCGCCTTTTCGCCCGACGGCAAGGTGATTGCCGCGACAGGCGAGGCGCCGTTCATAAAAATCTTGGATGCCGCCTCGGGGGACTCACTCCGAAAGATCGACTCGCCTGGACGCAACGAACTCTTCCGTCCCGTCGTTTTTTCTCCGGACGGACGCTTTCTCGCTTCCACCG
>JBIOVA010000165.1:0-15529 GCA_044867485.1 Lacipirellulaceae bacterium | reverse complement strand
GCCGACAATTCGCCAGCTCCGAGAGTTGCCAAAGTACGGCGATTCACTCGACAGGTGGGCGGACGTGCTTGAGAACGAATCGAGTTGAGTACAAGCCTTAACCTTGCTCGCTCCGCCCCTTCAAGCCGCCCTCCCCTGCGCCGTTGCGTGAGTCTCTACAGACGCCCGATCAAAATGCGGCCCATTTTCCCCCTTGAAATCAAGTCGCCGCTCGTGTAGTATACAAACGTCCCCAAATTCTCGAGCGGCCGGGCGACGCCTTGCGTTGACCCGTAACTCTGCACCGCCGCCGGATGTGCTTTCGCTCCCCGTGCTCGTTTTTTGGGCTCGCCGAGCGCTTCGACAGCGCCGCGGTCCGGACATCCTATGCGCTTCGTCATTCGTCCAGCATCGAGCGTTGACCCCGCGCCTCGCGCCTCGCGCCTCGCGCCTTCCGCCCCCCGAACGAGGGAATTATGTCGCCAAAAATGCGCTTCGCGACAATACCTCTCCGAAGCGACCCGATCGATCGCAGAGCGCTCCGCACGCTTCTCCCGCATGCGCGCGGAGCAACGTCTGGAGCCGGCCGCGAAAAACTCGCCCCCGCCCCTGCGGCGCCCGGCGATTCACGACCATCCGCACGCCAACTGCGGCTTGGAACAAGAAACTCCGCGCCGCGCCAAATGCGCATGCGGCCTGCGGAGTGCATTGGCCGTCCACTGGCGGCCGCGCATCTACGCCAGCGACACCGTCACGCTCCGGCCGTTGCCCTCGAACGCGAGCTTGTCCTCGCGGGCCAGCCAGCCCAGCGCGGCAAGCACCAACTCGTCGGACGCATCAACGGACTTTTTCAGCGCCGCCAGTGTTTGCCCGCCGCCGTCGGACAAGGCTCGCCAAACATCGCCGGCCACATGCCCAATCTCTTCGCTCGTCAGCGCCCGCTTTGCCGCGGCAGCCTTCTTTGCCGCTTGCGGCTTAGCGCCGTTGGCTTCCTTCATTGCCTTCGCCTTGGCGTCGGGCGTGGTCTTGGTCTTCGGGGAGGGGGCGTCAGCTTTCTTCTTGGCCACGGCGATGGCTCCCAGGGTCGCGCTCGACGTTCAGGCCCTCCCTGCCTTGCCGAGCTTGGCTAATTGGCAAACTCCCGCTGGCCGAGAGTATAAAGGGACTCGCCCCCCAGACTCAACCCGCTCCGCCAGCCCAAGGAAGCATCATCCCGTCCGACGCTTTCCACCTGCTTGCCTTTTCGCTTCGACGCAACGGCCCACTGACTCCTGACCCCTGGCTCCTGCCCCCTTCCCCATGCCCCTCTGGGACCAAATCACCGCCGCCCTCGCCCACGAGTTCGCCGACCTCGGCGACGCCGCCACCGCCGCGCGCGTAATCTTCCGCCTCATCGTCGCCGCCGCGCTGGGCGGAGCCCTGGGCTACGAACGCGAAACTACCGGCAAAGCCGCCGGCATCCGCACGCACATGCTCGTCGCCTTGGGCGCCGCGCTGTTCGTCCTCGTGCCGCTGGAGACCGGCGCCGACGATCAGGCCATCGCCCGCGTCGTCCAGGGGCTCGTGGCAGGCATCGGCTTCCTCGGCGCGGGCGCTATCGTCAAGGGCCGCCAAGGCGAAGAGATCCACGGCCTCACCACCGCCGCCGGCATCTGGACCACCGCCGCCCTCGGTATGACCGTCGCCCTGGGCCACGCCCTCACGGCCGTGATTGCCACGATTCTCGCGCTGCTCGTCCTCCGCATCCTCCCCGGCGGCGGTCCCAACGGCATGTCGCATCCCCCGAATCACGCCAAAGACCCGTCGTCAAAGTCAAAGCAGGACGATTCCCAAGCCTGACTCCTGAATCCCCGCAGCCGCAGCCTCCTCAAGCCCGTAGTTCTCAGCAGCCGAACAACGTATAATTGACTGTTCACCGTGGCTTCCAGCCGCATCAAGGGGGCGAACTGGTTTCGACCGGATGGGCGAAGCGTAGGTGGCGTGCCGTGGTTGATCAGTGGGCCACGTTAAAAGCTGATCACAACCTTCAATTGCCGAAGGTTCCTATGCTTTGGCTGCCTAGTTAAACAGGCTGCCCGGGCTAAGGGCTGACGTCGGATCGGCCCGGACGCCCGTCACCAATTCCGGCTAGCCGTGGGTCATCGCCCGGTACGTTCACGGCGAAATAAAGTTCCGAGCTAGTACTCAGCGAGCTCCGTCGGCCAGGCGCTCTGAGTGCAAAACCAAAAGCGCCGACTACGCACGTAGAAGCCTCCGTGGAGATCATACGGGACGCGGGTTCGATTCCCGCCGCCTCCACTTTGCCAGTTGATGACAACTGGCGACGATCAGCGTCAAAACCCTTGCTCCGGCAAGGGTTTTGGCGTTTCTTGGCTTTATCGATCGTGTCCCCTCCGCCGCGCGCGACGCGGATGGCAATTTCTTCGCTGGGGCGAAGGCGTGCAACTCGCGCCTCTGGAGCCTATTCGCCGGTCGCGCTCCTCACGACGGCACGTCTCAAAAATCGCTGGCGGTACGATTAGGGCCACGCCTCAACTCACACCGCCCACCCGTTGCATGCACCACGTTGGTGCGATAGTATATACATTAGTATACTACATCTAGGTTCGGGCGGGCTCGCAGTCAGTAGGCTAGCGCCCTTCTCCTTGAGTTATCTATGGTTGCCGGAGCTGCGCACCATGGTATTGACCGCTCACCACCAACAGAGATTTTTCAATCCGACTAGCCAGGCGGTGGAATGGCGATCCCGAGATAAATCACCACGGCTTTTTGTCGTAAAACTGCATGACGCTACATACCTTCACTACGACTTTCGATTGGAATACGCCGGCTTTCTCAAGAGCTGGGTCGTGCCTAAAGGACCTTGCCTTGATGCCAACGTGAGCCGATTGGCCAAACGGGTCAGCGATCACGCGATTCGTGACTTCGAGGGAACGATTCCCGCGGGCTTGTATGGCGCTGGAACCGTCATGCTTTGGGATTGGGGGTTTTGGATGACCGACCAGGATGTAAGCGAAGCCCTCCGCGCCGGCCAGCTGAATTTTCGACTTGACGGCGAAAAGCTTAAGGGGAGCTGGACGCTTACTCGATGGCGGCCTCGCTCTGACCAGAGACAGACGAAGTGGGAGCTAAGGAAGGCGCTTGATGTCGACGCTCGATCGCTTCAGGAAGTGGACATCCTCACCGAACAACCTAGGAGCGTGCGGACCGGTCGAACTCTCGATGAGATTGCTCGCCGTATGCCTCCATTGATTCCTGGAAGATCACCAAGGAAGCGAAAGCAAACGCGAGATCCAAGTCAACGACTTCTGTTTCCAGATGACCGTCTGTCTTAGGTCGATCGCGTGAAGGGTGCGGCGACCGGCGCCTCAGCGCCTCGCGTCACGGCTTACACGGTTGCTGGTAGACGTCGCAGTCCGAACCACAGCGCGATCCACGCCCACCCGTTGAAGATGAGGTCGATGCCGATGAACAGACCGATGACCCACAAGCTGGAAGCAGGCCACTGCTTGTAGATCATGAGTCCCAGCATGAACGTGACCGCTCCATTGAGCAGGACCCAACCCCACCCGGTGAACCTCTCGCTGACGGACAGGACAATGCGAAAGATGCCGCCGACCATTAAGAAGATGGCGATCAACAACGTGACTTGCACGGCTGCATTCACCGGCTGATCGATGATCAGGAAGCCGACGAGCGTGTAGAGCACGCCCATTAACAGGTGGACGAGCATCCCGCTCCAACGACCGACCCAAAACGAATGGACGACTTCGGCAATGCCGCCGCCGAGAAGCAGGAAACCGAACAGCCAAGTCGCCGTCATCGTGACCGTTGTGATGCACGAAAAGCCGATGGCGAACGTGCCGATGGCCACCATCGCGATGCCGAGGATCAGAAACCAGAGTCGGTAGTTGCGGAGTGATTCCAGTTCGCTGCGGAAGTCGAACGCCGTGGGAGAGGGCGAAAGGGTCGTCATCGCGATGCACCTCATTCAGGTGAATTGTTGCCAGCCAAGGCCGAGAGTCCCCGGCTCCCTCCGCGCGACCTTCACGTGCTTCCACATACTGCAATTCTACCATAGGGAAACCGACGTGCGAGCAGCCTACGGCCGGCGTTTTAGGGCCAAATGCTCAACATATTGCCCGCCAGACGCGAGCCCCAGGGCTTGGACTGGTCGATCGACTCGACCTGCAGCGCAGCCCCGGCAAGCTGATTGGGGTGTTCACCCTAGCGGCTTCAAAGAAAACTGCCGAATTTCTTGCAGTACTTTCAAGACGCGATATATTCGGAACGATTCCTCGTCGAGAAGCTGTTGGTGGACGACGCACGTTGAATGCAGTCGCTCAGGAAGTTAGCGACTTCCATCCCAAAACTATTTGCACGGAACAGACGGCTTGGTCCCTGCGGCGCGATGCCGCGACGAGCGTCATCTCGTCTGGCGGAGGGACGATGCAAGGCCGCAAGCCTTGCAGAGCGAGTCACACTCCACCGAGGTCCAATCCGACGCGAGCGCGCCTTCATGTTCGCCCAACTGCTTGGAAGTTGGGCAAAGGTTCGCTGTGCGCAGCAAGCGGCCATGCACGACTTCGACCACTTCCCGTCTCCGTGGGCATCGGCAGGGTCGCCAATGTTGACCCGACCGCTGGTCGAGGCGCTGGCGATCTTGGCTCAAGCTCACCGATACGCCGAGGACGTGGGCTCGGATGTGTGGGACTTTGCCGTCGAAGTCTCGGAGCTCTGTAAAACGGGCGCATCGCTCAGCGATCTCCGTTGGCTGCTGTATCGAGGGTTTGCCGGCCATCAGGTGGAGGTCGCAGCGCCGGCTCAGTCGCGACGGCTCTTCACGCCCACCGCCTGCGGGGCGTTCACGCCGAACAGTTGCTTCGTCATCACAGAGCTCGGACGATTTGTGGTGGCCGAGAACTCCACGGAGCTGACCGCCTTGTTCTTCGCCCATGGCCCCTCGCCGCTAAGCATCCTGCTCGCCGCGGCGGACAGCCCGGGAAATCGCCGCACGAGACGTGATGGCCCGCACTTCGACGAAGCGCGGTGCGAGCTCTGCTTCAACGGGCGGCTCGTCAAGCGATTTCGCCGATCGGCCCCGAGCCAGAAAACGATTCTGGCCTCCTTTGAGGAAGCGTCGTGGCCGGTACGAATCGACGACCCGCTCTCGCCGCAGGAAGGCCTCTACGCCAAGCGGCGGCTGAGCGACGCCATCAAGGGGCTGAATCGCCGCCATGTCGAGCCGGCGATTCACTTCTTTGGGGACGGGACGGGCGAAGGGATCGTGTGGGAACCCGTCGGATAGCGTCGGCCGCGCGTGGTCGGCAAGGCGCCTCGGCCCGGCAGAACCGGTTGCCTTCCCCGCCGTCTGGGCGGCGTTTCAGGGGATCGACATTGCGCCCGTGTGCGCCCGTCTGCGCCCATTAGCGCCCGTCAGCGCCCGAGATCGTCCGTAGATCGTCCCCGTCGGCGAACGCTATGGTCGCAGGCGTGAAACTCCGGTCCCGCACGCCGCGGCGTGGATTTTCACACGTTCCCGCCCCGCACGGCCGCCTGGCGCCGCCGCGGCGAGGCCTTTTTTTGACTGGAGACGCAACCATGCGCAGCCGACCCTCCTCGTGGACGACCACCCTCGCTCAGCTTGGATTTCGGCGCCGACCGCGAAAGCGTGCGCGACGGTCAAACCCAATGGGCCGGGTCACGCGGATCGAGCGGCTCGAGTCGCGGCAGATGCTCGCCGGCGTGGTCAACACATTGGCAGACACGGTCGACAGTGATCCAAACATAACGTCGCTGCGCGAAGCGCTGGTCGGCGGCGGGGCTGTCACGTTTGACGCAACGCTAAACGGCGGAACGATTCGGCTGACAAACGGCGAGCTTGCGATCTCGTCCGTCGTCGCCACGACCATCACGGGCGCCGGCGCAGCATTGATGACCATCGATGCGCAGGACGCCCACACGAGCTCGACGTTCGCCAGAGTGTTTAAAGTCCAGACAGGCGTTACGGCGACGATATCGGGCGTGACGATCTCAGGCGGGCGAGCTGACTATGGGGGCGGCATCCTCAATGAAGGCAATTTGACGCTTGACCATGTGGTCGTTTCCAACAATGAAGCTACCGGCTCCGGCGGCGGCATTGAGAGCCGGGGGGGCGCCGCGCTCACCATCCGCAACAGCACGATTGCCGGCAATCGGTCGCAAATGCACGCCGGCGGCCTGAACATCATCGCCTCGGCAACCGCCGGTGGGTCGGCCTTGATCGAGACCAGCACGATTTCGAGTAACTCGGCCAACTCCGCCTCGGGACAAGGCGGCGGCATCGCCTTCTGGAGCGGCGGCGCGGCGATCACGGCGGATCTGAAAAACATCACAATCTCGAACAATTCGAGCTCCCTTGGCGGCGGCGTGCGAATCAATTCGGGCAACGTGACGCTCAATGTGCATAACGCAACGATCGTGGCCAACAACGCCGAGCTGAGCTCCAGCACGACCGGCGGACTCAGCAACCTTGCCGGAACGGCGAACCTCTTCAACACGATCCTCGCGGACAATGCCCATGGCGATCTCGGCGGCGCCATCTCCGCCTCGTCGGCAGGCAACCTTTTCGGCGCGGGCGTTGCCGCGACGCCGTCGCAAGGAACCAAGCTGCTTGCCGGCGAAACGGCGAAGCTCTCGCCGCTGGACGACCACGGCGGGCCAACGTTCACGCACGCGCCGCTACCGGGCAGCAAAGCGATTGATCAAGGAGTCTCGAGCGCGCTATCCACGGATCAGCGTGGATATCAGCGGACGACGGATCGCCCCGAGACGAACGGGCCGACGGCAGTGGATATCGGCGCCGTCGAGCTTTCAGCGCCGCAAGGTCCGCAGGCCGACTACAACGGGGATGGCCGCAAGGATCAACTGTTGTACGATCCCCTGAGCCGCGCGTTCAATGTCGTCGCCAGCTCAACTTTGGTCGGCGGATTTGACGTTGAAGCTTGGGGGTTCCTGCCCGAGAACCAAACGATCGACTCCGTGGTCCCCGGCGACTTCAACGGCGACGGCCGCGACGACGTGTTCGTGCGGACTAACGCGAACTATCACGTCGCGATTTCGGATGGGACGTCGTTCGTCGTTCACACGAATCTCGGTCCGACGGGGTCGGGCAATTGGGCATCGGATTTCCTCGCCGGCGACGTCGACGGCGACGGCGCAGACGAGCTGCTTGTTTGGGACGGAGCCGCGGCGCCCTACGGCTGGAGAATCGTCAGCTTTCACGAGTCGCCTGCGCTGCTGATCGTTGACGGCGTTTGGAATACGACGGAGTCCAACCTCTTTCGCGAATCGGGCGCCGTGCGATATCTCGCGGACGCCAATCGCGACGGCCGGGTAGACCTCATTCGCAAGACGGCGGGCGGACAATGGGGAGTTGCGTTGTCGCAACCGTTGTCTGCTGCGGCGGCGAGCGGAAAGTTCGAGTACCAGTCGGGCTGGAGCACGACGTGGTTTGACGGCTACCTGAGCGGCGGCGTGCTAGACGCCGACGGGCCGATTCAGAAGATCATCGACGTGTTTGAGGAGGTGTACAACAACGTCGAACTGGAGCTGTACCCGGGCCTGATGAAGGGCCCGACGGCGACGGAGCAGACCAAGGCGGGGAATGATTGGGATCAGGCGGCGCTGCTGGAGCAGAAGCTGACGGCGATTGGCGTGGTGGCGTATCTCGCGTCCGGGCAGGTTTCTGTTGACGCGGCTGAAGTTGTCCAATGGCTTGGCGTCTCGAACAGCAATGCATCGCAAGCAGCCAATGCGGCTTTATATATCATCCAGAGCTCTCTTGACGCAAACGCAACGTTGGCAAACGGGCAAATCACATTTCAGCACGCCTGGGTCCGGGCCTACGTGCCTCGCACCACAAGCGTCCAACTCGTCGATCTTGATCCGTCGTGGAAGTTCAAAGACCGACAGGCGGGAATTCCCCTCAGCCCGACGTTGGATCTCATCGACGTCAACGGCAGCGGCGCAGGCTTAGGCCAGCCGGCCAGCGGGCTCTTCGACGAGTTTGAGTATCTGACGCTCGATCCAGAAAAGGATCATCGACTGCCGCTGGAGTTCTTCGAGGACCAGGTGATGGAGTACCTGGCCGACACCTATCCCGGTGCTTCGCTGAGCGACGTCGCCCACGACGGCCCGATTTTGACAAAGTCGTTTACAGAAGTTCCCGTCGGGGCTGCGGGAGGGGTCGCGCCCACGGACGTTCGCACCTTCGACAACCTCAGCACACTGCTCGCGGCAGGCGTCGACGCCGACGGCACAAAGCCGGCCGAGAAGTATTCGCACCGCGTCAGAATTCGCCTGCTGAAGGGATCGACGGAATTCTGGAACGACGAATTGGTCGTGCCCACGTACAGCCTGGATGCAATCCAGATTACGTTTGCCGATAGCGCTGCCCCTTCCACCATTGAGAATCCCAACCTCATTGCAGCGGCGACGTCGCCGCAGTTCTTCGGCCGGCTTGTCGTCGACGGCGTGGTGCGCCAGTCGGCGGCGTCGGGCGAGTACTTCAATTCCTCAGACACTGCCACGATCGAGGTGACGCACTTCGCGCCGATCAAGTACGCGCCGCCTACGCCCGCAGGAACGAGCAATCCGCCTGGACCCACCACAAGCGACCAAAAGATCACGTTTACGGAAAAGCCGGGGGAAATCATCACTCTGGGACTTGACGCGAATCAGTACTCGCGGGACAGCTTGACGGCGCTACAGAGTCAGCTCCTAAACGCCGTCGCGACGGATACGACTGAAGCTGCGCTTCTCAAAGACGTCGACGATCTGACCGCGTATGCCGTGGCGAAATACTGGTACGACTTTAATGTCGGAAATAGAGCTGTCGATAGGCTGATGCACACCGTAGGCGTTCAGACATGGGTCGGCTCCGGCATCGTCAAGGCGGAACCTGTGCTGCTCCTCGATCCAGCGCCCGAAGGGTCCAACGACGTCGTCATTGAGTATCTCCCCTACGGCATTGCGCCGCTGAATTTCGGAATCGATCTTCCGAACACCACGCACGGCTCGCCTCGAAGCGATAACGGCTTGCTTAACATAGAGGCGTGGCAGGCCGGCGGGTATCACAGCTCCGCTTTGGAGCACAACATCGTGGAAGAGGTGATTAGCGCGCCCAGCATCTCGACGATGAAGGGCCTCCAGCGCGCAGCGCAAAGAAACATGGGAATTACAAGCGCCAACGCTCTCGGTGCGGCTGACTCGATCATGGTGTTTGAAAGCACGCGCCCCCAAGAAACAAATAATTGGAGTCATCAATACAAACACGCGTGGTACATTAACCCGCAAGGCCTTCCGCGTTTTGATGCGGCAGGCGCTGGCCCGGTTGACGAGAACGTCCTGACAAATTCCTCCAACGGCCTCTTGCGGCATCACACGTCCACAACGAACGTCGGTCACGCCGTTTGGGAATTCTTCAATAGTCTCTCCACAAACCCTCAACTCGTCGCCAACACGGGCATCACAACGGTCACCATCCTCGTGCCGTTCATGAGGACGAATCTGTATGATCCATCGGGCACAGAGACAGTCTCAAGCTACATTCAGAACCCCGCCGGGTGGGTTGGCGCGGTCTACGTCGCCGACATTCCCGGAATATCGACCGGATACATCATCGTTGAGCAAGACTCGTCGGCGGGCGGCTATTCTAGCAACAAGACGGCCGCGCCCGCGCCCACCTTCCCGACGTACAAGCCGCCGATAGCTGTTACGAGCGGCGATCCGGTCGATGTCGCCACGGGCGGCATGTATCGCGACGAGACAGATTTCGCCTACCCGAACCTTGGCGTGCCGCTCGACTTTTCGCGCCACTACGACTCCATGTCGAAGGACGACTTCGGCATGGGCGTCGGCTGGATGTATAGCTTCGGCGACGTGCTCTACAAGGAGAGCGCAGGAGCCACGGATGTCGTTTGGCTCGACTCAAATGGCGTGCGGCACACGTTCAAGGTCAACCAAGCGGGAAATGGATACGACGTTCCCGGCGACCTCAAGGGGGAAGTTCATCTTTACAATGGCTCCAACCAAGAGGTGTTCACCCCCGGATCGTGGGCGGAATTGCGTTTCAAGGATCGCGACGGCGTCGAGCATCACTTCTCTTTCGTCAACAACGTGGACCAGTCCGGTCGGAAGGTCGTCGGCCGGCTTGCCAAGATTCTCGATCGGAACGGCGACGGAGCGGTTGTCGAATACGATACCGGCCCGGCCCGCAACATAAAGTGGGTGCGCGACGTTCACTCGACCGAAGCACTTCAGGCCAGGCGATTGGAGTTTGACTATACGACGAATAGCAACACTGCGACGATATCTGAAATCCGAAAGATCGACAACGGGGCCAGCGCCGAAGCTTGGAACTTCGCTTATACGGACATCACTGTAACTGGCGTCTCATCGCCACATCGTCTCATGGGCGCGACGGCACCGATGATTGGCATTGTCAACAACTCATATGAGAGCATCGACGGCAGACCAACCGTGCAGTACGCATATAACACGGTCGCTGACCACTTTGCCAAGGGGTTGATTCGTCGAATCACTGAACCAGATGGTGCGCGGCATGAATATGAGTACTACGTCAACGGCCGCGCCTTTCGCGTAGCGCAGCACAAGCCGTCACCGCCGCTGCCCCTGATACCGGCAAATCTTTCCAGCTTCGCCGGCCTGCGCAACACAGATGCGCCGAACAATTACACTGCCAGCACGAACTCCGCAGGGGGAATCTTTGATGCTGCTCGATCGAGCTTTACGACAGCAGACCAGGAAGGAGGAGGATATCTTGGCGACACGTCACTGCCCCTGGCGAGCAGCACACTCTCGGCGAATACGATCGGGGGATTCGGCGCCTCGGGAACACTTTCCTTTGATTCCAGCACTGACAATACAACGATTGTTGATCCGCATTTTACCTTCGGCTTCTTTGATCGCGGCGACTTTGACAACATATTCGGATTTACGCTCGACACAAACTACTCCTTAACGAGTTTCGTGTTTCGCGCGAAGGCCGCCAACGTTGTGTCCGGAGGCGGTGGAGTTATTGTCAACGAAGGCACTTATACTTTCGATCTTGATGTCAACAATGAGGAATCTGGCGCTGGAAAGGTGCGCTTCCGACTATTCAATTCGTCACTGGCCGTAGTGATGGATGCGAGCGTCGATATTCCTGCTGGCGCGACGCTCCAAGCGAACACCTTCGGATTTCTTCAACCAGTAGTTGAGGCGGTCAGTGACGCAACATTCAATTTCACGATTAGTAATGTTATCTACACTGGTCAGTCGCCAAATCCCGTGCCAGAGCCGACGCCGGATCCGAGCGCCCAAGTCCAGTCGTTCACTTACAACATCCTGCGGAACCTCACGGACTTCACCGATGAGCGTGGCAACGTCGAGACCTACATCCATCGAGACGATGGCCGGTTGGAGACGCAAATCAATGCCGATCGGACCCGTCAGAGGTACGAGTGGGGAGCCATCAACACTCCGGAGGCGTTTCTCTTGTCCTCGACGACGGACGAGCGCGGCGCCGTCGAGACATTCACCTACTACGGCACGAGCGATCCGGCGTTCAAGCGCAATCAGCTCAAGGACGCGACGGCCAAGCACTATCCCTCCGAGACGTCGCCGTTGGTCACGCGGTTCGACTACTCGCAGCCGGCGAACAAGCCGCATATTGCGAACGTGTCGTCGATCGTCGTCGACTACGGCGGCCAGAACCTGCCCACCTCCCATCTCTACGACGCCAACGGCCGGATCACGCAGACGATCGACGCCGAAGGAAATGTGCAGACGCGCTCGTACTACTCGACCTCTCCGACCGATCCCAAGGACGGCTTGCTCAAGTCGGTCGTCGACGGGCGCCGCAATGCCCGTATCACCGAGGCGGCTAATGGGATTGGCGCCGTCGCGTGGCGGATTTTGGGCAGCGTCGCGGGCGTCGCAGAGAATGGGACGCTAACCGTCACCGCGCCGCTCGCCGGATTGACGGGCACGGCGTCGCTCGACGCGGTGCGGATCGACCGCGTCGATGAGTTAGGAAACATCTTGGAGACGCGAATCATCGATGACGATCTAATCGGCCGCTCGGCGGGGTTCTCGCTGAACGAAACGGTCGTCAATGAATTTGATACGGTCGACGCGCAGACGCCGCGGTACGCCGTGGACTCGGTGATCGTGCCTGCCGGACAGGCGACAGGCGCCGAAGCCAAGTGGACGTTCGGAAATCTTGCAGCGGGCACGTACCGCATCTCGGCCACGTGGATTAAGGCGGCTAGCCGCAGCACAGCGGTCAAGTATCGCGTCAATGGCAACGAGATTGCCACAATTGACCAGCAATCCGCACCAGCGACGGGGACCATGGGCGTCCAATGGTTCGACGAGTACGAAACGACGTTCGACTACGACGCCGCGGGGAATGTCGTTTGGACCAAGACCAGCGACGGGTATTTTAGCGGGCTCAGCACCTACAACTCGTTCGGCCAGGTTGTCCAGCGCGTCGATCCGACGGGCGTCGTCACCGAGAGCGTTTACGATGCGCTCGGCCGCTTGAAGGAGACCGGCTATGCCGACGTGAACGCGGCGATCGACCCGTTTGATCAGTTTGCGACGACGTTCAAGTACGACGCCGTCGGCCGCGTGCGGGAGTCGATTGACCCGCTCGGCCGCGTCACGCAGTTCGAGTACGACGGCCGCGGGCGGCTGGTCAAAACGACGAACCCCGACGGCACGTTCCGGCTCCACAAGTACGACGCCTTCGGCAACTGCATCGAGATCACGGACGAACTGGGCCGCGCCACGGAGTTCGTCTACGACAGCCGCAATCGGCTCATCCAGACGATCCATCCCGACGGCGCCGTCGAGCGCACGCGATACGACGGCGCGGGCAACGTCGTGACCTCGATCAATGCCGTCGGGACGGCGGTCGAATCGAAGTATGACGCCGCCGGGCGGCTGACCGAGTCGAAGGCGGGCCGGCGCTTCTCCGAGACGGGCGCCATGATCGACGGATCGCTCACGGCCGTCACCACGAACAAGTACGACAAGCTCGGCAACCTCGTCGAGACGATCGATCCCGAACGCAACGCCAGCCAATTCCAATACGACAAGCTGGGCCGAGTCGTCCGCTCGCAGACGCTTCAAGGAAAGGTCCTGGAAACATATCGTTCGGCCGCGCCTCCGACGCAGTTGTCCAGCGGGCCGCTGGTCGCGCTGGCGACGGCGGACTACGACGCGGGCGGCAACGTCCGCCGCGCCGTGATGTACGACGTGACCCAGTTGGGGACGATTCCCGCCGATCCGCGCGAGTTGATCGCGGACAACATTGCGAACAATCGCGTCCACGTCGTCGCGACCACGTACGACGCGTTCAATCGGCCGCGGGAGGTCGTGAACGCCGACTCGACCAGCACGCGCATCGCGTACGACGCCGCCGGGCGCACGCGCCGGACGTTCAACGAGCTCGGCTTCATGACCTCGTTCGCCTACGATGCCTTCGGCCGGCTGGCCAGCACGACGCTGCCCGATCCTGACGACGCCGGCAGCTTACTCAGCCCCGTGACGACCTACCGGTACGACGCGGCCGGCAACCAGACGGCCGTGACCGACCCGCGGGGGTTCGCCACGCGGTTCCAGTACGACGCCTTCAACCGCGTCGTCGCGGCGACCGACGCCCTCGGCGGCCGGTCGCGGACCGTGTTCAACGCCGTCGGCCAGATCGTGATCGCGGCTGATGCGCTCAATCGGGCCGCGTTCACGCTCTACGACAAGCGAGGCCGGGCGGTGCTCACGCGCTCCCCCGACCCGGACGAAACGGACCCGGGCCTGCCGTCGACGACTCGCCGCAAGTACGACGCCGCCGGCCGCGTGATCGAGGAGATCGACCCGCGCGGCACGATCAAGACGTTCGAGTACGACTCCCTCGGCCGGCTGCGGTTCGAGCGGACGACGCTGGCCGAGGTCGTCGACGACGGCGATCCGGGCTTCGGGCCGCGCGACGGGGACGACGTACTGACGCCGACGGTTCACGCTCAGTCGTTCGGCGGCGATCGCACCGACGTCACGTCGACCGGGGCATTTGCTCAGGGCGTTTGGACGTTCGACAACCTGCCGGCCGGCGACTACAAGATCGCCGTCACGTGGACGCCGGACATTACGCGGCAGGATTGGCTGTCGCCCACGGTGTCGATCGACGGCAGTTCGTTTGGATACCCTGGAGATCCCGGCTTCAGCCTGCAACAGCAGCATCAGCCCGATACATGGCTGCGGTACGACGAAGGCTTCGCCCGCGGTTGGGAGGAGATGCCATCGGTGACGGTCGGGAGCGGCCCTGGCGACGCCGCGCTCCACACGCTCAAGGTGTCGCTCACGCAGCCTGGCAACGGATTGCTGCACGCCGACGCGGTGCGAATCGAGCGGGTCATCACGCGGGAGTACCAGTACGACGCCAACGGCAATCTCAAAAAGGAGATTGATGAAATCGGCATGGCAACGACGGGTGACGCCACTGACCGCACGACGGCCTACTTCTACGACGAGCTGAATCGGCTCGAGGTCGTCGACCGGGGCTATTCCGGCGACGACAATGGGCCGCAGCCTACGCCCAATCAGCTCGTCAATCTCCTCACCACGAACTTCTACGACGGCTTTGGCAACCTTGTGAAGGTCCAGGAACGCCGCGCGACGGGCGCGGCCGTACGCGACACGACCTACCAATACGATCTTCGCAACCGCCGGACGTTGGAAACGCTCGACGCCGGCGGCGCTCAGCAGACCGTCACGCAGTTCAAGTACGACGCCGTCGGCAACCCGACCGAAACGATTGAACTGCCCGGGCACGCCACGCTCCAGCGGCGGACGCTGACGACGTATGACGGGCTGAATCGGCCTGTCGCGGAAATCTTTAACGCCGACGGAACCGGCGCCAACGTGCGGTTTGCGGTCACGAGCTACGATGCCGCCGGCAACGTGACGAAGGTCGAAGAGAACCCCGGCCCCGATCCGCGGCAGATCGCCACGACGTTCCGCTACGACGCGCTGGGCCGCACGGTCGAATCGACGGACTCGGGCCTCGTAGGAACCATGACGGAAGTCCGCACCACGCGGTTCTTGTATGACGCCGTCGGCAACGTCGTCGGCGAGGTCGACCCCCTGGGCCGCGTGAGCCGCAGCAAATACGACCTTCTGGACCGGCTCACGGAGGCGATCGATCCCGACCCCGATGGGATGGGATCTGTCCTCCCCCACACGACGAAGTTCACCTACGACGCGGCCGGCAACCTGCTGTCGCAAACCAACGGCGACAACGAGACGGACCGGTTTGTTTACGACGCGCTCGGGCGGCAGGTCCGCTCGACGGACGGCCGCGGCGACGCGACGGTCCGCCGGTACGACGACGTGGGGAACCTGCTGCGGCTGGTCGACCCGGCCGGGAACCGCACGGACTACGCCTACGATGGCTACAACCGCGTCACGACCGAAACGGCCTACGAAGGCGCGACGGCCAAGACGCGCA
>JBIOVA010000164.1:0-4109 GCA_044867485.1 Lacipirellulaceae bacterium | reverse complement strand
CGATCTCTACCGCGAGCACATCGATCTGCCCGTCTTCAAGAGCCTGCTGTGGGACTATGAAGACCTGCTATTGAACGACGGCTGCACGGGCCTGGCCGTGCTCAACCCGTCGATCCCGCAGGAAGTGCAGTTCGACGAGCACAAGCTGCTGATCGTCTACGGACGCGACCTCCGCGAGTACGAACGCATCCTGGTCGACGAGGACGTCCCCTGCCGCGACCAGATGCGGTTTATCACCGAGGCCGAGCACGTCCACTCGACCAACGACGGCTTCATCGCCCAGTTCGAGGAGCTGAAAATGCGCCTCGGAATGGAAAGCGACTACTAAGTCGATCCGACTCCTCCGTCCCCCTCCCCTTGATGGGGAGGGGCGCTGCATTTGGTACGCGAGGTGTTTCATGGCGATCCGCGTGAAACACTTCTTGCTAGCACTACGCCGACAGCACCTTTCGCCCTTGCTCGCACGCGCCGCTTTCACGAAACTCCGCGGCCTGTGCGTCCCTCTCCAAGCTACACGCCGCTCACGCTGCGCTGCTGCGTGACGTTCTGCGCGCTGGCCGCCCTTGGCTGCCAACCCGTGCAAATCGTGCAGCCCGCGGTTCCCGGCCAACTCCCGCCGCAACAACTCTTCGCCGCGCCGCCCGTCACGTCCGCCGAGGGCATGCTGGTCGATCCCTTCACGGGCGATCCCTCCGCCGTGCCCTTCACGGGCGAGCCGGCGGTCGGCGTCGTCCCCGGCGGCCCCAGCCAGATCCATGTCCCCGTCGCCAACCGCGACTGGACCTGGGAGCAAATCGTCGACGCCACGGACGATTACTTCCGCATCGAGCGCGAACGCCAGGTGCAACTCGTGGGCGACATTCTCACCGAAGGCCGCATCGACGTCTTTCCCCGCGTCGGCGCCACGATCGTCGAGCCCCACCGCCGCGACTCGGTTGGCCGTTACAACCGCTGGGAGAGCACGTTCCAAACAATCCGCCGCCGTTGCGTCGTGCGCGTCATCCCCGATGCGACGGGCTATCTCATCGACGTGACGGTCGAGAAGGACATCGAGAACCTACCGCACCCCGAGAATGCGACCGCCGGCGCCGCGACGCTCCGCAACGACGCTTCGATCCCCTCCAATCGCGAGGAGCCGGTCAATCCCGTCCGCCTCGCCGGCAACTGGATCCTCCTCGGCCGAGATCCGGCGCTGGAGCAGCGCATGCTCGCCGACATCCAAGGCCGCCTTACGCCGCAGCCTGCGAACGCCACGGTCGCCAACTAACCGGCCGCCATCACGCTCGATGTTAGCCGCAGGCGGAAGCCAGCGGCCCCCGGCCGCCGCTATCAAAGAAGTGAGGATGCGGCGCTAGTTCTCAATGCGCATCGTCGCCCCATCCATCGGCACGCCCAGCGTCGCCACCGCGCTCGCGGCGTTTGCCTCTTCGCGCCACACCGGCAGTCGCACGGTGAACGCCGTTCCCTTCCCCACGGTGCTCTCAACGCGAATCCGCCCCTGGTGGGCCTCGACGATGTCGCGGCACGTTGACAAGCCTACACCCGTGCCGCCCTTGCCCGTTGCATCGGGCCCGCTTTTGGTCGTGTAGTAGCGCTCGAAAATCTTCGGCAGCTCCTGCCGCGGGATGCCCTTCCCCGTGTCGCGTACGGTGAGATCGACCAACCCTGCCGCTTCGTCGTGGGCGATCCGTAGCGTCAGCTCGCCACCCCCCGGCATCGCCTGGCGGGCGTTGGTGGCCAGATTGAGCACCACCTGCTGAATCTGATTCCCCACGGCCCGCACCGCCGGCGCCGGCGAAAACTCCCGCCGCACCGCTACGCGGTACTTTTGCATCTCCCGCTCCAACAGCGTCATCGTCTCCTCGACCAGCGGCGCCAACTCCGTCGGGGCAAAGTCCACGCTCCGATTGCGGGCCATCCCCAGCACGCCGTTGGTAATCCGCTCGGCCCGCTGCGCCGCCGCCAGAATGCGATCGAACGCCTTGTCCCGCGTCGCGTCGTCCTTGTGCCGCAGCCCGAGCTTCGCGTAGTTGATGATTGTCATCAACACGTTGTTGAACTCGTGCGTCGTCGTGCTCACGAGCTCGCCGAGCGCCGTCATCCGCTGGGCCTGCGTCAGCTCGCGCCGCAGCGCTGCTAGCTCCTCGTGGGCCGACTCGGTCATCCGCTCCCTCCGCGCGATTCTGTCACCCCGAGGTCTGCCGAGGGGTCCGGCCTGAAGACTTGCGTCCAGACCACTCGGCAGACCTTGAAGTAACACTCAAAACTGCCCCGTCGCCGCCATCTCGCCCGATTTGCTTGAGCGGCACACTCCCGCCACTTCGACTCACTTCGCTCATCGGCGCGGCCTAACTACCGCTGCCGAAACACGTTGCCCGCCAGCGCGCCGCGTCTGCCCGCTGTATCGTCCAACTCCGCTGGGCGACTCAAACTGATCGCGTTACAATCCCGCCCCCCACTCAATCGCCCCAGGACCACCGACATGCACGCCGCCGCCCTGCTAGCGGAAGCCCTCGAACTGGCCCGCCAGATGGACTTCCAGATTCGCGAAGAGTATCTCGACGGCGCCGGCGGCGGCCATTGCGCGTTTGCCGGCAAGAAATGGCTGCTGCTCGATGTTACGCAGTCGCCGCAAGAACAACTCGCCGATGTCGCCGACGCCCTGCGACACGAACCTGCCCTGGCTCGTCGCTCCCTCTCGCCCGGGTTGGCGGCCCTGCTCCAAGCCAAGCTCGCAGCGTAACCACTCAGCCTCCGGTCATTGACCGGGGGCTAAGCGCGGATCATCCGCGATACAACCCGCGCTCCCTGATATACGCCGCCACTCCCGCCGGCACGAGCGATTCCCACTCCCCGCCATCGGCAACCAATCGCTGAATCTCCGAGCTGGCGATCGGCGTCTCCGGCATGTCGACCTGCAGGGTGCGAATCTCCGCCAGCCGCGCCGCCGAAACCAGCGGCGCGATCGCCGCAAAGTCCGGCTCGCCATGCTCGTAGCGCCGTACGACCACCGGCGTCGCCAACTCGCAGATCGCCGTCGGCTCGCGCCACATCGGCAGATCGCTGAGCGAATCGGCCCCCATCAAGAAGAACAGCTCGGCGTCCGGCTCCAGGGCGCGAAACTCCCGCAGCGTATCGACTGTGTAGCTCACTCCCCCGCGATCGATCTCAATCGTCGAGACCGCATACTCCGGCCGCCCGGCGAGCGCCAACTCCAGCATCGCCACGCGATCAGCGTCATTTGCCCGCGGCGCCCGAGGCTTGTGCGGCTGCCGCGCTGCCGGTACGAACAATACTCGATCGAGCCGCGCCTGCCGCCAACAGCAGTCGGCCAATGCCAGATGGCCCCGGTGCACCGGATCAAAACTCCCGCCAAACACGCCCAGTCGCAAGAACTCATGCATCCGCGGCCAACGCCCCGCGTCAATTTGCTTCGTACTTCGGAATACGGACGCCGGACGTGCCGGACGAATCCCTAAGCGCAGCCGCCCAAATTTTACCCGATTCACGACACGTCGTCGCGCCGCCGTGCATCTTGGACAGTTCTCCCGGAAATGCCGGCAATTCCGCCACGCCGCGTCATCCGCAACCTATCCTTGCCGGGGCGCGCAACTCCCGACGCCGCCCGACCTGCCGCCAACACCAAGCCAAGAGGTTTGTCGTGAGCGCCACGCCTGTCGCCGAACTTGACCCCGCCCTTGCCGCGCCGGCTGCTGACAAGCCAATCGCCACCGGCCCCTGCTGCGCCAAGTGCCAATCCCCCCTCGGCGGCAACGGCGCCTCGATCTGCAAACGCTGCGGCTGGTACGCCGTCGCCGGCGTATTCGTCGACGTCGACGGCCTCATGGAGAAGGAGCCCGAGGAAGAACAACCCGCCCGCGACGACCGGCTCCCCTGGTGGGCGTGGGTCGCGTTCGCGTCGGTCGTCGCCGTGATCATCGAAAGCGCGGTGGTCCGCAAATACACGCCCGACAGCAGCGGCCTCCGCACCGCGTGGAGCGGCATTCAGTTCCTGCTCGGCGTCGTCGCGTTCCTCGGCGCCCAGATCGTCGGCTTCGTGATCCTCATGCAGCGCGACACGACCGCGTCGATCCTCGACGTCATCCTCA
>JBIOVA010000163.1:0-20981 GCA_044867485.1 Lacipirellulaceae bacterium | reverse complement strand
CGGTGCTGCTGGAGCCGATCATGCGGCTGGAGATCAGCACGCCGGAAGACCACGTGGGCGACCTGGTGGGCGACCTGCAAAAGCGGCGGGCGATCATCACCCAAACGCAGAACCGCGGGCATCTTACCGTGCTGCACGCCGAGGCGCCGCTGGCGGAGCTGTTCGGCTACTCCAGCGCGATGCGAAGTCTGAGCCAGGGTCGAGCAAGTTGCTCGATGGAGCCGAGCACCTACGCGGCAGCGCCGGACGAGGTTCTGCGGCGGTTTCTGTAGCTCGGCGAACGCTCTTGCCGCGCAGACAGTTGCGTCGGATGGACGACCCGCCAAAGAGCCGTCGCCGAGGCCTCGGGCGCCGGGAATTCGCTGACGCCCTCCCGCACCCTCAGCATTCGCCGGCTCGCGGCGACGCAGGAACACGGCAGTTCATGCCATTGAAATACAGTTTCCGTAAAAAAATAGTTGACTTTTGCCAGCGCTCCATTGTCTATTAGGCGCCTGCATGGCGGCAGGGCTAAACCACCGGGCGCGGCTAACCGCGTCCATGCCGGAGTGAAAGTTATTGGAAACGGCCTGCCTGTGGGCCTCATCTATCCGCCGCAGAGCCCGCGGCGACGAGTTTTCGGCAAGTCCGTTCTGCAACTGGAGGAAGACAAAACATGTCGCGTCCATTGTTTCGTTTGCTGGCGCGTGTCGTGTGCGCGGCGGGCGTGCCGGCTCTGATCGTCGCACTCACCGCTCCTCATGTGTGCGCCGCCGTCAAGACGCGCCAGTTTACGTTCGAAGATGGTACGGTGGGGTCGCAGTCGACGACCGCGCTGAACACGATTACCGGTCCATTTACGGCCGTGCCTGATGCCGTCTTTGGCGTCCCGACCGACTTCTTCGACAGCGGCGGCGTAGCAGTTCCCGAAGGCATGCCGTTGGGCGATTGGGTTTCTCAGATCTACGATCCGTCGCCCGACTTTACGGCGCTCGCCACGCCGCCCACGTATGTCAACGTGGCCAACGGTTCTCCGCTCGATAGTCCGGCGCCGAACAGCAATGTCGCACTGCAGTTCACCACGGCTGGCAATTTCATGGGGGGGCAGGGTTTTCGCGGCACTTACATCACCGATGCGGGGGTTGCCAACAACGAGCTCGCCGTTGCCAATACAAACGTCTTCACCTCGTTTACGGTGTTGCACCAGGGTTGGGTTCGTCCGAATCCCGCTAGCCAAGGGACCCGCCAGACCTTATGGACGCTGGGCACGGATCTTGGGGCTCCCCGCATCACGGAGGACGGGTTCTGGGAAATCGCCAACGTCTCGGTGATCCCTGACACAAAAACGACGCGGACCGTCAGTTTCGGCACTTGGACGCACGTCGCCATCTTGCGCACCGGCGGCGCCGCCACGCTGTACATCAATGGCAGCGTCGCCGTCGCCGCCCAAAACTTTTTCGGCGCGTTTCCGACTGAAACCACGCTGGGCTCTGGCATCTCGGGCGCGGAGCCCTTCGACGGAGTCATCGACAACTTCGCGATCTCCGGCATTGGCGGCCTGGGATTCACGATCGCCACGGACGTCGATTTCTTTTCTGACACCGGACTGCCGCCGCCGAGCGGCGTCGTCGGCGACGTCAATCAGGACAGCTTGGTCAACCAGGCAGACTACGACATCTGGTCAATGAACGTCGGCTTCAACAATACGTTTGGCCAGGGTGATCTGACGACGCTGGTCAAAGGCGACCTGGATAACAACGGCAAGATCGACTTCTTCGACTTCCGGATCATCGCCCGCCAGGCCGCCGCGGCTGGCGTAACGCTCACGCTAAGTGTTCCTGAACCCGCCAGCAGCGCGCTTTTGTTAGCCGCCAGCATCGCGGGGATTGCCTTCCGTCGCCGCGCCGCCGCCCGCTAATGCGCGCCTGGGCGCACAACACCTGTGTCGAACATCCCTTCGCAGATTCGGGAGCACCCAATCATGAATAAACCGCTTTGCCGGCTGGCGCTCGCCGCCGCGATCGTCGGCTGCTGCCTGTCCAGCGCTCGCGCCGTCGTGATCGTCGCCGAGGATTTTCTTTACAACGAACCCACGAAAGCCCTCTTCGATTTTTCCGGCTTCACGAGAGCCAGCTACGGCGGCGGCCAGAACGGGTCCGGCGGCGTCTGGGACGATCGCTGGACTGCGATCGGCGGCGTCGTGATCGTGGGAACCGACAATCCCCCCGCGCCGTACGACGTCAATCCACACACCGCGGTGATCACCGAAGTGGCGACCGCCGCCAGTCTGACGCGCCCGTTCTTGTCCACGGCAGGCTCCAACACGATTTACTTTGGGGCCGACTTTAAGATCGACGACGTCACCACGCCGCAGATCTCAGTGGAATATGGCATTTTGTCGCCGGCGAACAACCTGCCCGTTCCCAGTCTCAGCATGGGCCTCACCGACAACATCGGCGGCATCGCGCCCACATTCTTTGCCAAGGCCGGCGGCATGACGGTCACCGGCGACGCCCTGACCGATCCCGACGACGCGATCCCCGCCGGCGAATACGTGCGCCTGATTGGAAAGCTGGAGTTGAACGTCGCTGGACCCAACCCGGGTGACTTTAACGAAGACGGCTGGGCCGATGGCGCCGACTTCCTCCTGTGGCAGCGGCAGCTCGGGACCAACGTCCCCGCCAACACCGGCGCCGACGGCGACGGCAATGGGATGGTCGACGCCGCCGATTTGGAGATTTGGCGTGGCCTGTACGGACAAAACGCTGCGGAGCGCCTCACGGTGTACTATCGTCCTACCGGTGTCGAGACCAGCGCCGCAACCGTGCTCACTGCCACGGGCGCGCTCATCAACGACTTCGACAGCAGCTCGTTGACCAAAGTCGTTTCCTTGGTTGGCTTGGCCAACGTGGGCGACAACGATCGTCCGCATTACGTCGACAACATCGCCGTCGGCACCACCTGGGCCGACGTCGCGACCGTCAACGTGCCGCGGCTCACGCTCGAGGTTAACACGACCACGGGCCAGACCCGCCTGATCAATAACACGAGCACCGCGTTCGATCTGGCGTATTACGAGATCTTGTCCACCGAGGGCGCGCTCAACACAACCGGATGGAATAGCCTCGACGACCAGAACACGAGCGGCGGCGCCTGGGCGGAGAACAGCCCCTCGGCAACCCAGTTGATCGAATCCAACTTCTCGGGCTCGACGACCATTGCCGCAGGCGGCGGAACATTAAACTTGGGCGCCGCCTTCACTCCGGGAGGCGCTCAAACGTTGGTCGCGCGCTGGGGAACCAATCAGGGCTTCGACGGCTTTTTGAATCTGGCGAACGTGACCTACGTTGCGGCCGCCGCTGCTATTCCCGAACCGGCGGCGTGGTGCTTGCTGGCCCTGGGGGCGACGGTACTGCGGCGTCGCAAGGGCGGTGCGTCGATTTGACTCGCTTCGCGTCAAAGCGCTCGATGGCGCCCTGCGCCACGGCGCCGGACAAAGTGTTCAAGCAATTTCTATCGCAATTAGCCCCCGGTCAATGTCCGGGGGCTAAATGGCCCCTGCTCCGCCGCCGCGGCGCTCGATGACGCCGCTGGCGCACAAATCCCTCTTGCCGGGATCGGCGGCGACGCCGCATACTCGATGCGCGATTTGGCCTCTGCCCAAGGGCGGACAAATGCGCGACGTGCGTCCGGGGAGCCCTTTCCGTGTCATCGCTTAATGAGTGGATTGCGGAGCTGTTTGCGTGCCCCGACCTGCTGCGGATGGGTCACGCCCAGCGGAAGGACGACCTCAATCTCGGGCTTGGCTGGCTCTACTACGCGCTGGGACGAATCTTGAGACCGTCCGTCGGGGTGGTGATTGGTTCGTTCCGCGGCTTCGCTCCGCTGGTACTGGCGCGGGCCTTGAGCGACAACGGCGAGGGCGGCGCCGTCCATTTCATTGACCCGTCGCTCGTCGACGATTTCTGGCGGGACGGCGCGACCGTTGAGGCGCATTTCGAACAGTTTGGATTGACGAACGTCGTCCACCATTGCCTGACCACGCAACAGTTCGTCGAAACGCCCGCCTATCGCCAACTGGAGGCGCCGGGCATCGTGCTCGTCGACGGGTATCACACGGCCGCCCAGGCGAAGTTTGATTTCGACGCGTTTGCCGAAAAGCTGGCGGCGGAGGGAGTCGTCCTGCTACACGACAGCATCTGGAAGCAGACCTCGCCCATGTACGGCCCCGGGCGCGAATACGTCCGCGACGTTGTCGATTTTGTTGCGGAGCTTAAGGAGCGGCCGGCATGGCAGGTGTTTGACTTGCCGTTTGGCGAGGGAGTCTCGCTGGTTCGCCGGGTCACGACGCCTCCGCCGCCGAACGCGGGACAATGGGCGGCAGCATGATCAGCAAGCTCTGGCGAAGCGCCGCGCCGCGACCGCGATTTCTCATCGTGCGGCATCGAAACTATCAGCGGAGGTTCTTCGACGTCATCCCGCGGTGGATCGCGGCGAACGTACCGCAATTGGCGCCGTTGTTCGAGGTGCGCGACCTGCCTGTGCGGATCAAGGATTGGTCGCCCTACGCATTGCATGCCGCGTGGCTGCAGGACCCGGTCGAGATGTGGTCGCTGGAAACGTACCGGCAGGCCGCCGACCTTGCCGCGGCGTGCGACGAGCGCGGCATCGCGGTGCTCAATCGCGTGGATCGACTGCGTAACGCCGTCAAGTCGGCCGGCGCTCAACTCATGCAGGCCGTGGGCGTCAACGTGCCGCGGATGGCTCCGGTTCACGATCGCCGCGAGTTTCAGCGATCGCTCCTGGAGCTGCGACTCCCGCTGTTCATCCGCGAGGACTGGGGCCATTCGAGAAACGTGTTCCGAGTGGATGCGCCGGTGGACGTGGAACGCATCCCCTGGCACACGTTTGAGCGGCCGCTGGCCGTGGAGGTTGTCGACGTTCGCGATCCCCAGGACGGGCTGTACCGCAAATACCGCTACTTCGCGGCGGGCGACGTCGGCGTCAGTCATCACCTCCAGACGTCGGCGGACTGGATCACGCGCGGCGAGAATCGCGTCATCACGCCGCAGACGCGCGACGAGGAGTTAGCCTACGTCACGCGGCCGGACCCGCACCACGAATTGCTCCAACGCGCACGGCGGGCGCTCGAGCTCGACCTCGTGGCATTCGACTATGGCTATGCGCCCGATGGTCGCATGATCGTTTGGGAGGCCAATCCGTTTCCCACGATCGTGTTCGGCACGCGACGGCTCGTCTACCGCAATCCGGCGATTCACCGCACGCTGATGGCGATCGCGCGGCTGTATCTGGACGCCGCGGGGTTGCCGATTCCTAGTGAAATTGACGAGGGGCTGGCGCTCGACTTTGAAGGCGTGTCCGCGCGGTTCACGTCGAACTTCCCGCCGACACTGCGCGAAAGATGGCGAGGATGGCCGCGATGGCGCCGGCGGCGCGCCGCGTAGCGACCCCAGATCGCGGCGCCAGGCACTCCACACCGTTAACCGTCTTCAGAAGAACTCCGCAGATGGCGCAGATGAGCGCAGATCGAAGACCAGAAGAAAAATTGCTGCGAAATCTCCTGCTCTCATGGATTCTGATCTGCGGAAATCTGCGAAATCTGCGGAGAGCTCCGGAATGGGAAGGTTAACGGCGTAGCCAGGCATTGGGCATGACCAGCGACATGTGGGCCATCACCGCGTATTTCAACCCGATGCACTGGCGCCGGCGACGCGAGAACTATCGCCGGTTTCGCCGCGCGCTGGGCATCCCGTTGGTCGCCGTCGAGGCGGGGTATGACGGCCAGTTCGACCTCGAGCCCGGCGACGCCGACGTGCTCGTGCAGGTTCCGGCCGTCGACGTCATGTGGCAGAAGGAGCGGCTGTTCAACCTCGCGCTGGCGGCCGTGCCGCCGACGGTCGCTAAGGTGGCGTGCGTAGACAGCGACGTCGTCTTCCTGCGGCCCGATGTGTGGCAGGAGGTGAGCGAGCGGCTCGACCACGCGCGGCTGCTGCAGTGCTTCTCCGAAGTGTACTATCTTCCCGCCGATCATCCGCTGGACCGCGCGACGATCGAGCGGACCCAATCCCCCTGTTTGGGATTCGGCCTCTTGCGGCAGCAGGGTCGTTCGACGCTGGAACTGTGCAATCCCGACTGGCGCAACCCCAACGACCTGCCGCCGGTGAGCTACGGCTTAGGCTGGGCGTTTCGTCGCGAACTGTTCGCCTCGCGCGGATTTTACGACGCCTGGGTCATCGGCGGCGGTACGCGAGTCCATTGCTTCGCAGCCGACGGCCTGTGGCGGGAGGCGGTTCAGGCCATGCGATTGACGACTCGCGCGGCCGAACACTTTCGCCGCTGGGCTGAGGGATTTCACCAGGATGTGCGCGGCGAGTGGGGTTGCGTGCCCGGCGCCATCGCTCATCTGTGGCACGGCACGATTGGCGGCCGCAAGTTTCGCCAGCGGTACGAGGATTTTTCTCGCTTCGAGTTTGATCCGCAAACGGACCTAGCGCTCGATGAGCATGGCGTGTGGCGCTGGAACAGCGACAAACCCGCCATGCACCAGTATGTTCGCGAATACTTCGCCGGCCGGCAGGAGGACGGGTACGGGCCAGCCCAATCTGCCGTCACGCCCGATGGCCGCTCCGCGGATTCAGCTCGCTGAAATCGGGCGACTCCACGTCGCGTCCCCAAAATCGCTCCCTTTTTCGCCCTGGCGGCGGTTTCCGTTTAAGATGCGCCCTCGCTGCCGCGTCTCATCTGTGGCAGCGACGCCTCGAATCCGGGACACGAGGGGCATGGCACGGCCGATTGATCGCCGGGACGTGGATCGGCTGGTCGTCGAGCACCTGCCCGCGGCGTTGCGGTTCGCGCTGCGGCTGACCCGCGACGAGCACGCTGCGGAGGACGTGGTTCAAGAGGCGCTGTGCCGCGTGCTGCGGGATTGGCGCTCGTTTCGCGGCGCGGCGTCGTTTAAGACCTGGCTGCTGCAGATTGTGGTGAACGTGGATCGCGATCGCCGACGGCGGCTGCGCGTGGTTGAACCGGTGGAGGACGAGGCGCTGGCGAGCCGAGCGCCGCTGCCGATGGAGCTGGCGGCGGCTGCCGAGCTGAACGCGGAGTTGAGGACGGCGATTGATCGACTGCCCGGGCGGCAGCGCGAAGTGGCGCTGCTCGCGTGGGGCGAGGGACTCGGCGCGGGCGAAATCGCCGTCGTGCTGGGCATTTCCGAGGCGAACGTGTACACGAATCTCCATCTGGCGCGGGGGCGATTGGCGGCCGCGATCGGCGTCGATTGCGGACGACGGGAAGCGACATGACTCCGGACGACCTCGACAAACAGATTCGCGCGGCGCTCGGCGGCGAACCGTCGGCGGGGCAGCTTGCCCGGCTCGAGCGGTTCTGGCGCGAGCAGTCGCGAGCCGAGCGGCGGCGCCGGCTGTTGCGACGGGCGGCCGCTGCTGCGGCGTCGATTGTCGCGATCGCGGCGATGTGGTTGGCGATCGGTCGCCGCCAGGCGCGAGAAATTTCGCTGCCCGAGGTCGTTGTCGAGGCGCCGCGAGCGGTCGACCAACGCGCGGCGCCGGCCGAAGCCGTCGCTGCAGCGCCGCCAGCGGGCCGTGAGCCGACGGCCTACGAACGAATGATGTTTGCGCTGCAAACCGGAGCACGCGCGACGCCGGAGCAAGCGCTGGCGACGCGGCTGAATCGAGCGACCGACGATGATGAGCGGCGGCGAGTCATCCAGCAGGTCGGCGAGCACGGCTCGCGGGAGTCGCTCGCGGCGCTGATGCGCGCAGCCGAGCGGCCGGCGATTCGCGAGGAGGCGCTGGCCGCGGCGGAACAAATCATGGGCGTCGGCCGTCTGGCCGAGGGCGTGCCGCTGGCGCGCGACGCCGCGGTGCGGCGCGCGCTCGTGGCCCGGCTGTTGGCGGCCCCGTCGCCGGCGGCGCTGCGGGGCTTCCTCGCGCTGGCGGCCGACCCGGCGACCCGCGGCGAGACGCTGGCCGCGGCCGCTGCGGTGGAACAACTTCCGGTGGCGGCGCTCGTCGCGACTCTGGACGGCGGCGACAAACAAACTCGACTGGCAGCGGCGATGGTCCTGGGCCATGTGAACGGCCCGACGGTGAGTGATGCGCTGATCGCGCGGGTCTCGCAATCGCAGCGAGCGCCGATCGAGGCGTGGGTCGCCCTGCTGGCGTGCCGCGGGGCGCCCGTTGATCGTTTTCTTGCCCAGGCGGTCGTGCAGCCGCGATTGCTTGGACAGGTCAATAGCGCTCGGGCGTACTGGGCGCGAGTGGTTCCGTAGTTAAATTTCAAGGGAGACTCACCATGTTTGCGTCCCGACTTTTCACCGGCCGCGGCTCGTGGGCGTTGGCCCTGTTCCTGCTGACGCCGAGCCCCTGGGCCTATGCGCAACGGGCCGCTGACGAACGTCCGCGGGCCGTCGGCGAACGAGACGAATTTCTCTTGCGGACGTACGAAGTGGGCGACCTTGTCATGAATGTCCCCGACTACGCGTTCGGATCGTCGGACGGGTCTGCACAACCCGCAGGCTTTGGCGGCGGCGGATTTGGCGGCGGCGGCGGATTTGGCGGCGGCGGGGGATTCTTTAGCGTCCCCGACGATGTCGAGCGGTCAGGTTTTTCTTCGCCTCGCGGGCAACGTCCCGAGGTCATGATGGCCCAATTTGGCGGCGGTGGCGGAGGCCGAGGCGGTCGCGGAGGCCGCGGTCCAGCCGTGGCGCGGGATCCGCTGCAGATCAGCTTCGATAGCTTGATCGACGCCATGACGAGCGTCGTGGCGCCGGACACCTGGCAAGAGAATGGGACCGGCCAGGGAAACGTTCGCGTGGTTGGCGCCGCGCTGGTCGTCTGGCAAACCCAGGAGGTCCACGATCGCATCGCCGATTTTCTCAACCAGCTTCGGCAAGGGTCCGCCCGGCGTCGCACCGTGGCGATCGACGCGCGCTGGCTACTGCTGAACTCCGACGACCTCGACCGACTCAACCCTCCGAATGACGATGGCAAGCCGGCCGTCGATCGACGCGTGCTGGCCGAGCTCACCCGCCGACCAACAAGCCTGCGCGGACTGACCAACTGCTTCAGCGGCCAAGCGGTGTACCTGATCAGCGGCACGCGTCGCAACGTCGTGTCGGGGTACATCCCCGTGGTGGGCAGCGTCGAAGAGCCAGACGCGGACGCGATGTGGGCTGAGGCGGCGGGCCGTCCGCGCGTCATATTCGCGCAACTCGGCGGTGAGAGTGGCGGCGCCGGCGGCGGGCGCAGCGTCGGGTATCAGCCGATCGTCGAGAAGCCGAACTTCGGGGCCCTCCTGGAAATACGGCCCACGCTCATGCAGGGCCAAAACGCGGCCGTGGTCGACGTGACGTCGACGATCACGTTTGGCGGGAACGACGCTGGCGTCGGCGACGCGCCCGCGGCGCCGAGGATCGATCGGATAGCGATCGACCAGCAGGAGCTGTCCACCACGCTGCGCGTGCCGCTGGGCGAGCCGACGCTGGTGGGCGGAATGAGCTACATCGGCGAGAGCGGCGCTATCGCGAAGTCGCCTGCCGCGGACGCGACAACGGCCGACGATGCGCCCGGCGGCGAGACGCCGCAGTTGTACCTCGTGCTGGAGATTCGCTAAGCGGCGGCACCGCGCCGCCGCGGGCGGCTGTTGCGGGCGGTCGCCGCCGCGAACGCCAACCCCGCGGTCGCCAGGAGAGCGAGCGAGCTTGGCTCAGGGATCGACCGCGGGTTCGCCAGAAACGGCTGCATCCAGGCGTGCAGCTCGGGGAAGATCGGCACGGCGAACTGCGTGGAGTTTTTGAGAACAGTTTCCGGGGTGTATTCGACGCGCACCTGCATCCCGCTCATGGGTTCCGTCTCTCGAACGACCAGCGACTGGCTGGCGACGAACACCGCGGACAGCGAGTCGACGTAGCTCACAGGGATCTTGACCGGGTTCCCGCCGCGCATGATTTCGACCTCGATCTTGGCGGCTGGCGCCCGCGTGAACAACGGGCTGCCGGAATCGCCCGCCATGCCCAAGCCGTGCCCCATGGCGTTGGGCGGGCCGAGGGCCTTAAATTCGACCAGCGGATGGTAGTAGCTGGCCTGCATTGTCACGGCGTCGGTCTTGATCGCCGGCGCCGCATAGGCCGTCGCCAGGTTGTTCTGGAACAGGCGTTGGCCGGAGACGCCCGTCGCCCGATAGCGATCCTTGATCTGCACGACGTCGTTGCCGTCCTGGATGAATTCCGCGTCGGTGCGATACTCCGCCTGGCGGCCGTAGCCAATCTGCGTGAAGCCGACCGGTTCGCTGGCCGTCGCCTGGCGCAGCGGGTTGCCCGTGCCGTCCTGGCCCGGGTTGGTGATGGCCGGGAGGTTGTTCGAGAGCAGCGTGAAGTTGGCGCGCGCCTGGCTGTCCTCCGTCAGGTTGTTAACCCTCCCCAGCATCAGGCCCACGTCGACGGGCAGGTTGTTGGGGTTCTTCATGGCGTCAGTGATCTTGAAGCTCTTGAACGCCATCTCCACGTCGAACGTCATCCACGGCTGGGCGCCGCCGAGGAGCGAACCCAGCTTGAGCGTTTTCGGGCCCGACGACGCAACGTGATGCGCCGTGAGAATGGCGACGTAGCCGGTGGTTTCGACGCGCCGGGCGGCGACCACAGTCCCCGTGCCGGAATTGCCGTCGCGGCTGAGCAGGCCGGTGGCGCGGATCGACAGCGGATTGGGTGGGTCGTCGAGCTTTTGATCCGCAGGGCCGATAGCTCCAACGGGGCTCGGAACCAAGATAGTCGCCGCGACGACCACGCACGCGGCGAGCACGATTCGGCGATCAAGATTTCCGCCGTGGACGAGGAAACCGCGAGTCGAGTTCATGAGCGAGCTCCTTATGCGAGCGCGCGGCATTCTACTGCCGTGCAAGAGAACTCCGCAAATCTTTGGCGGAAAATCGCAAGTAATTCTGCGCGGGTTATTGACTTCGACGCCGTCGCGCGCAATTTCGGCACGTCTCGCCGCTCCCACGAACGCCGCCATTTTTCGGCAACTTTTCTGTAGAAATTGGGCCACCGATTCGGGGATAATGCCGGCGCCGAGGGACTCGCGCCGCGATGCCATTGGTTTCTGCAGCTGCCGAACGTCGGGCGCATGCTGCGGCGGGAGCCGCGAGTATTGGACGTTTAGATTGTCGACCCCCCTTCCAAAACCCAGCGCGAGACACTGAGAATTCCAGTCTCCGCGAAAAAGAACCATGCCTCGATTTTTCAAAATACCCATGCCTTTTGCACGAGCCGTCCGCCAGTGCGCTCGCCATTCGCCGGACCTTGCCGAAGGCAGCGCGTGCAAAACTCGCGAGTTTTGCACCGTCGAATGCGATTTCCGTGTTTAAGCGTACGAAACTCGACGTAAGTCGTTGAAGCACATCCCCTCGCCGAATCCCATTGCCAGTCATTCACCGCCGCGGAGGCGCCTGCCATGAAACGATCGCTCGTTCCATTCGTTGCCACCCTCGCCGTGCTGACCGCCATCGCCGGCGCGATGCGCTCCATCGCCGCCGACGCCCCGCCGGCGACCGCCAGGCAAACCGTGAGCGACGAGTTCCACGGCACGACGGTGAGCGAGGACTACCGCTGGCTCGAAGACTGGAACGATCCGAAGGTCCGCCAGTGGAGCGACGCGGAGAACGTCTACGCCCGGTCGATTCTCGACAATCTGCCGCACATCGAGCAGATTCGCGCTCGCGTCGCTGAGATCATGTCGGCCGAGACGGTGTCGTACTGGAGCGTGGAGTCGCGCGGTGGACACTACTTTGCGATGAAGGAGCAGCCGCCGCGGCAGCAGCCGTTTTTGGTGGTGACCGAATCGCTCGACGACCTCTCCGGCGAACGCGTGTTGGTCGATCCCAATGCGATCGACTCCGGCGGCGGCACGTCGATGAACTGGTTCAAGCCATCGCCCGACGGCAAGCTCGTGGCGGTGTGCCTGTCGCAAGGGGGCGACGAAGTGGGCGACGTCACCGTGTTCGACGTGGAAACAGGCAAGCCGCTTGATGGCGAGACGATCCCGCGGGTGAACACCGGCACGGCCGGCGGCGACCTGGCGTGGACGCCGGACGGGGAGGGGTTCTTCTACACGCGGCATCCCCGCGAGGGCGAACGGCCCGCCGAGGACCTGAATTTCTACCAGCAAGTCTATTTTCACAAACTGGGGACGCCGACCGCCGACGACCGGTACGAGCTAGGCAAAGACTCGCCGCGGATTGCCGAGACGGAGTTGAAGGTCGACCTCCGCACGGGCCGGCTCCTGGCGACGATCCAAAACGGCGACGGCGGGGAGTTCGCTCATTATCTGCGCGACTCCGATGGCCAGTGGCGGCAGTTCAGCCACTTTGACGACAAAATCATCCAGGCGGAGTTCGGGCCGCACGACGACTTGTTCATCGTCTCGCGGCAAGACGCGCCGCGGGGGAAGATCGTCCGCGTGCCGATTGACTCGCTCGACGTATCGCTCGAAACGGCGGCGGCCGAAACCATTGTGCCGGAAGGCGAGGACACGATTGTCACCACATTCTGGCAGTCGCGGGACAGCTCGTTCGTCGTCACCGATTCGCGGCTGTACGTGGTCTACCAGCTCGGCGGGCCGTCGGAGATTCGCGCGTTCAGCCTCGCCGGAAAACGCCAGGCGGCGCCCAAGCAGTTGCCGGTGGCCTCCGCGAGTTCTTTGCAGCCGCTTGGCGGCGACGATGTGCTGTTCGAGATGGGCTCGTACGTGCAGCCGCCGGCGGTTTATCGGTTCGAAGCGACGTCGGGCCAAACGGCGCGCACGGCGTTTCGCACCAACGAGCCGGTCGATCTCGACGACGCGGAAGTCGTGCGCGAGTTCGCCACGTCGAAGGACGGCACGCAAGTGCCGGTGAACATCATTTACCGCAAGGGGACGCTGCGAAACGGCACGAACCCCTGCCTGGCCACCGCGTACGGCGGATACGGCGTGAGCATCCCGCCGGGGTTCCGCGCGCTGAACCGCGTGCTGCTCGACCACGGGTTCGTGATCGCCACGGCCAACGTTCGCGGCGGCGGCGAATACGGCGAGGCGTGGCACCGCGAGGGCAACCTGGCGAAGAAGCAGAATGTGTTCGACGACTTTGCCGCGGTGCTCGAGCACCTCATCGACGAGCACTACACGAGCAGCCAGAAACTCGCCATCATCGGCGGCTCCAACGGCGGCCTGCTCATGGGAGCGACGTTCACGCAGCACCCCGAACTGATGAGGGCGGTCGTATCGTCGGTCGGCATCTACGACATGCTGCGGGTTGAGCTGTCGCCCAACGGGGCGTTCAACGTCACGGAGTTCGGCACAGTGACGAACTCCGAGCACTTCCGCGCCATGCACGCTTACTCGCCGTATCACAACGTGCGCGACGGCGTGAACTACCCAGCCGTGCTGTTCCTCACCGGGGCGAACGACCCGCGGGTCGACCCAATGCAGTCGCGAAAAATGACGGCGCGGCTGCAGGCGGCGGACCCGACGGGGCGGTTTCTGTTGCGGACCAGCGACGACTCGGGGCACGGCCTCGACACGCCGCTGGCCGAGCGGATCGCCCAGCAGACGGACATTTTTGCGTTCATTTTCAACGAGCTAGGAGTGGCGTTCGGCAATTAGCCCCCGGTCAATGACCGGGGGCCAAACGGGGATCGCCGCCAATTCCCGGCTCCAAACTCCCCGTTTGACGCCGGCGGACAGCCGACTACAATCGCCCCTTTGGGCAACTGCCAAAGTGCCAAGAGCCGAATCCGTCGCCGCGTTGACGGCAATGCGTCGCGGAACGGGGGACCCGATTGTTGGGGCGAACTGGAGCGGACCGCGGGGACAAGCCCCCGACTCGCTCGAGCGGAGACCTTCGACTCCGAGCCCGTCAGCTAACCTCGTAGGCGTTTCGAGGAAGATCGATGCTCCGCGACGTGCGTGTCGCCTCATGGGGGGCGAGCGTGCGCGTCATCTACTAGCCCAATGGTTGGGCTAGCCTCGCCCGTGGGCAGTGGCCGCGAAGATTAGGGCGTTCGAGCAATGTTGTCTCACGGCGCGCGTCCGCGCCAACTCCACTGGTTCCACGCCGGACCGATGCTGTTCGGCGATTGGGGGACCAGTCGGCTCTACGTGTTGGGTCTGGCGTTTTTTTACGCTGGGCGGTCGTCGTTCTGGTTCATGCTGGCGATGAGCGGCCTGCTGGTGGCCGTCGGTTGGGCCTACCACGTGATCTGCCGGCTGCATCCCGACGGCGG
The DNA here is from genome assembly GCA_044867485.1 of Lacipirellulaceae bacterium. Taxonomy (GTDB): domain Bacteria; phylum Planctomycetota; class Planctomycetia; order Pirellulales; family Lacipirellulaceae; genus Lacipirellula. The sequence goes on along the minus strand of JBIOVA010000163.1, from coordinate 6,706 downwards.
CGGCGTGTACTCGTCGGCTCGTGAGCGGTCGCAGACGCTGGCGGTGATCGGGGCGCTGCTGCTGTGCGCCGACTACATCGTCACCGCGTCGCTCTCGGCGCTGGACGCCTTCCACTACGTCCACCTGGAACATGCGCACCTGTGGGCCGCGGCGGCGATCGGACTCATCGGGGCGATCAACTTTTTCGGGCCGACCAAGGCCGGAACGGGCGCCCTCGTCGTCGCCATCGCCACCATGGTCTGCAGCGTCGTCATCGCGTTGGCCGCGGCGCCGTCGCTGGGCGAAGCGCGGATCGCGGCTCCGAGCGGTTCGCCCGCCGATTGGTGGCGGCAGTTCACCGCCATTATCCTCGCCATCTCCGGCGTCGAGGCCGTCGCGAATATGACCGGCATCATGGTGCAGCCCGTGCAGCGCACCTCGCGGCTCGCGATCTGGCCGGTGCTCATCGAAATCGTCACGCTCAACATCCTGCTAAGCCTGGCCGTGCTGGCGATGCCGGAGACCATCACCGGTGCCGGCGGGCCCGACGGCACGACCGACCGCGTCCGCGACACGATGTTGCGACTGCTGGCGTCGTACTACGTGGGACCAGCCTTCGCCCAGGTGGCCGCGATCGTGTTCGCGCTGCTGTTGCTGTCGGCGGTGAACACCGCGGTAACGGACCTGGTGAGCATCCAATTCATGATGTCGCGCGACAACGAGTTGCCGCGGCCGTTCGGCGGCCTGAACCGCTGGGGCATGCCGCTATTGCCGTTGGTGATCGGGACGGCGGCGCCGATCGTGGTCGTGATGCTGGCCCCCGACGTGGGAACGCTCGCCGATCTCTATGCCATCGGCGTGGTCGGGGCGGTGGCGCTCAATTTGGGCTCGTGTTCGACCAACCCCAAGGCGGACTTGAAGCGCTACGAGCGCGTGGCCATGACGGCGCTGGCCGTGCTGATGGTCTTGATCTGGCTCACCATCGCCTGGGAGAAGCCCAATGCGCTCGTCTTCGCGTTATCGATTGTGGGAGCCGGACTGGGCGGGCGGTGGGCGGCGCACCACCGCGAGAAGATTCGCACCTGGGCCGAGAAAACGGCGCCGGCGCTCGTCACAGCGACGGACGCGGCGTCGGTGCGCCTAGCTGCTTCGGCGGCGGCGTTGCTCGGCCGCACAAGCACCGTGCCCACGGGTCCGATCCAAAAACGCATTCTCGTGGCGACGCGGGGCAACTCGAAGCTCATGGCCTTCGCCATCGACGAGGCGCGGGCGCACCACGGCGAAATCCTCGTGCTGTTCGTGCGGCACATCGCGGTGCAGGCCTTCGCGCCGATCAAGCAAATGACGCTCGCGGACGATCCGGAGGCGCTCGAAATGTTCGAGGAGTTCCGCTTCAAGGCTGAGGCGGCGCAGGTGCCGGCGTACTTCATCTACGCGTCGGCGTTCGACGTTGCAGAGGCGATTCTGGAGACCGCGGCGACGCATGCGGTCGACGTGCTGCTGCTAGGCACCACGCAGCGCGGCATGATGTGGCGCGCCATGAAGGGCGACGTTATCCAACAAGTGGCGGCGCAGTTGCCGGAGCGGATTACGCTCTTGGTCCACGCGGGGTGAGGGATTGGGGTTTTCACCCCAAGCGATTAAGGGTGGCACGCCCGAAGGTCCGCCGCCGGGCGTGGCGGAATGACTTTGCGTAGCGCCATCCGCCCACGCCCCGCGCCGACTTGGGCGTTCGACCCGCTTCGCAACATGCTTTCCGCCAACGAGTTACGGTAATCCGCAAGAAAAATCGCCGCGGCTGCGGTGGGTCGCAAGGATTCCCGCGGTCTTCGACATCTGTTTGTGGCGACGGGTCCGTACTAACTGGTGGAAGGCGGCGCGTCGCGCGGGCGTCGTTGGACGCCTCCGTCCCGCACATGGGGCATTCTCTCCGTCCCGTGGGGCGCGGCTCTGCGAAGCGACTCTATGCCGTTGGGATTCGACCCGCCAACGGCACAGTGCGGAGCCGTGCCCCTTTTTCTTGCGTTGGGCGCGCGTGGAGGGGCGGTTCGCCGAATGATGGGGCGCGTGGCGCGCTCCGCTTCGTCTGCGGACAGACTGCGCGTCGCGGTTAAACGGCGGAGGTGAGGCGACGCGGCTAGCCGAGCTCGAGGTTGAGCCAGCGTTTGCGGCCGTCGAGGTAGGCGGCGAGGCCGGCGACCGTCAGGACGGCGGCGCAGGTCCAGGGCACGTACGCTTTGGCTGGAGGGGCCGCGAGACGTGGGTTCAGTCGATTCCGAATGCCCTCGAGGAGCTGCTGCTTCTTCTCCGGTTGCCGAAAAACATCGGTCCTCGAGTAGGTTTCGGCTTCCAAGTGGACGCGCCGCTCAAGCTGCTCGCGCTGGGCGGCGGTCACGACGGGTCGCGGAAGGTGCTCGAATCCGATGAATACGGGGGTCGCGGCGGGGAACAGGATGATTATGAAGGCGACGAAGTGAAACATGCTGGAGTTCTTGCGGGCGATGCTCGTCTGGACGCCGAGCATGCAGATGTGAAATCCCAGCGACAGCGCGGTGATGACCGCTAGAAAGCCGGGAAAGAAATAGTCCGGCATGAAGATCGCGACGTAGGCGACCATCGCGGCCTGCGTGGTGATCCAGATCATCAGTGCGTACTGGGCCGACGACGCGAAGAGGCCGTGGAAATAGTCCTGTCGTCGCAGGGGCAACATCAGTTCCTGGCTCATGCGAGGGCGGCGAATGGCCAACTGGCCGTTGCCCATGGCCGCGGTCGCAAAAATCATCACCCCGAGCATCGGCGTATTGTGGCGTAGATCCAGTCCGGCCCCGACGCTGAAACTCATGCCGAGCAGCGCGGTGATTGCCAGAAGTCCCAGTCCGATGGCCGCCACGCCTGCGGCGCGGACCCAGAGCGGGCTGGCCAAAAGACCGTCGCGGAGGAGGCGTTGCCGCGCGGCGATCGTCGTTGCGGGGACGTATGACACGGCGTCGTGAAGGAAATCGGCGAGACGGCTTTGCCACGAACCGGGGACAAGGATTCGTCCGCTTGCGCAGGACGCCTGCTGCCCGGCGAGTTGCGCCCTCGAGCCGTACTGTGTCAAGGCGGGGCGGAGATAGTCGACGTCTTCTTCGCCAAGAACCTTGAGACGGTGGAGCCAGTACGCGATGGATCCCCACGCGATCACGAAGATTGCGAGACGGGCCGCCGCGACCGCAGGCGTGGACGCTGGCCGCACCCAAAAGTCGATCGTTGGCGGCGTGCCGAAGCTCAGAAAAATCACGAAGGCGAGCGCGATCGTGATCGCGCGGGGCCGGTGCATCGCCCAAATGCCGGCGGCTGTTCCGGCAATGGAGAAGGCGAGCGCGCCGAGCAGGCTCCAGCGCCCAGCGAGGGCGACGACCAAGGGGCAGACGCCGCACCAGGCGATGAGAATCGCCGCCAGCACGGCGATGTGGGGGCGATTGAATCCGGGGAGGAGCCGTGCGCGGGGATTGCCGAACTGCGACTTGGCGTGGATGCCCAGGGCGTAGCCGGTCACGGCGGCCGCGACGCCGACGATGGGCAGAGCGCCGATCGGCTCGTTGGGCTCGAGAATCGAGACCGCCAGCGCGACCCCGAAGGAGAGCAAGGCAAACGCGCCGACGGCCCAGAGGGATCGCCGCGTGAGATAAGTTTGCGCAACTTGTTCGAGTTGGGGAGTCATGGCAGTTTGGCAACAAGGGATGTGATGCGGCATCTCTCGGCGGGGCCTCCCCCCTCCCCTAGCCCCTCCCCGCCGAGGGGAGGGGGACGGAGGAAGGCACGCGGGGCGGCGTCTCGTGAAGCGCGACGAAGATTTCTTCGAGGTTGAGATCTTCGACGGCGACTTCGGCGCTCCAAGTGGTCCTTAGCTCGTCCGCGAGTTGTTCGTCGAAGTCGTCAACAGTCACCAGCGCCACAGAGCCGTCAATTTCGTAGCGCAGGGCGCCGGAGACGGCGAAGTTGCGCGGAAAGTCGTCGGTTCCGGCGAGGCGGAGCCGTTTCACTCGGTCCTTCAACTCGTCGAGCTCGCCGTGGAAGGCGATGCGGCCGTCTTTCAAGAGCGCAATGCGGCTGGCCACGCGTTCCAGGTCGCTCGTGATGTGCGTGCTGAACACGATCGTGCGGCGCTCGTCGTCGATCACTTCTAGCAGCGTGCGGAGGAACTCGCGGCGGGCCGAGGGGTCGAGGCTGGCGACCGGCTCGTCGAGGATCAGTAGCTCCGGCTCGTGGCCCAGGGCAAGGACGATGCCGAGGGTTTGTAGCTGGCCGACCGACAACGGACCGACGCGATCCTCCAGCGGCAGCCGCCAGCGGCGGCAGAGGTCGTCCACCAGCGGCTGGTTCCAGGTGGGATAGAACGCGGCCGTGTAGGCGATCACCTGCCGGACGCGCATCCAGGGATAGCTCACCACTTCCTGGGGCACGTAACCGAGGCGGGCTTTCACGCCGGCGGAGAGGTCCCAGGAGTCGTCGCCCAGCACGGTTATGCTGCCGCTGGTGGCGCGGAACAGCCCCAGGGCGCACTTGATAAGCGTGCTCTTGCCGCTGCCGTTCTGGCCCAACAACCCCAGCACCGTGCCGGGCTCAATGGTGAGGTCAACGCCGCAGAGCACCTCCTTGGCCGGGGCGAATGTTTTGCGCAGTTGGCGGATCTGAATGACGGGTTGGGTCATCGTCGGATTCCCTGTCGGGACGAGGAGAGTGGGTCGAGTTCAGCGAGCAAGGCGTCGAGCACGCCGCGGATTTGTTCGGGTGTGAGGCCGAGCTGCTGGGCGCGATGCAGCGCGGGAGCGACCAGCGCGGCGAATTCGTCCTTCCGTTCGGGGAGTCGGCTGGTGACAGCCGGCGCCCGGACCCGCATGCCCTGCCCGCGGACGCGGTCGACCAGGCCCTCGACTTCCAGTCGCGAGTAGGCCTTGCTAACGGTCATGGGGTTGATTTCCGCCGCCTGAGCGACCTGGCGGACGCTGGGGAGCAAGTCGCCGGGCTGCAGCTTGCCGCCGGCGACCATCGCGCGGACCTGGTCGACAAGCTGCCGATAAATCGGCACTCCGGACGAGGGATGCAGCTCAAAGAGTCGCGGCGGCAGGGTCATGGTGTATTACTATAGCAATACACGTGGCGGCGGGGCAAGAGAGCGAATTTGCGGCGGACGAAGGCGTGCTCCCGCCCGCCCTTTCGGCGCCTCCGCGCTCCGCCAAGGGCATCGCGCGGCGCGTCGCCGACTTTAGACCATCTATGGTGAAACCTGCGGGAAAACAGCCTCAAACCCCTCACACGACTTTAGACGATCTATGGGCGCAACGGGTCGCCGAGCGCACACGCGCGAAGCCACTCATCCGCGGCATCTTTTTCGCGACGCCCCGTTGACGACTTCTCGAAACCGCCTTAGAATCCTCGATTCGCCCCTAAATTCTGGGGGCGAGCAAGGTCTTTGACACATCGCTGGCGCGGCGACAGCCTCGGGTCGTTGCCGCGACCGTTGGCCGGGGAATTCCGCCCGGATTTGCAGAAGGGTTTCCATCGTGGCTGCCGCGAGAGAAGTGATTCGGATTCGGATGGAGGCCTACGATCACTCCGTGCTCGACCAGAGCGCGGCCGAGATCGTGGACACCGCCAAGCGGACCAACAGCGAAGTTCATGGGCCGATCCCGCTGCCGACGCGGATCGAGCGGTACACCGTGTTGAGCGGGCCGCACGTCGACAAGAAGGCTCGGCAGCAGTTCGAGATTCGCACGCACAAGCGGCTGATTGACATCGTCCAGGCCACGGCCAAGACGATCGAGGCGCTCAACAAGCTCAGCCTGCCGGCAGGCGTGGACATCAAGATCAAGGCGACGACGGGGTGATGGGACGGCAGCGCTGGACTGGTCGCATAAGCGACCAGTCCGAAGTACGTCGCAAGCCGCTGGCCTCGGAACAATTGCACTGACGAAGACACATATGCCGCGGAAGTTTGTCGGGTAAGCCGGGGTTCTTTCCCCGCGTCTCCCGACTCACGAGCACCGCTTAAAGGTAACCAACGATGGCCGCCGCCGAACGCGTCCCGGGAATCCTGGGTCGCAAGATAGGGATGACGCAGGTTTACGACGATGCCGGCAACGTCGTGCCGGTGACGGTCGTCCAGGCGGGGCCGTGCGACGTGCTGCAAATCCGCACGGTCGAAAAGGATGGTTACGAAGCGGTGCAGTTGGGCTTTGGCGACAAGTTTCGTCGCCTGGCGAGCCGTAGCGAACGCGGCCACGTGGCCAAGCTCGAAAGCAAGCGGGCCAAGAAGCGAGCCGACGCCGGCGTCGCGGTTCTTCCCAAGGCCGACTGCGAGCCGAAGCGTTTCGTCCGAGAAATTCGCGGCGGCGCCGGCGATCTGGCCGTCGGCGGCAAGGTCGACGTGAAGGTCCTCGAGGGGGTCGAGCGGGTCGACGTCGTGTCCGTTTGCAAGGGCCGCGGTTTTTCCGGGGCCATGCGGCGGCACAACTTCAGCGGCCAGCGCGCCACGCACGGCGTCAAAAAGTGCCATCGGGCCATCGGCGGCACCAGCGGCAGCGCCTTCCCCAGCCGGGTGTTCAAGGGGAAGAAAATGGCCGGCCAGTACGGCAACGCCCGCACGACAATGCGGAACCAAAAGGTCGTGCGAATCGACGCCGAGCAGAACCTCGTGTTGATTTGTGGCGCCGTGCCGGGACCGAACGGCGGGTACGTGGTGAT
>JBIOVA010000162.1:0-9369 GCA_044867485.1 Lacipirellulaceae bacterium | reverse complement strand
TGGGCGACGCGCCGGCGGCGTTCGGCGACCAGTTTCGCGCGCTCGAAGAGTGGGTCAGGGCGCGCTGAGCGTTGACTCCTGTCACCCCAAGGTCCGCCGAGGGGTCCGGCTTCAAGTGCTCGCGCCGGACTCCTCGGCGAACCTCGGAGTGACGATTTCGGCGCAACGGGCGCCGCGCGTCATGCAACGCCAATTTTGCGATTTTCTCGCAACTCGCCTTGACGCGTCGCCGCGAAAATTGCTTCAATGCGCGCAGTGACGGGAGCATGGCGCCGCAAGCAGCATCATCAACATCGGAAATCATTCCCACGGCGACCGCAAACTCCTGCTCCCTGCTCGGCCCGATGAGAGGTCGAAATCACTCTCCGAAAAATATCTCGCACAACACCGCCGTTGGCTGGTCGCGACATTCATTGTTCATGACGTCGCGCGACTGCAGTGGCTGGTCTTTGCCGTACTGGTGTGACGGACGACTTCCCCAGTCAATTGAGGTAGCAGCTCCCGGATTCCGCGATGGCGCTCTCCCGCTTGTGGTCCACGCCTGAGCGGGGAGCGCGTTCGATTCCCTTCTAGTCGGTCCTGCCTCCATCGTACGTGCGCCCGGGAGGAGGGCTGGTGTTTCCCTATCCAGGGCGCCGTTTTTGGAAGGAGCCTGAAAGGCTATGGCTAAGAAGAAAGCAGCGAAGAAGAAGGCCGCGAAGAAGAGCCCCAAGAAAAAGGCCGCCAAGAAGGCGACCAAGGCCAAGAAGAGCCCCAAGAAAAAAGCCGCCAAGCGGGCCAAGAAGGCGGCGGCGCCCAAGCCGTTGACCGCCAAGCCGGCCACGCCGTAATTGCGGGCTCGCTCAACGGAAACCACTTCGAGGCCGATCGCGCCGCAGGGCGCGGTCGGCCTGTTTCGTTGGCGGCGGCGGCTCGATCGATGCGAACCGTCGACGCCCAACGAGTTCCCATTGGCTCCGTGGTCGAATGCGAGGCGCGTCGCCTTCCAAGACAATTGGAGTGCAAAGGCCAAGTCGACCATGCGCCGTTCTGGAGATCGGGGCGTGCGGTACAGCATCGGCGCATTGCTGATCGTCACGGTCGCAGCAGCCGCGGCCATTGGCTATGGCGCTCGCGCCGCACGCCATATCCAGACGTTGATTCAAGACGGCGACAACGCCAGGGTAGCGGCAATACTTGTCATCGCCCTGCTGGCGATCGTTCCCCTCGCCTTCATTTTTGCCGTGCGACTTGGGAGGTTGGCCGTTTCGGAACCGCGTTCTCGCCCGAAGAAGACCGAGGTGGCCGACGACGAAACACGGCCCGTCACATGATGTGACACCTTGAATTCCGCCCTCGGGCGCCTCTCGTTGACCCGCGCCGGCGTGCGTGTTACCCTGTTACGCTAACCCTTTCGCGCAGCAGTGCTTGCGCTACTGCGACTTCTCGCCTCGCCTCCCGCATGGGAACCCCTCCGCCCTTGGCTTCCGCATCGCAACAAATCACGTCCGACGAGCTCGACGGCCCCGACGCGCCTCCCCTGCCCCGCTTCACCGAACTGGGACTCTCGGACACGATGCTCGCCGCGCTGGCGACCGTCGCCTACGAGCTGCCCACCCCCGTCCAAGCGGGCATCATCCCGCGGGCGTTGGCCGGCGTCGACCTGCTGGGGCAGGCCCGCACCGGCACCGGCAAAACGGCCGCCTTCGCCATCCCCATTCTCGAAAAGCTCGACCAGCCGGCGCGCGGCCATCAGCCGCGGGCCTTGGTGCTTGTGCCCACCCGCGAGCTGGCTGTCCAGGTTCGCGACGAGGTGGAACGGTTGGCGCACGGCCGCAAGATTCGCAGCGCCGCCGTCTACGGCGGCAAGCCGCTGCGATCGCAGATCGACCGCCTGCAAAAGGGGTGCGACATCGTCATCGGCACGCCGGGCCGCATCCTCGACCATCTCGGCCGCGGCACGCTGCAGCTCGACAAGCTCGAGTTCGTCGTGCTCGACGAAGCCGATCGGATGCTCGACATCGGGTTCCGTCCCGACATCGAAAAGATCCTTCGTCGCTGCCCGCAAAGCCGGCAGACGCTGCTGCTGAGCGCCACGGTCGACGCGCCCGTCGAGCGGCTTGCCCGCCGTTACATGCGCGACCCGGAGGTGATGGATTTCTCGAGCAAGAACAAAACGGTCGACACGATCGAGCAACGGTACTTCACCGTCGACGACCAACAGAAATTCGAGTTGCTGATCAAGCTGCTCAAACGCGAGCAGCCGCAGCAGGCGATCATCTTCGTCCGCACTAAGCGCGGCGCCGACAAAATCTACCGCAAGCTGTCGTCCAAAACCAAGAGCGTCGACGTCATTCACGGCGACCTGCAGCAATCGGGCCGCGACCGGGTGATGAAGGCGTTTCGCGCCGGCACGGTGCGGCTGCTCGTGGCCACCGACGTGGTGGGCCGCGGCATCGACGTGACCGGCATCTCGCACATCATCAACTACGACATGCCCCAGTCGAGCGACGACTACGTCCACCGCGTCGGCCGCACGGGCCGCATGGGCCGGGAGGGCATCGCCTTCACGTTCGTCACGCCTGAGCAAGGCATCGAGTTGACGCGCATCGAGATGCTGATCAACCGGCTTTTGGAGCGCGACGAAATCGAGGGCTTCGTCGCCGTGGCCCAAGTCGCCCCGCCGCAGGCGAGTCCGCAGCAGCGGGCCGGCGCGTCCGACGACGGCGCCGCCCCCGCGGAGCCGAAGCCCGCTCCTCCCCCGCCCCCCGGCAAGCGCGCGCCGCGCCGGCATCGCAAGGGGCTGTAGTTCCATTGGCTCGACTCGACTTGACTCCGGGCAGTGAGGTAAGATCGTAGTATGACTCAGGTTCAATGGCAGTACCTCGAAACTGTGCTTGCCGATATGACGGCGGAAGACAAGCAACGGCTCGCGTCGATGCTCACAAAACCGCCGGTCGCAGAGACTACAGCTCAAGATCCTCTGATCGGCGCCTTGGCTGATGAGCCTGAGCTGTTGGATCAGATCATGGAAAGCGTCTACCACGCGCGTGAGACCCATCCGCTGCGAGCAAGCGATTGATGGATCCAGCTCTCCTCGACACGGACACCGTCTCGGAGATGCTGCGCGGGAAGAATCGCAGCATTGCTCAGCGCGCGGCGGACTATCGTCGACAATTCGGCTGCTATACCGTGTCGGCCATCACTGTCCTGGAGATTATCAAGGGATTCGCACAAGCCGAGCGAGAAGACCGCATTCTGGATTTTTGCCGGCGCTTGAGTGCTGAGGAGGTCCTGCCGTTTGACAGGGACGCCGCCGTCATCGCAGGACGAATTTACGGCGAGCTCGAGCGGACTGGCCAAACGATTGGTCGGGCCGACCCGATGATTGCTGGAGTTGCGCTTCGACACGCCCTGACGCTCGTTACCGGTAATACTGAGCACTATCAGAGAATTGCGGTCCTCGGATTTCCGCTGAAGATGAGCAATTGGCGTCTGTGAAGACGCTTCGCCCGGCACGCCCTTTCGGCGTCGGCATGGCTGACCGCATTGTAGTCGTCTCCTTCCCTCCGCCGTGGTGGAGTTTCCGCGCGCCAACTACAATGACAGGCGGCCACTCTCACGCGAGCCGCTATGAAAGCTGTGCTTCTCGGCACCACCGGCTATCACGCCAACGACCGTCGCCAGACGGCGTGCGTGCTGCTGCCGGAGTTGGGCGTCATGTTCGACGCCGGCACGGGCATCTACCGAGCCAGCGACTATCTGCAGACCGACTCACTCGACATTTTCCTGTCGCACGCGCATCTCGATCACTGCATCGGCGTAACTTTTCTGTTCGATCTGCGGGCCCAGTGTCCAAATCTCGACCGCGTCACCGTCCACGGCGAGCCGGCCAAGCTGGAAGCCATCCGTCAGCACTTGTTCGCCGAGCTGCTGTTTCCCGTGCGGCCGCCGTTCGAGATGGCGCCGCTCGCGCCGGAGATCCGCCTGGCCGACGGCGCCCGGTTGACGCACTTTCCGCTCAAACACCCTGGCGGCTCGGTCGGCTTCCGCGTCGATTGGCCCGATCGTTCGTTGGCGTACGTCACCGACACGATCGCCGCGCCCACGGCAGCCTACGTCGAAAAAATTCGCGGCGTCGATCTGCTGATCCACGAGTGCTACTTCGACGACGACGACCCCGAACGGGCCGACCTCACCGGCCACAGTTGCCTCTCGCCGGTGCTGCAAGTGGCCGCGAAAGCAGGCGTGGACCGGCTCGTGCTGGTGCACATCAACCCGCTGATGAAAGACGATCGCGAAATGGACGTGGACCGGGTGCGATCGATCTTTCCCAAAGTCGAGATCGGCGTGGACCGAATGGAACTCGAATTCTGAACCACGATCCCATGGCCGACGAACTTTGGACGGCCGTTGACCGCTATCTCACGGACCTCGTCGTCCGCCCCGCGGCGGCGCTCGATGACGCGCTGCAGGCCAACAGGGCCGCGGACCTGCCGGCGATCGACGTGTCGCCGCCACTAGGCAAACTGCTGCGGCTGTTGGCCGAGTCGATTCAAGCGCGGCGGATCCTAGAAATTGGCACGCTCGGCGGCTACAGCACGATCTGGATGGCCCAAGCGCTGCCCGCAAGCGGCCGGTTGATTTCGCTGGAGGCCGAACCGAAGCACGCGGAAGTGGCTCGTTCCAATGTGGCCCGCGCGGGGTTATCGCGCGTCGTCGAGATTCGCGTGGGGCCGGCGCTCGAAACGCTCCCGAAACTAGTGGCCGAAGGCGCGGGACCCTTTGACCTGATCTTCATCGACGCGGACAAGGCGAGCATCAGTGAGTATTTCGCGTGGGCCCTCCGCCTGTGCCGCCGCGGGAGTTTGATTGTCGTCGACAACGTGGTCCGGGAGGGCGCCCTTGTGGACGCTTCGAGCGACGACCCCAGCGTGCGCGGCGTGCAGCGATTCTTTGACCGCCTCGCGGCCAACCCCGGCGTGCTTGCCACGGCGATCCAAACAGTCGGCGCCAAGGGCTACGATGGATTCGCGATCGCGCTGGTGACGGCCAATCCGCAAGAAACAGAAACGGAATAGGACGCGGATTGGGCGGATGGTCGCGGATCTGATCCGCGTCAATCCGCAAGATCCGCGTTCATCCGCATACCATTCCCCGCTCCTATCGCGAGAACTGAGCGATCAGTTTTTTGAGCCGGCGGCGATAGCTGTAGTGTTCGACTTCCAGAGCGTGCCGGGGCGAATCGAGGAAGCTCACGCCGTCGCCAAGATCAATGTCCGCGGAGCGCTTGAGCTCGCGAAATCGCGACGCGCCTGCCGAGCCTTCCTGAAGGCCCTTCAAGTATCGGGCCACGAGCTGCGACTGGTAGTCGACCAGCCCCCATTGGCCGCTCCCAGGTTGGATCAGGCCGATGCAGAGCAGGTCGTCGCGGTGGGGGTGGAACACGTTGAGGAACAGTCGCGGGGCGCCGTCCCGCCAGTTGAGGTGCTGCGAGTCGATGAACGGGATCGTCACGCGGTAGCCCGTTGCGTAGATGATGACGTCGACCTCGTCCTCGCGGCCGTCGACGAAGCGCGCTTGATTCCCCGCGAGCTGCTTCACATCGGGTCGCAATTCAAGGTTTCCGTGGCCGACGTGGTGGTGAATTTGTGAGTTGATGATCGGGTGGCTTTCGAACAGCTTGTGGTCCGGCTTGGGAACGCCGGTGCGCCACGCTGGGCCGAGCACGAAGTGACTGATCGCCGCCCCCGCGAGCCGCCGCGCCCAGAGCGGCGCGCGGAGCCAGAGCAGCAATTCGCCCGCCTGATCGATGGGCAAGCCGCGGAAGAATTTCGGTAGGATTGGGTACGCCCGCCGCATGCTGAGCAGCGCAGACTTTGCGTGGACCGCCGCCTCGACGGCGATGTCGCATCCGCTGTTGCCGCCGCCAACGACGAGCACGCGCTTGCCGCGGAGCACGTCCGGCGTCTTGTACTGCGACGAGTGCAGCGCGACGCCCGTGAACTCGCCGGGGTAGTCCGGCCAGCGCGGGTCCCAATTGTGGCCATTGGCGATCACCACGCCGCGATAGCGCCGCTGTTCTCCGTTGGTGAACCGGACGTTCCAACCCCCGTCGTACACGAAGCTGCCAGCTTCGTCCGTCCCGTTCCCATTTCGTACGAAGCTGGCAGCTTCGTGTACGGGCGCGGGCTCAGCCCACTCGACCGCCGTGTTGAACTCGATCCGTTCGTAAAGCCCAAAATGCCGCGCGTACCGCCGGAAATACTCCAGCGCCTGTTCGTGACTCGGGTACTGGGGCCAGTCCTCGGGCATCGGGAAGTCCGTGTATTCCGTCAGCCGTTTTGACGAGATGAGATGCGTCGACGCGTAAACGCTGCTGGCTGGCTTGCCGTAATACCAGTTGCCGCCGACGTCGTCCTCCTGCTCCAGACAGTCGAACGGAATCCCCGCCGCCAGGAAGTTCTTGGCCGCCGCCAGCCCGGACGAGCCGGCGCCGATAATGCAGTATTTCTCGCTGGTTGGCGGCGCCATACGGAAAAAGCGGAGAATCTGGGTTGACGGCGAAATTGGGATAGTGTACGGATGTGTATATTCAGCGACGAATCGGGCGATTGCCCCCCTAAAAAGTATCGTGTCAGACGATGGTGACTCAAGGCTCCCAGGCAACTACGGCTGTTTGGCCCCAGGGGCGCACGCTGTACGGCGCCAACGTGCGGCGGCTGATGGCCCGGCTCAACCTCACCCAGGCCGACGTCGTCGCGGCCACGGGGCTGGACGAACGCACCGTGCGGAGCCTGATGCGGGGCAATTCGCAGCCCCACGCCCGCACGCTCCACAAGTTTGCCGCGGGACTGGGGGTCGAGGTCGACGAGCTGTTCCACAACCCGCACGACGGGGCCGCGGCGTTCGATCGGGCGACCAATCCGGCGGTCGCGGAGGTCATCGAGCGACATCCTGAGGCCTTCGCGCGGTGGTCGGCGGCCGATTTCGAGGAATTGTTTAGCCGCGTCGCCGTGGGCGGCGAGCTGACCGAGGCGGGCGCCCTGGCCGCCGCCCAGACGATGAACCGCCGCCGCGAGCTGATGCAGCAGGTCGCCCTCATCCTCGAAAGCGCCGAGGCCGAGCACCTTCGCGAGTTCGTCGCCATGCTGTACCGCCGGGTCACGACGTTCAATGCCTGAACTTGGCCTCACGTCGTGGCTCGCGAGCGCACTTCGTAGGGGTCGTACTCGCCGAGCTTGCGATCGCACCAGTCGACGGTGCGCTCCAGCGACGCCAACAGCGGCGCCCACGGCACTTCCTCGTCGTTGACGGTAATCGTCGGCGCTTCGCTCGCCAGCAGGTCTTGCATCTGCTGCAGCGCCTGGCCGCGGATGGCTTCGATTTGTGAAGGATCGACGCTCATGAATCCTGCTCCGTATGTAGTGGTTGCTCGCGTGCAAGCGCTAGCCCCGACCACGCTTGGTCGGGGCTAGCGCAGCGCAATACGCCAACGCTCGCGTCAGCCGGTGCACTTCACGACGTACCGCGGGTTGAGCACCGCGGCGGCGCCGCGCTCGCTCGCCTTGAACCGCAGCACGACGTCGTTGTTGAAGTCGGCTTCGCTCCCCAGCGGGGCCTGCGTCACGGTGATCGGCCAGTTCTCCATGTACGCGAACGCCTTGCGGAAGTCGCCCACGAACCACCACTTCTTGGCGTCGGCCGCGGCGACGCCGGAGGCCATGATTCGGCGGTACGCCAGCCGGCTTTCGTGGACGCGGTAGTTTCCCAGGGGATTGGCGCAGGTGGTCGTCGTCGCCGCTCCGCCAGCGACATAGTTAATTTCAGTCGCGTTGAACACGCGATGGGCCGCGTGCCGGTAGGCGGGCATCACCAGCACGGTGGTCCCCCGCACCAGCACCGGCTCGCCGGTGGCGGGATCGAGAATATCGGCGAACAACTGCTCGGCGGCGTCGACGTCGGTCCAATCCACGAGCTCGTTGGCGGCCAACTCGTTCTTCCACGGCCCGCCGCTGGCATAGTACGTGTTGTACGACGCGCCGTTGGGCTTGTAGTTGTTGGTCACGCCGATCACCAGGTCGAGAATCCGCTTCTCCTTGTTGAGCCCGAGCACTTCGCCCACCTCGGCGGCCCGGCTGAGCACCAGGTGCGTGCGGTCGAAGAAGATCGCCTCTTTGGTCACCGGCACGATGAACCCGCGTTTGGCGGTGTTGGGGGTCTCGACGTAGTCCTCGCCGAACCCGAGGTGCGGGTACGGCATGCCGGGGCCGACTTCGTCGATCGTGTCGCTGATGTGCGACACGCCGGGAATCTTCTCGCCGTCGAGCCGGGTGGGAACCGTCTGCACAAGCTTCGTGGCGACGAACGCCTCCTGCGTGTAGGCGTCGAGGATCTTGGCGTAGATCACCTGGCCGGTCACGTTGAGAAACGCGGTCACGTCGACGCCGTCGCTCGACTCCAGCACGCTGACGCCGCCGCCGGCGCGCGGGTCGAGTAGCCGCACCCACTGCCGGCCGTCGGGCACCAGGGCCTCGGCCAAGTCGCGAATGCTGAAATCCTCGGGTCGCAGATCGCGCGCCGCGAGCGCCTCGGTCAAGTGGCGCACCGTCGGCTCGGCGCCGTCGAGGTCGTAGCGCCGTTTGAGTTCTCGGTAGTTGAGGGACATGGCGGGGGTGCTCCTGAGGGGAAAGTGAGTCGGAAGGAAGTGCGGGTGAGTAGGTGAGTAGATTTTCATGTTGCTGAGTGGCGGGCTCCTTCGCCCACCTACTCACTTACTCACCTACTCACTCCTCTCTCTGGCTATGCCGCGGCTTGGGGACCGCCGCGGAGGAGGGTGCTTGCGATTTCGACCAGGACGCGCGTGCCGGCCGGATTGACGCGCTTCGGGCACCGGCCGATGGCGAGATTCGGGGTGACGACCTTGGCGACGACCTGGTCTTCCAGCGCCGTGCCGGACGCCGCCTCGTCGACGGCCATCAGGTCGCCGACCTCGAACGTGCCGCTCGCGCAGTCGAACTCGAACACGCCGCTGGTGGCGACGCGAATCGGCTCGGCGTTGCCGGCCGGCGAGCATTGCATGGCGACGCCGATGAAGACGTCGTGAAACTGTTCTTGATTGCCGGCCTCGGTGCCGACGTCCTCTTGAGACGACGCCGGATACGCCACGCCGTTGTCCAAGTGGACGAGATCGCCGATTTCGATCACGGTCTCGGCGACGACCGGCATCATCACGGGGTTCGTGTCACCGTAGCGCCATCGCATCTTGTTGGCCATGAGTGAGGTCTCCTTGTGTGGGTGGTTCGGGGTTCAGGGTTCGGGGGGAGAATGGGACGCGGATGAACGCGGATTTGGCGGATGCGCGCGGATCGGAAATGAAATGCGTTGATC
>JBIOVA010000161.1:0-2766 GCA_044867485.1 Lacipirellulaceae bacterium | reverse complement strand
TTCGTTGTCGCCATACGGGCTGCCGTTGCCCAGCGGGTCGTCCTCCTCCCACCGTGTTGTAAACAACCCGTAGGGGTTGCCGTCGGGCCCGAGGTTGAGGTCGACCGTCCAGGCGTTCGAGTGCCGCGGATTGGCGCCTGCTCCCGTCGGGTCCGCCTGAAAAATCTTCGTGAACGACGTGATGTCGGGCACGGCGCCGGCGCCGGCGGTGTCGTCGTTGTTGAAGAGATTCGCGTCGACGACGTTGCCTGCCATGTCGTAGCTCGCGCCGTCGGAGATGTACCCCGCGTAGACGTTGTTGTTGTAATTGCGGGGATGAGTCTCGGTGGAGATGAAGTAGATCTTGTCGACGTTGTTCGACGCATATTTAACGTAGCCGGTGCTGTAGCCGCCGGTGGCGCTTTCGGTGAGCTGCCCGCCCCACGACCACGTGTTGCTCGCGGGGTTGAAGACCAGAGCATTCGCCGACTGGTGCGTGCCGCGAGAAAAGTTGTAGAGCCGCCCCTGCCCGCCGTTGTCAGCCGAGAGGCGGTACAGGTTGTGGTAGCTTACGCGGTTGTTGGCGTTGGGCGCGGTATTCCAGCCTGTGACCGTTTGCCAGTTGAACGACTGCTCGGGCGACCACGTGGCGCCCTGGTCCGCCGAAATGCGGTAGCGACTCAGATAGTCGCCCATGCTCGCATTGCCGTGGTTGGAGTACATCGCCAGATAGCGGCCGTCCGGGAGGATGATCATGCCCGGGGCGTTGTGATCGTCCTCGTCGATGTCGGAGAGCTGCGTTCGGGCGCGGTTGCCAGTCGCGAGATCGAAAGACGTCGCGTCGACGCCGCCGGTCGGCCGCCCGACGGGATATCGCACGGGCGACCCGCTCACCGACCCGATCAGCAGCTTGCCGCTCGCGGGATCGACGATCGCTCGCTCGTCCATGTACCAGGACCAGTAGCCGTCGTTGTCGAAGTTGATGAGGTTGCCGGCCACGTTGTCAGCAGCCGCCGCTTGCGGGGCCAGCGCCGCCGTTGCCAGGCAAGCGACCGCCAGGCACAGCGCCACAAGCGCGGCGCCACAGACGTTCGCCCGGCGAGAACTCGCGGTGGTCGACGGCAATGGCACGATGGGATCGACTCCGTTTCTGGTCAAATTCCGGGGCGACGAGTGGGCGGAGACCGGGCGCAGCGCGGCGGCGCTTCCACCCTCCCGGCGGCCCCCTCCGCACAACGGCGGCGCCTTATGCGTCGCCTTAACTCCATGGTATCCGGGCGCTTGCGCGCCCCGCGCACGCAATCGCGCAAAAAAGTTCTGCTGCCTGCGCGCGGCCCCCAGCGCCGCTCGCTCAAGGCAACTCGTCAACGGTAGCGGTAAAGCTTCACCCGCTGGATCGCATACTCCTCGGGAGGAATCCGAACGTGTCGACCTTGATGACTTTCATCGCCGTTGAGATGCCGTAGCACCTTCCATGTCCCATCGATAAACTGCCCGAGTTCAATGCTGGCGATGCCGACGACCTCCTCAGATTCACGCGGCGGCGCCGTCGCGAACGTGACAATCAGGGCTGTGCCCGCGATCAGGAACTCGTCCGGCCCTTCTTGAATGATGAGGCCCCCGGAAAGCCATTGGCCGGGGTCGAGGCCCGGCGTGGCGGCGACTTCGATCGGCTTCTCGAACGTCACGTCAAACGCATAGCCGCCCAGGGCGACTTGCTCGCCTTTCGGAATCGGCTCGCCCGCAAACGGCACGTCGGGCGCCACGCCAACCATTGTGCCCCGGCCCTGATGCTCAAGGATCACGGGCGCGAGCTGCTCAAGCAGTGCGTAGCTCCGGCGCAAGGGCTGCCTGTCTGGGTCTCCGAGGGAATCGATCGCAAACGGGCTGAGGCCCATCGCGTCGCACTGTCCGACGGCGTAGAAGGCGCTCCCCGCGCAGCGCGAGCCACGAATGGCTTCGGGGATGAACAGCGGATTGCCGCCGCGGTGATACTTTCGGCACCACTCCACGAAGTTCGGAAAGTAAATGTCCGGCGACAGGAAGTCGATTTCCGGAGCCCCGGCGCGCCACACGTCCATGAGGTGCGGCAGCGGGCCCGCGCTGGGGTACCGGCCCGGCTCGTAACCGGGACGAATGAGCGCCGCGTTCACGAACATCGGCAGCGGATACTCCCGTTTGCCGGCTTCCGCCACGCGGTTGACGTACCGCGCGAAATGCCAGGCCATGAAGATCTCTTCGGCGCCAGGGCCGGGGCCGAACAGCTCTTCCCACGTGCCGGTGTCCTTGAATCCTGCTCTTTGCCACGCGTCGCG
This sequence comes from Lacipirellulaceae bacterium, assembly GCA_044867485.1. Taxonomy (GTDB): domain Bacteria; phylum Planctomycetota; class Planctomycetia; order Pirellulales; family Lacipirellulaceae; genus Lacipirellula. The sequence continues at coordinate 472 of JBIOVA010000161.1, read as the reverse complement.
AAACTCGGGAATCAGATCGGACTTGTTTTCGACCAATTCGTCCATCAGGGCCTGCGGAACGGACTCGTGAAACAGCTTCGTCGCCTCGGCCGACCAGTCCCGCGCGTCGGGGATCATCCCGACCTCGTTTTCGACCTGAACCATCACGACGGCTCCGCGCTCGCCGTCGCCGTCGTGCAGATGCTTCATAAACGCAGCGAAGGCGCGGGCGTCGGCTGCTGCGTTCGCTTCGCTGAAAGGCGAGAGGATTTCCACGCTGCGGCCGTCCTTGCGAACCGCACGCGGAAATCGTTCCTGGTCGACCTTCACCCACTGCGGCGCATAGCAGGACATGCTGTTTTTCCAGCTTCCAAACCAGAGAAACACCAGCCGCATGTTGTGTCGCCGAGCCCCTTCGATGATGCCGTCGACCAGCGCGAAGTCGAACACACCTTCGCGCGGCTCGATCAGATCCCAGTAGGCGGGGACCAAA
>JBIOVA010000160.1:0-43760 GCA_044867485.1 Lacipirellulaceae bacterium | reverse complement strand
GTCACCAGTTATTCGCCGGCTGAGTTGACCGCCGAAGTGCAAACTTGGATGCTCGGCTGGCTGGCGGAGAAGGTCGGCATCGCCGCCAGCGAATTGTCGCCGGAATCGACGTTTGCGGAGTTGGGGATCGATTCATTGACCGCGGTCGAGCTGAGCGTCGAGTTCGAGAAGGTCCTGGGATTGCGGCTACCGCCCGCCGCCGCCTGGAGCTACCCGACGCCGGCGGCTCTGTCGCGATACCTGGCCGAGACGTTGCTGGGCATCGCCTCGATCTGCGGTCCCAACGGGAACGGGGTCGATTCGTGGTTCGCGGCGATGGATGCGGACGCAAAGTGGTAGTGTGACGCACGCGCGTCGCGAGCGACGCGGCTAAGGGGAACGCCACGATCTCGCCTATTGCTCACGGCCGAGTGCGCGGCCAATGTCGGGCGGTGGCGCAATGGCGCCTTGAGGCTCGGCCGGAATCGGCTCGGCGGGGACTTGCGGCGGTTCGCTCGGCGTCGGCGGCGTTTCCGCGGGGATGGTTTCCCCCGCCGCCCCATCGATCGGCTCGCCCAGCGCGATCACTTCCTGGTCGAGCGGGTGCTGGTCGTAGGCGCCTTGGCTCACCAGCGGGGCCGAGGCCGAGGCGTAGTTGAGCGGCCACGGCTTGCCGCGGGTCGACTCGCGCTGGGCCGCGTCGGCGTAGGCCTTTTGCGGCCAGGCGGATTCGCTGAGCACCACGCCGTCGTAATCGAGCAGCGTGCCCTTCGAGTAGTGCACGTTCTTGATCGCCACGGCGTACTCGGCCAGCGAGCGGAAGTGGCTGCTCTCGGCGTCGGACAGCAGGCGTTGCGCCTCCAGAAGCAAATCGAGCGGCGCGTCGCCGCGGTCGTAGGCCACGGCGACGGCGCCCAGTTGCGTGCGGGCGGCGTCGAGCCGGCTTTGGGTAGTTTGGGCGACGACCATCGCGCGGTCGAACTCGGCGAGCGCCGACGCAGAGTCGTGCAGCACCAAGTGCTCCTGTTCCTCGAGCACCGCGCGGGAGCGGCTGAGCGTGAGCTCGGCGTTGCGTACCGCGGCGAACCCGCGGCGGTAGCCAATCGGCACGTTAAGCTCCAGCCCGAGTTGCCACTCCTGGAAATCGCCGCTCACCAGGTCCATGTAGGCGTTGTCGAACCGCGGACGACCGGTCGAGTCGCTGTGAATCAAGTCGTTGCCGAACCCTCGCCACCGGTAGCGTCCCACGGCGTCGAGTTGCGGCAGCAGGTAATTGCGGCTGGCGATCAGCTCTAGCTCGAAGCGGCGAGTGAGGAACCGTTGGCGGCGGAGCTCGACGCGACGGACCAGCGACTCGCGGCTGATCTCGGACCAGTCGAAGTGGACCGGCGCGGTGATCGGTTCGTCGGCCGTGCGAATCAACCGGCCGTCGCTGGGCGGCAAACCAATGAGCATCCGTAGTCGGCGTTCGGCGACTTGCACCCCGCCGGCGCCGCGGAACGTGCCGCCGCTGGAGCCGTTGTTCACGCTCGTGCCGTCGACCAGCCGGCCGGACAGCGCGTTCTGCACATCCTCCTGGAAACGGTAGAACTGCTCGCGGGCCTGCGCTTCCTTCTCCGGCTCGCCGCCCTGGCGTCCGGTGGAGTACAAGGCGTTGACGCGGCGCCAGGTGGCCAGGGCGCCGTCGCGGGCGGCGATTTTTGCGTCAAGGTCGCGGTAGCCGAAGTACAGGTCCCAGTAAGCGTTCTCGACGTTGCTCACCAGATCGCGCACCGCCGCTTCGAAGTCGGCCAGCTCCACGTCAGTGTTCGCACGCGCGATCAACACGCCCGTGTACAGGCCGGGAATCTCGCTGGCGCCGGCAATGCGGTTGAACTGGATTCCGCCGCCCTGAAGCAACGGCTGCCGCATTTCGGTTTCAAAGTTCGTGTTGTAGGCGCTGGGGAAGATATTTCCGGGGGCGTTGTTCGCGTCATAGTCGGTGTAGTGGCGGAAGGCGAACTTGGAGCCCGTGGCGGCCTTCTTGGCGATCTGCGTCTGAGCGACGATAAGGTCCTGGTTGAACAGCCGCGTGCCGCCGCCGAAGAACTCGTTGTTGATCGCCCGGTCGTTCTTCTCGGCAAACACGCTGGCGGACAGTTCGGCGTCGAACGCCGACAGCGCCGCGTCCATGCCGAACCGCGGGTCGGTCTCGACGACGGCTGGATCCCAGTGCGTCTCAACGGCGGCCGGCGCCCGCAGGACGGCTCCGCCCAGGTCGCGGATGACCTTTGACTGGGCCAGGGCAATCTGCACCGCCTCTTGCAGCGACATGTCCCAATACTGCAGCTCGCCCGTGCTGGCCAGCGTGAGCGGCTCGACGGCAGCCCAGCTGTCGTCAACGACCGCCGAGCACTGCGAGACCTGGGGATACTCGACCTGCGAGGCGATCGCCGAGTAGCAGTCGTCGCCGCAGCTCGACTTGAAGGCGTGCCGGTCGCGCAGACGACAGCCGCCGCCCGCTGAGGTGAGCAGCGAACAGACGGTCGCCAGAACAAGCACGGGATGTCGTGCAGGTTGCATCGCGGCGTGGGCCACTCACGGATACAGACGCACCGCCTCCGCGGCGGGGCAATGCTGCAGCCTCGGAGTGGATTTCGGCATCGGATGACCGGTAGAACGATCAATTCCGCCAAATCCGCCAAACATCGCGCCGGCGGCGCCAGCGGCGCCGGCGTTGCAGTTTCGCAACGGTCAATTTGCTAGCGGCGACGTGCACGCCGTGCGCTGCCGGCGCTGTGGACGGATATACTGAAACCATGCCCACCGCTAGCTGGAATCAACTCGAGCGGGCGATCGAGCAAGTGCATGCGGCGGCGCGCACCGAAGTGCACGTGCGCGAGTTCTATCGCCAGTTGATCGCCGCGGCGACGACCGCGCTCGACGCGGCCGGTGGCGCCGCGTGGCGGCCTGGCGCCGGCGAGCGTCCGGAACTTGTCGGCCAGATGCTGCCGGACGACGGGGTGGAAGGCGATTTTTCCGCGCGGCAGCAACTGGCCGGCAAACAGCTCGCCGCCGGCGCCGCGCCGCTGCTTCAGCGCCAGGGCAAGCATGACCTGTTGTGGTCGCCTGTCGATCAACCCGGCGTTGTCGGCGCTGGGCACGAGGCCACTCCCGCTGCGGTCATCGAACTATGGATGCCCCGCGACGCCGGTCCCTCCGTGCGTCAAGGGTGGCTCGACTTCGCGGCGGCGCTGGCCGACGTGGCGGCGGACTTTCACGCGCGGGACGAACTGCGGCGCCTGCGCGGCGCGAGTACGCTGCACGGACGCACGGTGGAGTTGATGCGCCGCGTCGGGGCGCCCCGCACGCTCGAGGCCGCTGCGTTCGAGTTGGCCAACGAAGGCCGCCGGCTCCTGGCGTGTGATCGGCTGAGCGTGTTGGCGCGGCGCGGGAGCCGGTGGCGGCTTATCGCGGTCAGCGGCGTCGACGCCGTGGGGCGCCGCACCGAATTTGCCCGCTCGAGCGAACGGCTGGCCGACCAGGCGGCGCGGTGGGGCGAGCCCCTCGAGTCGATGGGCGGCGCCATGGCGAGCGACGCCGAGGAATTGCCGTCGCCGCTGGCGACGGCGCTCGAAGAGCACGTCGACCATTCCCACGCGCGGGGACTGGCGTGCGCGCCGATCAAGTTTGCCGCCGGTGATGCCCCGCACAGTGCGCGGTTCGACGTCGTGCTCCTCGCCGAGCGGTTCGAGGGGGGCGGGTCGATGCGCGAGCCGCTCGTTGAGCTCGGCGAGTTGTGCGCCCCGGCGCTGGCGCGCGCCGCGGAACTTGATCGCTTCCCGGTCGGAATCGCCCTGCGATGGGCGGAGCGGCTGACGGCCTTGCGACATCCCACGCGCCTGACGCGGCTGCTCCTTGGGACCGGAATCATCGCTGGCGTCTTCGCTTCGCTCGCCCTGATCCCCTGCGACTTCGACGTCGAAGCGCCCGCGCGGTTGGCGGCCGCCGTCGAGCGCGACGTGTTCGCCACGACCAGCGGCGCCGTGGCCGAGGTCCGCGTTTCGCACGGGCAGATGGTCGCCGAGGGCGACGTGCTCATCGTGCTGAGCGATCCCGAGTTGGCGCTCAAATTGCAGGAGGCGCGCGGCGAGATCGATGCGACGCGACAGCGGCTCGATGCGTTGGCGGTAAGTCGCACTGACCGCACGCTGCGCGAGAACGACAACGAGGATCGGCTGCCCATCGCCGCCGAGCAGCGCGAGCTGCAAGAGCGGCTGGCGAGCATGGAGCGACAACGCGAATTGCTGGAAAGTCGTCGCGACGCCCTAGTGCTTCGCAGTCCGCGAGCCGGGCAGGTGCTCACCCGCGATGTGCAAAGCTTGCTGGCGTCGCGGCCCGTCGAGCGCGGGCAGGCGCTGCTCACGATCGCCGACGCAACAGGCGGCTGGGAACTGCGAGCCGACGTTCCGCAGCGGCAGATCGGGCATGTGCTGACCGCTCAGCTCGAAACCAAAGACCCGCTCGCCGTGAGCTACCGCCTGGCGGGTGACGTGGCGGAGAGTTACCCCGGGCATGTGCTCGCCGTGAGCTCGGCCGCGCCGCTGGACGCCGAGGGCCTGCGCGACGAGGCGGCGCCCGTGGAGGTTCGCATTGCCGTCGACGGCGCCCCGCCATTGGCCGCCCGCCCCGGAATGACGGCGACGGTTCGCATTCATTGCGGCCGCCGCTCGCTGGGCTACGTGTGGCTGCATGATGTGGGCGCGACGCTGTATCGCTGGATCACATTTTGACTCTCCGCTTAGCCGCGACGCGTAGGTCCGCCGCAGCGGAGCGCTCCGCTTCGAAGACTCCGCGTCGTGGCTAACCACAGATCAGCACAACAACGTCGAGAATTGTCTATGCCGCGATTCCATTCCAAACTTGCCGCGATTGCCGCACTGGTCCTTGCGGGAAATACTTTACCGCCCGCGCACGCCGACCCAGACGCAACGCTTACGATCGACTCCGTCGTGCTTCGCCCGCTGGTCGAGGCCGAAGTTCCCGCACGGCAGACAGGGGCCTTGGCGCGGATTGTCGTGGCGGAAGGAGCCGCGGTTGAAGAGGGCGCGATGCTAGCTTCGCTCGATGAGCGTGCCGCGGCGCTGGCCGTCAAGAAGGCCGACCTGGAGCGAGCGCAGGTGCTCGCCAAAGTGGAGAACGAGTTGACGATCGAATATGCCGACAAGGCGTTGGAAGTGGCCCGCGCCGAGTTGAAGCGGTCGCTGGAATCAAACCAAAAATTTCCTGGTAGCATCTCCGATTCGCAGCTCGATGTGGAACGGCTCACAGTCGAGAAGCTACAGTTGGAGCGCAAACAGGCGGAACGCGAACTGGATCTCCTGCGATATGATCTGCAGCTTAAGGAGAATGCGCTGGCGGAAGCCGAGCTGCAACTTGAGTTGCACGCCGTGCGGGCGCCGTTTGCGGGCGTAGTCGCCCTGGTGCGGGCACGGGCCGGCGAGTGGGTGCAGCCCGGCACGCCAACGCTACGACTTGTGGCCGTCGATCGGTTACGCGCCGAGGGCTTTGCTCCGGCCGGCCAGGCGACCGACGCTCTGACCGGCGCAACGGTGCGTTTTGCGTTGGAAGGCGCCGAGGGCGCGGACTTCACAGGCCGGTTGGCATATGTGAGTCCGGAGATCGATCCCGTCACTCGGCAAGTGCGCGTGTGGGCGGAGATTGACAACGCCGATCGGCGACTGCGTCCCGGACAGCAAGGTCGGTTGATCCTACCGCAGCGAAACTAGTTAGCCGCGACGCGAAGTCCGCGTCGCGGAGCGCTCTGTTGCGAAGACTCCGCGTCGCGGCCAACCAGCCATTTCACAACACAATTGATGAGCGCCGCAGACGACTATCGACGATCGGCCGTTGACCGGGCGCTGCCGTTGTGCGCTCGCGGCGATTTGCAATCTGTCGAGGTTGCATTCGGCGGGCAGGCATCGTTCGTGGTCAAGGATCCGGTCACCGGAGAAACGTTTCACTTGTCGGCCGAGGAGCATCGCCTGCTCGTCGCTCTGCGAAGGCCGGTGAGTCTGCGTGGGCTGCAGCGCGTCATCGAAACCGAGTTTGCACCGCGACAGGCGACCGTCGTGCAGCTTCAACAATTCGTGAATCGCCTGTACGAGCAGGGATTGCTGGTGGGCGAGAATCCGGGGCAAGGCGCCGAGCTTTTGACTCGGGGGATGCAGCGGCGCCAGCGGTCGCGCTGGGCGAGTTTGCTGAAAGTCCTGTCCATCCGACTTGGCGGATTCAACGCGGGGCCCGTGGTCGAGCGGTTGTATGCAGCGCTGCGGTGGGCATGTTCGCCCTGGGCGATCGCGACGGCGGCCTTCGTCGTCGGTTATGCACTACTCATCGTCGTGGGCCACGCCGGCGAGATCGCGGCGCGGCTGCCAGCGGTGGGCGAGCTCGTGCAACCCCGGCAGTTGCCGCTGTGGATCGCCGCGATTGTGGGCGTGAAGGTGTTGCACGAACTGGGGCACGCGCTCGCATGCCGGCACTTGGGCGCTCGCCCCGCCGAAATGGGCGTGCTGCTGCTGGCCGGGGCGCCGGCGTTGTACTGCGACGTGTCCGACGCCTGGCGGCTGCCGAGCAAGTGGCGCCGTATGACCGTGTCGAGCGCCGGCATGCTCGTGGAGCTGCTCATCGCGGCGATCGCGGCGATCGTCTGGTGGCACACGCCGCCGGGGATGCTGAGCGCCCTGTGTTTGAGCCTCATCGTCGTCTGCTCGATCGGCACGTTGGCGGTCAATGCCAATCCGCTCCTGCGGTACGACGGTTACTACCTGCTGGCCGACGGACTGGAAGTGCCGAACCTCGCCGAACGGGCGCAGGGGCTTGTGGCGGCCGCGTGGCGGCGGTGGATTCTCGGCGAGCCGGCGACGAACGACCCGCTCCTGGGACCGCACAAGCGGCGGGCGCTATGGGTCTATGCCATTCTCTCCAAAGTCTATCTCGCACTGGTGCTCGTGGGCCTGCTCGTGCTGTTTGTGAAGCTTGCCAAACCACACGGCCTGCAAAATGCGGTGTACACCGCCGCGGCGCTGACGCTGGCGGGGTTGCTCGTCGGACCCGTATTCGCAGCGGTGAAGTTGGGCGGCAATCCGAGCGTGTGCAGGCGGCTCCGCTGGGGGCGACTGGCAGGAACTTTTGCCGTGCTGGCGGGGGTCGGCGTCGCGGCATGGTTCTGGCCCATGACGCGGAGCGTTGAAGCGCCGCTGGTGGCCGTACCGGCGAAGGTGCATCCGTTGTTTGCGATCGCCGCGGGGGAATTGCAGTTCGCCGTCGCCGATGGCGCGTGGGTGGAGGCGGGCGACGTGGTGGCGCAACTCGGCAATTCGGAACTGGAAATCGCCACGGCGGCGGCCGACGGCGCCGTGCGCGAACGCCGCGTGCGATTGGCACAACTGCGGACACTGCAGGCCGTGCTGCCCGCGGCGGCGCGGATGCTGCCCACGGCAGCGGCAGAGCTGGCCGACGCCGAAGCGCAGTTGGCCGAACAGCAAGCGATGGCGGAAAAACTCGTGATTCGCGCCCCGGTTGCCGGGCGCGTGCTCGCGCCGCCTCCCCGGCCTGCCGAGCAAGGGACCGCCGACACGCTGCGACCTTGGAGCGGTTCGCCGCTGGCCGAGCGCAACCGCGGCGCCTGGATCGATCCTGGCACGCCGCTGGCGGTCGTCGCCGAGCCGGGCGACTGGGTCGCATGGGCCGGCGTCGACCAAGCGGACGCGCCGGCCGTTGACGCGGGGCAAGCGGTCCGCGCCATCGTCGATGAGTATCCGACCACCGTTCTCACCGGTCGCGTGGCACAAGTCAGCCGTCGTGCCCGCGACAATCGCCCATCAGGCGTCGCACGAAAGCTTCGAGACGAGCCGCTCCTGGGTGACGATCGCTACCACGTGGTCGAGATCGCCCTCGATGCGTCGGCCGACGGGCTATTTGCCGGGGCGCGCGGTATGGCGAAGATCGCGACCTATGAGAGCACGCTTGGCGAGTTGGCGTGGCTGCACGTGCGGCGAGCGCTCGCGCGCGTGTTCTGATGCGGATGCGGCATCGCGACGATGCCGGCTAACACGCGTCCATACCGGTGTTTGGCGCTGCCGTCCATTAGGGAATGGCGAACACCAGGCCGGTGGCCAGGAGGCCCTCGACGGTCGCCGCGGTGGGATCCCACGGCAGGTGATGCCAGCGGCGCGGCACTCGGCTGCCGGCGCGGTAGTACCCCAACGTGTAGATGCACTCGCGCGGCGGTTGGGCCGTCACTTGGTACGGCAGCGTGGGGATCGTCAGAAAGAAATGGGCGCCTGAGATCGCCGGCTGCAGGCACGGGCTAACGGTGTAGCCGTAGCGTTCCAGGTTGACCTGCTCGAAGTAGAGCGGGCGATGACAGAGTCGCGTGGCGGACCATTGGTAGTCCATCTCGGCCCAGCCGCCCCAGAGGCGGGGGTCTTCGATCGTTGGCCACGGCGGCGACGGGACGCCGGCCTGTTCGACGCCGGGTCCGCCGGGCACGATGCCCGCGGGCATCGTGGCGTCGATCGTCACTTGCGTGATGGGGCGGAACGGGCGGGTGTCGCTGGTGATTGGTTCGCCGACGACTTCTTCGTGGACGGGGGACGTCAACTGGGCGAAGCTCGCCAACGCGGCGAAGTCGATGCCCGGCGATTCGGCAGTTTCATTGGCCTGCGGCGCCGAGGCGGGCGGCGCGTTAACGCTCACCGTGGACTGCGGCGCCCGGTTGGCCGGGGCGACGAAACGAGCCGGTTTGCCCGCCGCGGCGGCGGACACCAGCGTGACCAGGAGGGTCGCGAAGGCCAAGCCGCAGGCGGCAGTGGGGCGTTGCTTGAGAAGGCGGTGGGCCATCGGTGTCGCGGATGGGAGGAATGGGGGCGGTCGCGGGATGATCGGGCCATCGCTCGTTGTCGGCCCGTCACAACCGGCGCCTGCAGCAAAACTGGCGCGGAACGACTTTTCCCACTTGTTTGACAGGTTTGCCAGCGGCACCAAATAATCGAGGTTAACGCGCGGCTGGCTCGGAGCTTTTCAGGTTCGCTCACCCTCTCGCCGGATTCTTGCATGGTATCACGGCTGCGCACTCGCGGAACACACGCGCCCCACCGCAGGCGGGCGGCGCGATCGGTGGAACGGCTGTGGGGGCGGCTCACGGACTTGTTTGCGCCGCGGGCCGATGCGACGGCTTTGGTGCTGGCGCCCCGACGGTTGGAACCGCGGCGGATGCTCGACGCGGGCGCCGCGGGTTTGGCGCTGGGGCTGCTCGACGCGAATGAGTTCGTCCAGGCGGGAGCCAACTTCTCGGAGATCGACGACTGGCAGGCCGACGCTCAGCCGAGCATGGCCAGCACGCCGCCGTCGAGCTTTCAGATTCTGCCGATTGCCGACGTCGACGAAGGCGGCGTCGCGTCGCTGGACCTGGAATTCTTGGGCGCCGGCGTCAACGACATGCACGTCGTCGAGGTCGATTGGGGCGACGGCACGCCGCTCGAGACGTTCAACGTCTCGCCCGGCTCGCAGTTTTTCAGCACGACGCACCAGTATCTCGACGACGATCCGTCCGGCACGTCGTCGGACGTGTACTCGATCAACGTGCGCGTCCTCGACGCCGGGGGGAACAGCGAGACGGCGTCGACGCCGATTGCGGTCGCGAACCTGGCCCCGACGAACTTGCAGATCGCTCCGCCGGCCAGCATCGACGAGAACGGCGTCGCGCAGCTTGACCTTGTGTTCGAGGACGCCGGCGTGCTCGACACGCACACGGTCGAGGTCGACTGGGGCGACGGCACGCCGCTCGAGACGTTCAACGTCTCGCCCGGCTCGCAGTTTTTCAGCACGACGCACCAGTATCTCGACGACGATCCGTCCGGCACGTCGTCGGACGTGTTTTCGATTAACGTTCGCGTGATCGATGACGACGGCGGCTTCGCCGCGGGATCAACGGCGGTCACGGTCAACAACGTCGCTCCGTCGAATCTGCAGATCGCCCCGCCGGCAGCGATTAGCGAGAACGGAATCGCGTCGCTCGACCTGACGTTCGACGATCCGGGAACGCTCGATGAGCATGCCGTCGAAGTCGACTGGGGCGACGGCTCGGCGATCGAGACGTTCACTGTTGCGCCGGGCTCACAGTTCTTCAGCACGACGCACCAATACCTGGACGACAACCCCTCGGGCACGTCGTCCGACGTCTACGTGATCAAGGTGAAGGTGCGGGACGACGACGGTGGCGAGGTCGCCGGGCAGACCGGCGTCACGGTCAACAACGTGGCACCGTCGGACGTAACGATCGACCCGATTGCGACAATCAACGAGAACGACTTTGCGGTGCTGAACCTGGCGTTCACCGACCCCGGGACGCAGGACGTCCACATGGTGGAGGTCGACTGGGGCGACGGATCGGCGGCAGAGCTGTTGCCGGTCGCGGCCGGGGCGCGCTCATTCACCGCGATGCATCAGTACAAGGACGACAATCCCACCGGCACACCGAGCGACAGCTACACGGCGACCGTGCGCGTGCGGGATGACGACGGCGGGGTGAGTGCGCCGGCGACGGCGACCGTCACCGTGAACAACGTGGCGCCGTCGGGCGTCGTGATCGTACCGCTGGCGGCGATCAACGAAAACGACGTGGCGACATTGAACCTCACGTTCGACGACGTGGGATCGCTCGATTCGCACCAGGTTGAGATCGATTGGGGCGACGGATCGGCGGCCGAGGTGCTGTCGGTTTCGGCGGGATCGCGATTCTTCTCGACGACTCACCAGTACGTCGACGACAACCCGACGGGCACGCCCTCGGACGACTCTACGATCAAAGTGCGGGTGCTCGACGACGATGGCGGAGCGTCGCCGACGGCCACGGCGTCGATCACCGTCAACAACGTGGCGCCGTCGAATGTCATCATCGCGCCGCTGGGGACGATCAACGAAAATGACGTGGCGACGCTCAATTTGACGTTCGACGATCCTGGGACGTTCGATACGCACACGGTTGAGATCGATTGGGGCGACGGCTCAGCGATCGAGTTGCTGTCAGTCTCGGCCGGGTCGCGATTCTTCTCGACGACGCATCAGTACCTGGACGACAACCCAACGGCCACTCCTTCGGACAACTACACCGTGAGCGTCCGCATTGTGGACGACGACGGCGGGGCGTCGGCGGCGACGACTGCGTCGATCACCGTGAACAACGTGGCGCCGTCGAACGTGCAGTTAGCGCCGTTGGCAACGATCAACGAGAACCAAGTCGCTACGCTTGGGCTGACGTTCGACGATCCGGGGACGCTTGACGCGAACACGGTCGAAATCAACTGGGGCGACGGATCGGCGGTCGAGGTGTTGTCGATCTCGGCGGGGGCGCGGTTCTTTTCCACGACGCACCAGTATCTGGACGACAATCCCACGAACACGCCGTCGGACAGCTACACGGTGTCTGTCCGCGTGCTCGATGACGACGGCGGCGCGTCGGCGACCGCGACGACGGGCATCCTGGTGAACAATGTCACACCGTCGGGCGTGGTGATCGCGCCGTTGGGCATGATCGACGAGAACGACGTGACGACGCTGCAACTAGAATTCGAGGATCCGGGCACGCTCGACGCTCACAAGGTCGAAATCGACTGGGGCGACGGGTCGGCGGTCGAATTGCTGTCGGCGTCGGCCGGTTCGCGGTTCTTTTCGACGACGCACCAGTACCTGGACGACAATCCCACGGCAACGCCTTCGGACAACTACACCGTGACCGTCCGCGTGCTCGACGACGACGGCGGGGTTTCAACGCCGACGACGGCCACCGTGACGGTCAACAACGTCGCGCCCTTCAACGTGGCGATCATGCCGCCGGCCAGCTCGGTCGACGAAGGCAGTTCGGTCACGCTCGACTTCGACTTCGACGATCCCGGTACGCAGGACACGCACACGTACCAGGTCGATTGGGGCGACGGCAAGTTCACCAGCGGCGTTGTGGCGGGGCGAGCGTTTTCCGCCAGCCATATTTATGCCGACAATGGCAACTACACGGTGCGGGTCACGGTGACTGACGACGACGGCGGCGTGGGCATGGGGATGGCCGCTGTGACCGTCAACAATGTCGCGCCGACGCTAACCGTGGTCGCCGATCAGACCCTTGACGAAGGCAGCCTGCTCGATCTCACCAATCTCGGCACGTTCACCGACCCTGGGTTTGACAACCCAGACAACACGCACGACCCCGCCAACGACGGCGAAATCGCCGAGACGTTCTCGTTCGAGATTGACTGGGGCGACGGCACGGCCGACGCCATGGGCCCGGCCATGGTCGACGGAATGGGCGGGCCCGGCGTGGCGACCGTGGGCTCGTTCGACGGCATGCACACGTACGCCGACAACGGCGCATACACGGTGACGGTTTCCGTCTTCGACGATGACGGCGGGCAGCATCAGCAGACGTTCACGGTGACGGTGCTCAACGTCGATCCGACGCTGTTGCTCGCCAACCCGGCGCCAACCATCAACGAAGGGTCCGCGTTAACGCTCGGATCGCTTGGGGTGAGGCTCCAGGACCCCGGATTCGACAACTCGCTGAACGCGGGGAACGACGCCAACGGCGGCGAGACGGAGGAAACGTTCGAGGCGATGACGGTCGACTGGGGCGACGGGTCGGCACCGCAGTCGCTGATGATCGGCAATCGCGATCCGGGCGAACCGGGCGTGTTTACCACGGCCGACTTCGTGCACGATCCGCACACCTACGCGGACAATGGCACGTACTCGGTGACGATCGTGGCGAAGGACGACGACGGCGAATTCGTGTCGCTCTCGTTCACGATCGAAGTCCACAACGTGGCGCCCACGCTATTGCTCACGACCGAGCCGTTGGACGTGATCGACGAAGGCGGGACGCTCACCATCGACTTCCTGGGCAGTTTCAGCGACCCCGGATTCGACAATCCCGGGCGGAGCACGGAGACATTCGACTTCAAGATTAACTGGGGCGACGAGACCGAAACGGACTTCATGCCCTCGTCGACGCGAGTCAACGGCTCGCCGGGCGCGCCCACCACGGGCACGCTCACCAACGTCTTCCACAAGTACCTCGACAACGACGAAGACAATAAGTACACGATCACCGTCACCATCCGGGACGATGACGGCGACATCGACGTAGAAGAACTCGTGGTGACGGTCAACAACGTCAACCCGGCGCTCAACTTCATCTTCGCACTCGACGTCAATACGGAGGGCGACACGACGCTGGAGGGGACGTTCAACGACCCGGGCGCCGACTCGTTCGAGGTATGGGTGGACTGGGGCGATATGTCCGGGTTGCCGGAAGACGACTATTTCGTGCGCGAAGGAGTGGTCAGCGTCACGGGGGCCAAATCGTTCACGTTCACGCATCACTACGACGGCCCGCCGGACCCGACGAATCCTGCGGCAAAGATTCCGATCACCGTCAAAGTTCGGGACGACGATTTCGGCACGGCGAACGTCGTGGAACCTGGCGAGAGCGACCCGCTGACCGTCCTGATTTCCAACCCTGGGGAAGGGAACAAGTTTGCCCGCATCGATCTGACGCCCCGAGTGCCCATGCTGTCGTTCCCTGCGCGGCCGGTGAGCGCGGCGACGCCTGCGAGCGCGAAGATCAGCATCGACGCGAGCGAAGGAGGCGAGATCACCGGCTCGGCGGGCGAATCGCAGGTGTCCAACGAACGGTATTTCGAGCTGCGCGTCGTCGACCTCGAAGGGAACGACGTAGAGCCCGGGTATCCGCTGCCGGCGGACGTCCTCGACGACTTGCCCGCACTGTTCCGTAGGCTGCCGGACAACACGTACCGGATCTACCTTGTTCAGACCGGCGCCGACGTGGAACGTCTGGTGATTACGGTGGTCGTCCGCAACGGGCGGATGATCGATCCGAGCGATGATTCGGAAGGCGCCCGCGACAAGCCCCCGACGGACGAGCCGGCGGCGGCGCCCGCCGCGGAAGGAGTGCCGGTTGAAGAAGGCGTTCGCGATGCGGACAACGACGCGATCAACGAAGCAATCGACGAGGCGTTTGATGACGCAGCCGACGCCCGGCCAATCCCCGGCCGCACGTCGCGAACCGCCGCGGCGCTGCGGCACGGCTCCACCTTGGCGAGCGTCGCCTTGGCGCTGTCGGCGGCAGGCCGTTCGTGGCGGACTCAGGTCGACGAGGCGCTTGCCAAAGCGCGCCGCGAGCAGCGCCGCCAGTTGCGAACGGTCGGTCATTGGCGGCGAAAGAAACCTCGCTAGTGCGGTGCGCCACAGCCGGAGAATGTCGATCCCAGGCCGGGCGACCCGCACAATCGGCTCGCGAAAAGCAGGCGTTCCGCCCGCGAAGATTCCCGACGCGCACCGTTCAATTACAATCAGCAGATAGTCAATAGCTCTCACTCCATCGCATCATCTCACCGCGCTGCGCGCCATGGCCCGTTGTTCTGCTTGCCAGACTGAACTCGACGACGACGCCCGCAAGAGCGGCCGGTGCCCTTCGTGCGGCGCAGCGCTCCGGCCGCTGGCGCAGCGGACCATTGCCGACATCCGCAAGCCGACGCCCGACGACGACCCGGACCAGATCTCCTACGAACAGACGCTCGAGCTGCCTCCGGGCGGGACCAGCGGCGAGTCGATCGACATTCGGCTCCTGTCGACGGAAGTACCGACGAGTTCGAGCGCCACGATCAGCGACCCGCAGCCGCCGATCGCATCGCCCCCGCAGGCTCCGGGCGTCAAGCCAGCGACGGTGACGTTCGGCCCCGAGCAGACGATTGAGTTTGGCGGGAGCGCGTCGAACATCGACGAATCGATGCTCACGTCGCAGTGGGAAGGCGGCTTACCCCAAGGCGCCGGCGACGCCGGCGCGACGATCAAGCAAAAAGAGACCGTCACTGGCACCTACGTCAGCAGTTCGTCGCTGATCGTCAAGTCGCGGCACGTGCGGCCCACGGGCAAAACGGCTGTTCCCGTCAGCTCGCCCGCCGATGCGCCGGACTACGAGCTGTTGAACATCATCGGCGAAGGCGGCATGGGCGTCGTCTACGCCGCGCGCCAGTCGTCGATCGCGCGGACCGTTGCCCTCAAGATGCTGAAGTCCCAGGAGGCGGACGCGACGCAGCGCGACAAGTTTATTTCGGAAGCGGTCGTCACAGGCGAGCTCGACCATCCGAACATCGTGCCGATCTACGACCTGGGCACCAACGATGAGGGCGCCCTGTTCTATTCGATGAAGCGCGTCAAGGGGACGCCGTGGAACAAGGTCGTCAAGGAAAAGACGCTCGACGAGAATCTACACGTCCTGCTGCGCGTGGCCGACGCCGTGGCGTTCGCCCACGTCAACGGCGTGATCCACCGCGATCTGAAGCCCGAGAACGTCATGCTCGGCGACTTCGGCGAGGTGCTCGTGATGGATTGGGGGCTGGCCCGCGTCACGTCCGAGTTCCCCAACGCGGCGAGCGTCACGCAATCCGAGGCGATGGGCGGCACGCCCGCGTACATGGCGCCGGAGATGGCCACGGGGCCGCTGGAGAAGATCACGCCGGCGAGCGACGTGTATCTGTTGGGCGCCATTCTGTACGAGATCGTGACCGGCAAGCCGCCGCACACGGGCAAGACCGTGATGGCATGCCTGTTCTCCGCGGCCAAGAATCAAATCGCCCCGACGGACAAGACGGGCGAGCTCATCGACATTGCCCTCAAAGCGATGTCGACCGCTCCGGAGAAGCGGCACGCCAGCGTGCAGGACTTTCAGGCGGCAGTGCGCGATTACCAGGCGCACGCTGAGAGCTTGCGACTGCTGCGTCACGCGGGCGAGAGCTTGAACGAGGGCGCCAAGAAACAGGATTACGACCTGTACGCCCGGGCGTTGTACGCGCTCGAAGAGTCGCTGGGACTGTGGTCCGGCAATGTGCGGGCGCAACGATTGCTGGAATCAGCCCGGGTCGACTACGCCCGGCTAGCGCTGACTAAGGGGGACTTCGATCTTGGCGCGTCGATGCTCGACCCCGCCAATGAAACTCATCGCGAGGTTCTCGGCCAGCTCGACGCGGGACGGCGAGAACGCGAGTCGCGACAGCGGCGGATCAAACTGCTCAAAGGCGCCGTCGCGGCGTTGGTCGCTGCAGTCGTCGGCATCGTGTCGTGGGCCTATGTAGCGGTGAGCAAGGAGCGCGACGAAGCTGTCGTTCAGCGCAAAGAGGCGGATCGGCAGCGCGGACTTGCTGAAGTGGCGCGCGCGGACGCTGATGAGCAACGGGTGAGCGCCGAAAAGGGTTGGGCGGAGGCCGAGAAGAACTTCGAGGAGGCAGATCGCGCTCGCGCCGCGGAAATGGAGCAACGTGAGTTTGCCGAGACAAAGCGCGTCGAGGCGGAAGAACAGCGTAGGATCGCCGTCGACGCGCGCGTCGCCGCGGAACTCGCCCAGGAAGCCGAAGAATACGCCGCCTACGTCGCCCGCATTGGACTGACCAAGGCGAAGCTCGACGAGAACTCGTTCGACCGCGCGTCGACGTTGCTCGCGGAGTGTCCCATCGAACTACGGAACTGGGAGTGGGGTCGGCTGCAGTTCCTGACGCAACTCAGCCAGCGATCATGGCGCACCGACGCGCCCGTCGACGCCGCGGCGTACTCCCCCGACGGCTTACATGTGGCCACCGGCGGCTGGGATGGCCGAACCGAGATTCGAAACCTTGCCAACGGGCAAGTCGAGCAGCAAATGCCTCAGGGGCAATATGTTCACGCCGTGGCCTACGACGCCGACGGCGTGCGCCTGGCGGCCGGCAGCAGCGACGGCACGATCAACGTCTATCGAGCCGCCGACGGCGAGCGGCTGCTGCAATTGCCCGGACACGACGGCGGCACGTTATCGGTCCATTTTTCGCCCGACGGCAAGCGGCTAGTGAGCGGCGGCTACGACAACTTCGCCCGAGTGTGGGACCTGGACGCCGGCAAGGAGATCCAGGCCTTGCGAGGTCACACCTGGTGGGTTTGGGCCGCCGCGTTCTCGTCCGACGGCAGGCAGATCGTCACCTCCGGCCAGGACGGCAAAGTGATCGTGTGGCGGCAGGCCGAGAGCGCCGAACCGTCGGCCCCGTACGCTCCTTTCAACGAGTTCGACAAACACCGCGGCTCCGTCTACGCCGCGACGTTCTCGCCGGACGGCAAGCTGGTTGCATCTGCCGGATATGACGGGCGCGTGCTGCTGTGGAATCCGGACGATGTGCAGCCCGTCAGCGTCAAGCTACGGGTTGAAAACCTACCCGACCCTCCCGCGTCGTTCCGTGAGTTGGCCGGGCACCGCGGGCCGGTGCGCACCTTGGCGTTCGCTCCCGATGGTCGCACCTTAGCCAGCGGCGGGCAGGACAACGTGGTGATCGTGTGGGACGCGGAAGCTGGAACGCCGCTCAAGCAACTGCGCGGTCACGCCAGCCACGTGCGGAGCTGCGCGTTCTCGCCGGACGGAGCCATGTTGCTGTCGGCGGGACACGATTCGCAAATCAAACTGTGGCGGCCGGCGGAATACGGCGAGACCCGGGATATCGACGCGGATTTCGACGACGGCTACGCGACGCTCGCCGCACGATTCTCGGCGGACGGGTCCGAAGTGGTCACGGCCAGCAGCGACTACACCGCCTCGTTGTGGAACGCGGAGTCGCTCCAGCGCATCCAGCGATTCCAGGAAGGGCACCAGTTCCTGGCCACCACGGCGGTGTATTTCGCGGACGGCTCGCGACTGGCCACCGGCGCCGGCGACGGGACGGTGCGTCTGTGGGACGCCGCCAGTGGCGCTGAAATTCTGCGGCTCGACGATGCGGGCCGCTATGGCGCCGTCGACGTGTCACGCGATGCGACCCGCGTTGCCACGGGCGGCCCCGCCGGAGCTGTGCAGATTTGGGACGCCGTGAGCGGCGAAAAAATCGCGATGCTCGCCGGGCATCCGACCGAGGTGACCGCCGTACGCTTCGCCCCCGATGGCCAGGTGCTCGCGACGGGCGACAACAATGGTCACCTTCGGTTGTGGCGGTACGATGCGGCGAACGGACAATGGGTCGCCGGAACGGAATTTGAAGGGCAAGGGCATAGCCGCACGATTACCGCGCTGGCGTTTGTCGACGACGGGGCGCGGCTGATCAGCTCCAGCGGCGACAACACCTGCGGCCAGTGGGACGTCGCGGCGGGTCGAGAGTTGACCGATCGCGTGCTGAAGCACCCCGACTGGGTCGCCGACATGGTCGCCTCGCCCGACGGACAGTTTGCGCTCACCGCCTGCGAGGATGGCAAGCTTCGTTTGTGGTCGCTGCCTGAGGCGCGCGTGCTGAAGACGATCGAGACGCCCGGCGGCAACCCTCATTTCACGTCGGTCGATCTGTCTCCCGACGGCCAACTGGCTGCCGCGGCGAGTGCGGAGCGTGGCACGGTCCAGATTTGGAATCTGGAGTCGGGAGAAGAAACCACCGTCGCCAACAACGCCGGCGCCGCGCAGCCGTGGCTCGATCTGGGCGAAAACACCAATCGGATTTGGGCCGCGCGATTCGCCCCCAACGGCGCCGGATTGCTCGTCATCGGCGGCAACGACGCCCGGCTGGTCGATGTCGCAACTCGCACGCTGGTGGTGCGCTTCAGCCCGCACGGCATCGTGGCGTCGGCCGACGTGTCGCCGGACGGCTCCCGCGTCGTGACGGGGAGTTACGATCGCACGGCGAAGATTTGGGACGCGGCTTCGGGCCACGTGGTCGCGAAACTTGAGGGCTTGCACGGCGGATCCATCAACAGCGTTGCGTTCTCGCCCAACGGCCAGCGCGTCCTCACCGCCAGCGACGACGGCACGGCGCGGCTCTGGAACGCCGTCGACGGCACGCCGCTCGACGTGGTGCTCCGCGGACACCAGAAGCGGGTGCGGCAGGCATGTTTCTCGCCCGACGATCGGCGCATCCTCACGGTGAGCAACGACAAGACGGGAATCGTGTGGGACGCCGAGTCCGGCGCCAAGTTGGCGACGTTGAAGGATGACGAACTCGGGCACAAATGGGCGGTACTCTGCGGCGCGTTCTCAGCGGACGGACGGCTGATCATCACCGGCGGCGAAGACAACGCGGCCATCGTGTGGGACGCGGCCTCGGGCGATGCCATCCTGGCGCTCACGGGGCACACCGGCGCCGTCACCGCCGTCGCGCTGTCGGCCGACGGCACACGCGCACTCACAGGCAGCGAGGATAACGCGGCAAAATTGTGGGACGCGGCGACGGGGAAGGAGATCTTGACACTTTCCGGTCACGCCGATGAAGTGACCTCGGTGAGCTTCTCGCCCGATGGCCTGACCGCGCTGACCAGCGGCCGCGACGGGCGCGTGCATCTGTGGCCAGCGGTGGAGTGGGCCGCTGAGGCGAAGATGCAAGCACGGCGCTGAGGCGTGCGGTGCGGCCGTGCGGCAAAGGGCTGGCGTGATAGCTCTTCGCTTTTGCGCGCAACTGCGGTAACCCTCAAGATCGCCGCAACCCCTTCCGATACCAGTGGGGGATGCGCCCCCGCAGTGCGCGCCGCGTCCTGCTAGCACCTTCCCCGCCACCGCGACGGACCGCGACGTGAGTCTTGAACGCACCATCGGCGACCCGCTTGGACGACGCGCCGCATCGCCAGACGCGGGCGACGCCTTGATGTGGCCCGTGCTCGCCCAACTTCCGCGAGTGGGCGCCTCCGCCACGACGACGCTGGAGCGGGCGCCCATGTTCGCGGCCGTTGAAACGGCAGGGCGTTACGACCTCGCCCGGATCGGCGGGCTTGAAAGCGTCGCGCCCTCGCGTCCGACCATCGATGATCGACGGCGATTCGCCGTTGATCGGCCGCATGGCGTGCCCAGCGACGACGGTCTCCCTGAAACGAGGGAGCCCAGCCGCAACGACAGTTCGGCGCGGCTCGCGGAAGGGTCAGGCTCCAAGCGCCGGCCGGCGCGCCACATGCGGATCGACCGTGGCGAGGATCGTCGGCCGCCAGCCAGTCATGGTCAGATCGCGTCAGAGACGCTCGCCAGCCGCATGTTTCGATGGCATGCGGCTGCTGCCCCGCACCTAGGGCTGGTTGGCGTCGCGGCGCTCATCTTGTCGGGGAGTCTGCTGTATTGGTTCGCCTTCGGGCAATGGCCCCAGGCATCGAGTTCGAGCGACGCTCCACACGGTGAAACGACGACGCAGGCTGAGCCGAGCGACGCCGCCGAGCCTGACGCAAGCGTCACGGTGAACGCCGCGGACTGGTTTGGTTGGGCGACATCGCCGCGGATGGCAGACGCCACGGCGACGCCGTCCGCGTCAAACGAATCGCCGGCTCAGCCGACACAGGCCGGCGCAATTGAGGGACCGGCACTGCAGAGCCCGTTGTCGAGCCCCGCGGCCCCGGCGGCTCCGATGGCAACGTCTTCCAACAACGCCGCAGCGGTATGGATGGCGCAGCCAATAACGCCTACGCCCTACGCGGGACCCTACCCGATCACGCCCTACCCGGCGTTCTCGTTCGCTGTTCCGGCGCCTGTGAATGTCGCCGAGCGGCCCGTCGCGTTCGGCTCTCTTGCGCCCCGCTGACCAAGTCCAGGAGCGTCCCATGAACGCAATCGATCGAGCGTTCATTCGCGCCTACGAAACCGACGACGACGCTCCCGCGACGGCGCCGTCGACCGCGCGACGTCAAAACTCGCCGCCGCCGGTTGAACGGCCAGCGATCGCCGCTCCGCATTTTCGGGCCGCCCCCGACGCGGCGCCGAGCGATCGACGGCCGCTGTCGACGTTCGCCGCGACGCCGCCCGCGGTGGAAGCCCGATTCCGTCCCTCGCTTGAAGTCGACGCCTTTCGCTGGCCGACCATCGCCGACGAGCTCTTTCAGCGGCACACGGCCCATTGGCGAGCGGTGGTGAAGACGCTTTTGGCCGCCGACGAGGCCGGCCGAAGTCTCATCGGCGTCGGCGGAACGACGCGGGGCGTCGGTTGCACGACGATTGTCGGATGCATCGCCCGGCTGCTGGTCGAGGCTGGCAAGACCGTGGCCGTGGTCGACGGCGATTTCGCCACCGCGGGCCTGGCTCGCAGCCTGGGAATCGGGGCGGACATCGGCTGGGAAGATGTGCTGGCGGGTCGCGTGCCTCTGGCTGAAAGCGTCGTCCATTCGCTGGGAGACCGCGTCGCGCTGCTGCCGCTCGTGCAGGGCGGCGTTCCGGCGGCGGAGAAGCTCGACGGAATTCATGCCTCGGTCACCGCCGGCGTGCTGCGGTATCACTACGACTTCGTGCTGTTCGATCTTGGCGCCGTCGCCGACGAGGTGCAGGGGCCGATTGCCCGGCGAGTCGCCCGGCGTTGTCGCTTGGACGGCGTCCTGTTGGCGGCAGCGGCTGAACACGCCGCCGAGTTCAGCCCGGCGCGATGGGGGCACGTCGCGCCGGAGTTAGCCAACATCTGCTTGGGCTTGATTGCGAACCATCGCGCGGGCGCCTGATAATCTCCACCAGAAGCAACGCCGTGTACTTAGACTATTGGCAACTCGAATCGAAGCCGTTTGAACCGAACTGCGATGCGCCGTTCCTGTTTGCGGGCGCGTCGCACAAGTCGGCCCTCCATAAGCTGCGGTACGCGATTGAAAGCCGGCGCGCCGCGGGGCTCGTCGCGGGTGCTGCGGGGGTCGGGAAGACGCTGCTCGCCGACGCCCTCGAACGGGAACTCGACGCGAAATACCAGCCCATGGTGCGCGTCGTGTTTCCGCAGATGTCGGATCGCGATCTGCTCGTGTACCTGGCCGAGCATCTGGGGGCGCCGCCGGCCGACCCGCCGCGGCAAACCATCGAAGAGAGCCTACGGCGCCTGGAGTTCACGCTGCGTGAAAATGCGCGCAGCGGGCGGCATGCGGTGATCGTCGTCGACGAAGCGCATTTGCTCGAAGATAGCGGGCTCGTGGAGCCATTGCGGCTGCTGCTCAATCTCACCGTCGACGGCCGGCCGGGCTTCACGCTGCTGCTCGCGGGGCAGCCGACGCTCTTGACGATGGTCGCGCGGCATGGGGCGCTCGACGAGCGACTCGACATCAAAGTCTTCCTGCCGGCCCTGGCCGCGGACGAGACGGCGGCGTACGTTGCGCACCGCCTGCATGCGGCCGGGTCCAGTCGCGAAATCTTCACGGCTGACGCCTTCGCGACGGTCCACCGACTCACGGGCGGCATTCCGCGGCGGATCAACCGGCTGTGCGACCTCGCGCTGGTCGTGGGATACGCCAACGGAGCCCACGCAATCGGGTCCGCCGAGCTGCAGGCCGTCCACGACGAGCTCGTGACGGTGACCCCGCTGGCGGCGTAGCGTTTACTTCGCTGCCCAAGCGGTCGCGCGTTCGTTAGACTGCAGACATGAACTCCGACTCGTCTCCAGGGGTGCAGCCGGCAACGGTCGACGTCGAACGCGCGGCGCGGTGCGGGTTCCCCGAAGTTATCTTCGGCGAGGGAAAGTCGGCGGCGACGATCTTGGCCATCGTCCGGCAGCTCGTGGCGCGCGGCCAAGCGGTGCTGGCCACGCGCGTAGCGCCGGACGTCGCCGCGGCCGTCGTGCGGGCGATGCCTGAGGCGCGCTACAACGCGACCAGCCGTACGTTGCGTGTCGATCAGTTCGTGGCGCCGCGACGGGGGCGCGTCACGGTCATCACGGCCGGGACGAGCGACTTGCCCGTGGCCGAGGAAGCTCGCGAGACGCTGGATTGGATGGGGGTGGAGGTTCGCATGGTGTCCGACGTCGGCGTTGCCGGTCCGCACCGCCTGCCGGCGCGACTGGCGGAGTTCGCCGACGCGGATGCGATCGTCGTGGTCGCCGGGATGGAGGGCGCCTTGCCGAGCGTCGTGGGCGGTTACGTCGCTTGCCCCGTGTTTGCCGTGCCGACGAGCGTTGGATACGGCGCGAATCTCGGCGGCATCGCCGCGCTGCTGGCGATGCTCAACAGTTGCGCGGCAAACGTGGCGGTGGTGAACATCGACGCGGGGTTTAAGGCGGGCTACCTGGCGGGACTCGTCGCCACCCGCTGTGCTCCTCCTCAGATCGATTGATCGCATGGAACTTCAGGACGACACGTCGACTCCACTGCCGCGCTTGGCGCCGCGCAGGTCCGACAGCCACAAGGGCGACTACGGTCGCGTGTTCGTGCTCGGCGGATCGCGGGGGATGGCCGGCGCTGCGGCGCTGACGGGCATGGCGGCGCTGAGGAGCGGCGCCGGGCTCGTGACCGTGGCGACGCCCGCATCGGTGCAAGCCACGGTCGCGTCGTTCAGCCCGTGCTACATGACTGTGCCGTTGGTCGAGGACGACGACGGCGTGGTGGATTTGGCGAACATCGTCGACCTGGCGGGGGCGCGCGACCAGTTCGACGCGTGGGCCGTTGGGCCCGGATTGGGACGGAGCGCAGGCGTTGCCGAGCTCGTCGCGCGGCTGTACCACGACGTTCCCAAGCCGATGGTCGTCGACGCCGACGGGCTCAATGCGCTGGCGGCTGCGATCAAACGGAATCCGCGAGCACTCGATGCGCCCGCCGGGCCGCGGTTGCTGACGCCCCATCCCGGCGAGTTCGCACGGCTGTTCGGCGCCGCGGCGATGGGTTCTGCGAAGGAGCGCGCTATTCAAGTCGCGGAGTTATGCCGGCGGGACTCCTCGGGGCGAACCGTCGTGCTGCTTAAGGGGCATGAGACGGTCCTCTGCGACGGCCGGCGGTTCGCGGTGAATCGCACGGGCAACCCCGGGATGGCGACCGGCGGGACAGGCGACTGCCTCACCGGGATTGCCGCGGCGCTGCTCGGGCAAAGGCTCGGGGCGTGGGATGCGGCGCGGCTGGCGGCCCATGTCCATGGCACGGCCGGTGATCTGGCGGCGGCGCAACTCGGCGAGGTCTCGCTCATTGCGAGCGACCTCCTCGACTACCTGCCTCAGGCGTTCTTGGCCGCGGCGGGTTGAACCGTTTCGGGCGCAGCGCCGACCCACTCGATAGTGACCTTCGCGTCGTACACCTGCTCGAACATGTCGGCGCGGCGGCGGGCCGCCCACAGATCGACCTCGGGGAACTCGTCAGCTGTGACGATCAATTCGACCTGGTCCGGCGTTCCCGCGACAGCCACCGACCGGACAATCTGATTGTGGCTGCGGTCGAGCCCGCCGGCGATGCGGAGCACAGCCGCCATCTGGCGCACGCGGAGGCGGTCGGCCAGGTCGAGGCCGCGGAAATTGCCGTGCCTGTTCTTGGGTTCGGCGCCGCGATGGTAACGAGCCACGTTGGCGACCAACTCCAACTCCTCGGGCCGGAAAGCTTCGAGGCGGCTGTGGAGGATCAGGTGGTACGAATGCTTGTGGTGGCCCTCATAGCTGATGAGGTAGCCGACGTCTTGCATGCGGGCGGCGGCTTCGAGCAGGCGGCGGTCGCCGGGCGGCAGCTCGAAAAACTGGGCGAGGCCGTCGTAGATCTCCGCGGCGAGGCGAGCCACCTGGCGCGCGTGCGCCAGGTCGACGCCGCACGCCTCGGAGAAGCGTTCAATCTGGTCGTCGAGGCTCGGGGAGTTCGCGGCCTGGCCACCCTGGAGGCGGTCGATCATGCCAAGGAGCAGCCCGTCGCGCACGCCGTAGCCGTGGACTTGGAGCGTGTTCACCTTGAACCGCCGCATGATGCTGTCGACGACGCCGAGACCGGGGACGATGATGTCGACTCGGTCGGCGTTGAGGCCGGGGACCTCGCGGCGTTGTTTGGGCGTCATCTTGGCGAGGCGGTCGACGAGGTGCCGGACGTCGGCGCGCGAGACGCGGGCGCCGGCGGCGGGGAGCCGGGCCAGACCGCGGCTGGCCATGATCATGCTGGCGAGGTTGGTGAACGTGCCGCCGGAGCCAATGAGCTGATGGATCGGCGCCGCGGGTTTATCGGTCGTCTTGCGGAGGTCGCGGTCGATGAATCGCATCATGCGAACGATGTCGTCGTGCGTCATCGGCTGAGCCGAGTTGAACTTCTCGCCCAGTCGGACGGCGCCGAGCTTGGTCGCGTAGATTGCTTCGATCAACTCGCCGGAGGCCAGGACGATCTCGGTGCTGCCGCCGCCGATGTCGGCCAGCAGCGAGTTCTTGCCGGCGAGATCGAAGCGACGCCGCACGCTTTGAAACGCGAGGCGGGCCTCCTGGTCGGAGTCGATGATTTCGATGGGCAGGTCGATCTCCTGCCGGACGCGGCGGCAGAACTCCAGGCCGTTGGACGCCTCGCGCACGGCGCAGGTGGCGATGGCGCGGATCGTCTCAACGCCCATGCCTGCGGCGATCGATTTGAATCGCCGCAGGGCTTCGAGCGAGGCATCGATCGACTCCTCGTCGAGCTTACCCGTGGAGGCGAGCGAGCGGGCCAGCCGCGTGGTTTCGCGCTCTTCGTCGAGCACGCGGTAGCGGCCGCCGGGC
The DNA here is from genome assembly GCA_044867485.1 of Lacipirellulaceae bacterium. Lineage (GTDB taxonomy): Bacteria > Planctomycetota > Planctomycetia > Pirellulales > Lacipirellulaceae > Lacipirellula. The sequence continues at coordinate 18,318 of JBIOVA010000160.1, read as the reverse complement.
TGGGCCTCGGCGACGACCAGACGGATGCTGTTGCTGCCGACGTCGATCGCGGCGAGCCGCGGGTGGATGTCGGGGGTGATGTAGGTTTGCTGGTCGGTCATGCGCTCGCAGCGAGTCCTTGCTGACGCCTCAGTGCTGACACTCCATTGTAGCTTGCGCGGGGCCGGAGCGCGACCAACGGTCGCGGCTTTATGGCTTTGCCGGGGGCGATTCGGTTTCCGCAGGCTTCTCAGCGGGCTTGTCGGTTGCAGCTTCCTTGGCCTCCTGGCGTTTGACGACGGCGTCTTTGGCGGGGACGAAGTCGAGCGATGCGGAGTTCATGCAGTAGCGGAGACCCGTCTTGGTGGGTCCGTCGTCGAAGACGTGCCCGAGGTGGGCGTCGCAGCGGCGGCAGCGGATCTCGACGCGGCGCATGCCGTGCGTCTTGTCTTCCAGTTCGACGACGGAGTCCTTGGCGATCGTCTGGTCGAAGCTGGGCCAGCCGCAGTGGGCGTCGAACTTGCTCGTCGACTCGAACAACGGCAGCCCGCAGTTCCCGCAGTTGTATTGGCCCGTGTCGAACAGCTTCCAATACTTGCCGGTAAAGGCGCGTTCCGTGCCGGCTTCGCGGGTGACGTGGAACTCCTCGGGCGTGAGGCGGCGGCGCCAGTCGACTCGCTTCCAGTCGATCTTCTCGGGGTCGACGCTGGGGGCGTCGGGGTCGATGGACGCTTCGCCCGCCCGCTGAAGCGGGGTCGCCGGCTGAAGCGGGGTGGCCGTGGCGGCGGGATCTTCAGATTTCACGGCTTGCTCCTTCTCTTCGGCTTGATTCTGCGAGTAGGTCACCGCGGCGATGGCGATGACGGCCAGGGCAATGACGGCGTACTTGGTCATGGCGCGGCGGCTCCTCTTGGTTACTCGTCGTCGGTCTTGAGTTTGTCGGCGAACGCCTTGCGGAACTTGTCGAGCTTCGGCTGGATCACCATGCGGCAGTAGCCCTGCTCGGGGTTGGCGGCGTAGTACTCCTGGTGGTAGTCTTCGGCGGGGTAGAACTCCTTGAACGGCGTGATCTCCGTCACGACCGGTGCGCCGAAGGCTTTGGTTTCGTTGAGCTTCTGCTTGTAGTGCTCAGCTTCACGCTTCTGCTCGTCGGTGTGATAGAAGACGGCGGAGCGGTACTGCGTGCCTGTATCGGCGCCCTGGCGGTTAAGCGTCGTGGGGTCGTGCGTGCGCCAGAACACTTCCAGCAACTCGGGGAATTTAATCACGGCGGGGTCGTAGGTGACCTGCACGACTTCGGCGTGGCCGGTGCGGCCGGCGCTGACTTGCTCGTACGTGGGCTTCTCGACGTGGCCGCCGCTGTAGCCGGAGACGGCGCTCTTGACGCCTTTGAGCTCGGCGAAGAACGCTTCGGTGCACCAGAAGCAGCCGCTTCCGAAGGTGACTTGCTCGAGCTTCGGTTCTTCCTTGGCGGCGTCTTGGCCGCTCGCGTTGGGCGTGGGCATGAATATTCCTCCGGCGAGCGCGACGGCGACGACGAACGCCTGGGGTGACTTGTTGTGGTTGTTCATGTTGGTTTGGATGCGGCGGGCCAGCGGGGGGTTACGCGTCGGCGGGCGGCTTCCATTTTACGCGGTTTGAGTTGGTTAGTCCTGGCGCTCAAGAATCAGCAATTTGGCGAGTTTTTCGCCGACTTTGGTCATGTCCTCGGCGTTCTCGCCATTGAGCTGGACGAGCACGGCGGCCCGCCGCTCGGGAAAGGTTTGGACGGTGAGGCGGAAACCTCGCGTGTCGCCATTATGGTAGATACGCTTGGTCCCTCCAAAGTGATCGATGAACCAGCCATAGCCGTAGTGAGCGCCGGCGCGGTCGGTTTCGACGTGGGGGGTGAAAATGCCGCGATACGCCTCGGGGGTGAGCAGTTTGCGGCCGTTGAGGCCGGCAAGCCATTTGGCGTAGTCCTCCAGGGAGGTGTAAACGCAGCCGTCGCCGCGGGTGGCGCTGGTAACGCTTTGGTCGGCGCGGACCCACTGGCCGTCCTTCTGCTCGTGGCCATAGGCCCTCTGGGATACTACGTTAAGGCCGCGCTGGTAGATGCAGGCGTTGGTCATACCGAGGGGCTTGAAGATCTCGTCGGCCATGAACTGATGGAACGGTTTCTGGGCGGCGACCTCGACGATCTGTCCGAGGATGACGAACGCGCTGTTGGAATACTGCCACTTTTCATCGGGCGCGAAGAGGGGTTTAGTCGTGTCCATGAGCATTTGGAGCACGTCGAGGTCGTCGAGCTGCAGCGTCGTGCCCGCGGGAACGAGGTTCTCATAGTCAGGGATGCCGGAGGTGTGCGTGAGCAGGTGACGGATGGTGATCTTACGGCCGTAGTCGGGGAAGCCGGGGAAGAACTTGTCGAGCGTGTCGTCGAGGGCGAGCTGGCCGCGGTCAACCAGCAGCATCACGGCGAAGGCCGTGAACTGCTTCGAGCAACTTGCCATGCGGAAGTTCGTTTGCGGCGTGCAGGGAACATTGTTCTCGACGTCGGCCAGACCGTAGGCGTGCTGGAAGACAAGCTCGCCGTGGTCGAATGCGACGACGCAAGCGCCGGGGGACGCGGGGAGGGCCTTGTGCACCTGCGCAACGAGGTCATTCGCGTCGCCGGCGAGTGCCGGTCGCGTCACGGCGCCAAGCGCGACGAGTATGAGGGCGAGGGTCTTGCCATTCGGTTTCATTTGCAGGCGGTCCTGGTTCGACGGCGTGGGACTCTTGCGTTCTGTGCTGCGGCGCCTTGGCGGATCAAGCGGCCGACCGGTCCGCATCGATCGCCCGCCATTCCGCCGCCGCACCATGTTTGCGCTGGAAAACACGCCTACGAGAAAAGTGAAGCGCGTTTCGGGGGACAATAATCGGGGATTGTGTCGGGGGAGATCGATGTTCGAGTCGGAATATCTCGCCCACCGATGGCACAGGTGGGGACGGAAGTCGGGCGATTTTTTTCCTCTGCCGGGCAAATTCTGTCCGGCGTCGGGCGAGTCTTGTCCCCCTTCGGACTGGTCTTGTCGCGTTCGCAACGTAGGCGGACGCGTCGTGGGCGCGGCAGGCCGGGGGCTGACGGCGGGCACTGGATCACGGACGGCAATCATCGGGCTGCTCATGATTTCAACCATGTGTGGGCCAGGCGCAGGCCTTGCCTCGTCAGCGTTCGACCCTAGCACAGGTCGTGGCCCAATTTCTACAAGAAAATTTCCAGGTTAGCTCGCGGCGCGGCGGCGCAGGCGGGCGGCCGTGCGGCGGCGGGTCCACCAGCCGACGTTGGAGCCCTGCAGAGCGACGGACTCCAGCACGGGAAGCGAGTCGATCACGGCGAGGGCCCGGCTGGTGACGGGCGTACGGGAGAGGTCGAGCCGCTGGAGGGATTGGAAGACGGCGAGTCTGAGGACGGCGTCGTCGGAGACGCGACAGCCGGGGAGCTCGACGGCGTCGAGATCTTTCAGCGCGGCGTGGTCGGCGACCAACGCGGCGATGATCGCGTCGCCGTTGGGAGCGTCGACGGCGCGGACGGTGACGGGCGATTCCATGAGCTGCGCGAACTCGCCAAACGATTGCTGGAGCCACTGCTGGGCGTGCGTTGTGACCTTGGCGCCGAGACGCTGGAGCCGGGCAACGGCGTTCTCTAGGGCGACGTAGCGGTCCATGCGGGCGGCAATCCACGCGCGGCGATCGGTGCGGAACTCCAAGAAGGCTTGGGCGCGTTCGAAGGCTTGCTGGACTTCGTTGAAGGCCGCGGTCGATCCGCCGCGATCGGGATGGGCTAGTTTTGCCTTTTCGAGGTAGGCGCGCTTGACGTCTTCCATGACGTAGGGCGGAGCGACGCCGAGCGTGACCATGAAGTCGGGCCGGCCGTCGCGGGAGGTGATTGATGAGCGGCTGGACATGGGCGGGACTCGCGAAGGCCGTCGCGGGCGGTCAATTCTCAAGTATGCTTGGGTCTTGCTATAATAGCGTCGGAGGAACGAGCCATGTCGATGCAGTCGCCGACCGAGCTAGAAGCTTTCTACAGCTTCGTTGGACACACGTTGCAGCAGGGCGAGCGGGAGACGCCGCCGGAGGCAGTGCTACGCAAGTGGCGCGCTGAGCGCGAGTTTGAGGAGGCGTGCGAGGAGATTCAGCAAGGGATCACTGACATGGAGGCCGGCTTGGGTCGGCCGGCGGAAGAGGTGTTTGCTGAGATTCGCCGCAAACACGGGATCGCCGACTCGTGAGCCAGCTACCTGTCGTCCTCCATCCTCGGGTCCACCGTGTCGTCGATGAAGCCTACGCATGGTGGGCGAAGCATCGCTCGGCGGAGCAAGCTAGCCGCTGGCTTCGCGGCATCGAGGCTACCATCTTTGGGCTTTCGCGTGCTCCTGAGCGATATCCGCTGGCGATCGAGAACGATCGCTTTCCCATCGAGATTAGGCAAGCGACATTTGGCCTGGGACGCCGGCCGACGCATCGCGTGCTCTTTACGATTCGACCGGAATGCGTCTACGTGCTGACGGTATTGCACGTCGCGCAGGATGCGATTGGCCTCGACGATCTGTAACGATCACGACAAAAGTCCTTGTCAGTCGCCGCTCGCGGCGGCGACCTCTGCATCGCCGATGTAGACGCGATAGTCCTTGATGCGGCCGCCGACGGCGGAGCCGCCTGGGCGGGGCGTGTAGTGGAAGCCGCCGATCGTGACGGAATCGCCCAGGTCGATCACGAGCTGGTGCGGATGGGCGGGTTGCGCGGCGCCCCACTCGGTGTGCCAGAAGTTGGCGGTTTGGCCGTCGATGGCGTTGGCGGCGGAGCCGTCCTCGCGCTGGCGTTCTTCGCTGTCGACGGCGGCGATGCGAAGGTTCGCAGCGTCGAGCGGCTCACCCTGGGCGTCGAGCAGCGTCAGCTCAGCGATGGCGGCAAATGGCTGGCCGTCGTGAGCGGTGCGCGACTCGATGGCGAACGTGCGACCCGCGGCAGGCTTTGTGAACATGACGGTCTGGGCGTCGGTCCCCGGCGCAAACACGGCTTCGTGGATGAGTTTCAATTCTGAGACGTCGATCACGGGCTCGCGGAGCTCGGCCTGGAAGAAGTCGAGCTCGGGATGCAGTTCGTTGAGGATGGGCTCGGCGAGTGAGGCAACGGCCGGTGACTGTGGTCCGAGCAGATCGAAAATGATGATCTCGTTCTCGCCTTTCTTCAACCACGGCCCGGGAACATACATGGTCTGTTGCGGGCCGATGTTCCAGAAGCGGCCGAGGTTGTGTCCGTTGACCCAGACGTAGCCTTTGCCCCAGGGGCGCATGTCGAGAAACGTGTCGCCAGGCTCGGCCACGGTGACGACCGCGCGATACCAAGCGGGGCCTGTGGGCGCCGCGGCTCCGATCTTGTAATAAGTGTTGGCCTTGCGCGAGGCCTCGTCGAGCGGCAGTTTGATGATTTGCCAGCCGGTGAGTTCGGCGCCAGCGAGCTTGACGGGCGCGATGAGGCCCTTACGGTCGTGCACTTCGACCCCGAAGTTCACGCGTCCCATCGCGTCGACAAGAATGTCGAGCAGAGCGGGCTGGGAGCGCGCGGGGAGTGCGACTTTGTAGCGGCGACTGCGTCGATCCATGTAGCCAATGCGCTCACCATCGAGAGACACTTGGCCTATGTCGTGGACGGCTTCGGCGGTGAGATGGGCGGCGGGACCGGCAGGGATCGTCGTCCGGTAAAGGATGCAGCCGTAGGCCTGGTCGTAGGCTTCGAACGTGCGGGGACGCTCGTCGGTGCGCGGCGGCCCGGGCAACCATGCAAACTGGTAGGATGCCTCGGCCGCGACGGGCGGAATCGTGATGACAGGATTCTTCGCAGGCGCGTCAGGGATTGTTTCGCCGGGATTGAGGTAGCGAGCGAAGAGTTCGCGCGTTTTCCAGAACTTGTCGGTCGGCCAGCCGGCTTCGCTGATGGGGGCGTCGTAGTCGTAGCTGGACGTGTCGGGCTTGAAAGGGCGGTCGGCGCCCGTGCCGAAGCCGAAGGTCGTGCCGCCGTGGGCCATGTAAATGCTGAACGACGCGTTGTTCTGGAGCATGTCTTCGAGGTCGGCGAGGTACTGCTCCGTGTTGCCGGTGTGATGCGGGGCGCCCCACGTGTCGAACCAGCCGGGGTAGAACTCGCCGCACATGAGCGGGCCCTGGGGGAGGATTTGGCGCAGCGCGCGGAAGGCGCCCGCCGGGTCGGAGCCGAAGTTGATCACCGGGAACAGGTCGTCGCGGTAGCCGCGGCGGAGTTGGTCCTTGGGGTTGCACGCGAACAGCGGCACGTCGAAGCCGGCGTCGAGCAACGCCTGGCGGATGTCGCCCATGTAGGCCGCGTCGTCGCCGTAGAAGCCGTACTCGTTCTCGGCCTGGACCATGATGATGGGACCGCCGCGGGTGATTTGGAGCGGGGCGAGCACGCGGCCCACTTCGGCGAAGTAGCGCTTCACGGGCTGGAGGAACCGCGGGTCGCGGCTGCGGAGGCGGATGTCTTCGTGCTTGAGCAGCCACCAGGGAAGGCCGCCCATCTCCCACTCGGCGCAGGCGTAGGGGCCGGGGCGAAGAATGACCCACAGGCCCAGCTCTTGCGCGATGCGGCAGTACTCGGCGACGTCGGCGCGGTCGGACCAGTTGAACTGGCCCTCGCGCGGCTCGTGCTGGTTCCAGAAGAGATAGGCGCAGACGGTGTTGAGGCCCATCGCCTTGGCCATTTGCAGGCGGTGGCGCCAGTATTCCTTGGGGACGCGCGCGGCATGGACTTCGCCGCAGCGGATGACGAAGGGCTGGTTGTCGAGGAGGAAGGCGGAGTCGCCGATGGCGAAGGTGTGTTGTGGCTCAGCGGCCTGCACACCAGCCGCCGAAAGAATGCAGCAGAACGCAGCGAAGAAAGTGCGTCGGCACGCGTTTCGGTGAGGACTTGACATATCACTCGACGACTAGAGGGAACGAATCAAAGCCGGCAATGAATGTCATCGCTGCATGGCGGGTGACGGTCGGGAGTCCCTCCCCTAGCCCCTCCCTTCGAGGGAGGGGGATGCTTTGGACGCCGGCTGATATAATGGCGCAGGAGGATCGAGCCATGTCAATGCATTCGCCGACGGACGCCGAAGCGTTTTACAGCTTCTTGGGGAACGCCATTCAGAATGGCGAGCGTGAGACGCCGCTGCCGGCGCTGGTGCGCAAATGGCGGGAGGAGCGCGAAATGGAGGCGTCGTGCGCGGCGATTCTCGAAGGGATGGCCGATATTGAAGCCGGGAGATGTCGGCCGATTGAGGAGGCGGCGACAGAATTGCGCCGCAAGTTTGGGATCGCCGAGTCGTGAGTCGACGGCCGGTCATCACGTCGACGCGAGCCGACAACGAGATCGAAGCCATCGGTTGGTGGTGGGCCGAACACCGTTCCGCGCAGCAAGCTGGGCGTTGGGTCGATGGCGTCCTCAAGGCGATCGAGGGTTTGGCTGTCTACGCCGAACGCCATTCTCTGGCGATTGAGAACGATCGCCTTCCCTTTGAAACGCGTCAACTTCTCTTCGGGCTCGGTCGCCGCCCAACACATCGGGTGTTGTTCACGATTCGGCCCGAATGCGTTTACGTGCTGACGGTGCTACACGTTGCTCAAGACGCGATTGGTCTCGACGATCTATGAGGATGGCCAACGACCCATCCCTCAGACACTGGACCTTTCAACAAGACTGTTGCGCGGCAATCCAACGGATCGCGAATAAAGACATGGTCCCACAGATCGCCCGGCGGGTGTCGCAATGAATCAATTCTGCTCATGACAATCTCGTGGACATCGTCATCTCGCGAATCGCGACGTGCTTCGTCTTCAAGTTGATCGTACAACCTCTTTGGGAAGGCAGTCCTGCCCAGAATTCTGTTCCATACTACGTCATCCACTACGCGCAGAAACGCTTCGGGAGGTACGTCAAGCTCCCACTCGTCATATCCTGCCTTCATTGGCCAGTCGTCTGGATTTGTTACACACCAGATAATCTGCTGGGTACCTATTTCGCTCCAAAGTTTTGCGTACTGAGCAGGGAAATCTCGCGCGAACTTGGACCTAGCGGGGTCAACACTATCGTCGATGATCGAGAATGAATCCCTGTGATAGGTCCATAGTTGCATCATGGGGTTCTAAGCTCCGTACTTACCGAGGCGGCCCGCGTTCGCCAGGGCCAGCGTCATCAGGTGCTTGGCTTCGAATTGGCCCAGCCCGCCTTTGAGACATTCGCTTTCGCCGAAGCATTGGCTGGCGTCAGTGCGACAGTTCTTGGCCCACAGGAGCGTGGGCACGGCGTGCCAACTGTGGCTCTTGAGCATGCTGGGCGTGCTGTGGTCGCCGGTGGCGATGAGCACGTCGGGGTTGAGCTTCATGATCCGCGGGACGGCGGCGTCGTATTCTTCGGTGCGCTGGACCTTGGCGTCGAAGTTGCCGTCCTCGCCGGTGCTGTCGGTGTACTTGAAGTGAATGAAGAAAAAGTCGTACTTCGACCAGTTGGCATCGAGGATCTGCATCTGCTCGTCAAGCGTCTTGGCGGCGCCGACGACGTCCATGCCCACGAGTTGGGCGAGGCCTTTGTACATTGGGTAGACGGCGATCGCGGCGGCGCGGAGGCCGTAGACTTCTTCGTAGCTGGGCAGGTTCGGCTTCGCAGCGAAGCCGCGAAGCGTGAGACAGTTCGCCTTGGGTTGGCCAGCCAAAAGTTGGCGCGCTTGTTTGACGAATTCCTTGGCGATTCCCGCGGTGGCTTCGCTCGCGCGGTCGTGGGCGACGGGGTCGAGCGGCTCGACGCCGGTGGCTTGCGGGTCGGTATCGTGGACGTGGTCGCCCAGCTTGCCGGCGTGAGGGCCCGTGCCGCGGAAGACGATGACGAAGCGGTGCTCCTTCACCGGCTCGACGAACACTTCGACGTTGGGAATCTTCACCTCGCGCAGTTTGATGGCGAGCGGCGCACTTTCCTCGCTGGCGATGCGGCCGGCGCGGCGGTCGGTGATGAGGCCGGCGGCGTCGACGGTGCAGAAGTTGGCGCGGATCGCGACGTCGCCGGGCAGAAGTTTGAAGCCGATGCCAGTGGCCTCCAGGGCGCCGCGGCCGATGAGATACTTCACGGGGTCGTAACCAAAGAGGCCGAGGTGGCCGGGGCCGCTGCCGGGGGCGATGCCGGGGGCGACGGGAATGCTGAGGCCGAGGACGCCTTCGCGGGCGAGTTTGTCGAGGTGGGGTGTGCGGGCGGTTTCGAGCTCGGTGAGTCCGCCGGGCTGTTGCGGGAGGCCGCCGAGGCCATCGGCGACGTACAGGACGATCTTCGATTCGTTCTTGACGAAGAGCTGACGCGTGAGGGCGTGGGTGTCCATGGGGAAGGCTGGAGGCTGGAGGGTTGGTGCGCAGGCCGCGACTCTGTGGGTCGCGGGGCGATGCGGTGCGTGATTTTACACCTCGCGGGCGTGGGCTGTTAGTGTTCGCCGGGGCACTTGCGGGGAGGCGGCGAATGGGGACGATGGACCGGCGGGCGGGAAGTGCGTACACGAAGCTGCCAGCTTCGTTCGTCGACGATCGGCGGCGGGACGCACGAAGCTGGCAGCTTCGTGTACGTGATTGGAGAGCGCCATGGGTGACGCGACGATTACTTACGATCCGCGCGGGTGTTTTCTGCCGATGCATGGGATTTCGCCGAACGACTTGGCGAAGCTGGCCGAGCCGCTCGACGAGGCGCGGGACGAGGTGCTGGCCGATGCGCAATTGTGGGCGGACGGGGTCGATCCTCCGCCGCACAAGAAGCCGCTGGACGCCGGGTTTCACGAACTGCCGGATCGGCTGCTGAGCGAGTGGCGCTCGAAGGGAGCCAAGAGCGAGGTGGCGCGGATCAAGGCAGCGGCCGATCGGCTGAGCGCGGCGGTGGGGAGCGTCGTCGTGCTGGGGATCGGCGGATCGTACATGGGGGCGCGGGCGCTCTTGGAGGCGTGCTGCCACGGCTACCACAATGAAGTCGACCCGATGATGCGGCGGGGCCGACCGCGGATTTATTTCGAGGGGAACAACGTCGACAACGACGCGCTCTTGGATCTGGTGCGGCTGCTGGAAAGCCGGGGGGATGATTGGGGAATCGTCGTCATCTCCAAGAGCGGCGGGACGCTGGAGACGGCCGCCGCGTTTCGGATTTTGTTGCGCGAATTACACGGCACGCTCAGCCGGCAAGCGGCGGAGTTGGGGAAGCTCGTGATTCCGGTGACGGGGTCGAGCGGGAAGTTGTTCGACCTGGCGAAAGCGCTGGGGTGTCCGGAGTTGTTCGATGTTCCAGACGGCGTGGGAGGGCGGTTCTCGATTCTGTCGGCGGTGGGGCTGCTGCCGGCGGCGCTGATGGGGCTCGACATCGAGCGGCTGCTCGAAGGCGCCTCCGCGATGAACGAGCACTTCCGCAACAACGGCCCCGCGAACAACGTGGTGCTGCAGTTCGTCGGCGTGTGTCACCTCATGGAGATGCTGCGGGGGTGTACGACTCGCGTCCTCTCGACATGGGGCAAGCGGCTGGAGGCGACCGGGCTGTGGTACGACCAGTTGCTCGCGGAGAGCTTGGGCAAGAACGAGCGGGGCGCCCTGCCGCTGACGGTGGTCAACACGCGCGACTTGCATAGCCGCGGACAGCAGCATCAGGAAGGCAAGCGGAACAAATTGATCACGAATCTGATCGTCGACCTGCCGACGCGGCAGCCGACGAAAATCGGCGCAAGCGACATGAACCAGGACGGGCTCAACGAGCTGGCGGAGAAGACGCTGGCCGACGTGCTGTCTGCGGCGATTGCCGGGACGAATCAGGCGTACCGCGAGGAGAATCGGCCGACGGCGGATTTGCATTTGCCGCGGCTCGATGAGTTTGCGCTGGGGCAGCTTTTTCAGATGCTCATGCTGGCGACGGTCGTCGAGGGGCGGCTGATCGGGATCAACCCGTATGGGCAACCGGGGGTCGAGGCTTACAAGCGGAATATGAACGCGATCTTGCGGGCGAAGTGAATCGCAAGCTTGAATTGACAGGATAACAGGATCAGCAGGATTCACAGGACGAGCAGAAGGATGTTTCTCTTATCCTGTCAATCCTGACCATCCTGTTATCCTGTCAGTTCCGGTGGGCGTACAAGCGAAGGCTATTTCTTACGGAACAGGCCCTCGAGGGCTTTGTTCAGCTCGTTGCCGATGGCTCCGCCCACGGCGGTTTGTGCGGCTTGGGCCAGGAAGGCGCCGACGGCGCGCTCGTCGATGCGCCACCGCGTGAACGTGCCGCTCACGGGGATGTCGATCACCTGGCCGATGAGCGGCTGCAGGGCCGGCTCTTTGCCGACCCACTTGGCCTGGATCGGCACTTGGATCATCAGGGCGATTGTCTGGTCGAAGCCGACCGAGCCGTAGGAGCGAACCGGCACGTCGTCGATGAGGAATTCGAGGTTGCGGTGGTACACGCGGCCATCATAGACCTGCACATCGATGGTGCGCTCGGTCATCGTGATGCCCTTGACGGGCGCGGCGGGTTGCTGGGCGAGGGCGCCGAGCAAGTTTTCGGGCCGGGCGCTGCTGCGGCTGAGTTGCTCGAGCCGCTGGATGAGCGTGACGACGTCGGCCAGGCCGGGGCCGGGCAGGATCGACAGTTCATGCATCGTGACGCGGCCGTTGGTGGTCGCTTTTTTCGGGTTGTCGAGCGGGACGTTGACGCCTTCGGTGAACAGCGAGAACGTGCCGCTGATGCGCGTGGCGTTGGCGAGGATGGGGGCGGCGTACTTGAGCATCGCGTCGCTCACCTCGGCGGAGACGGCGACATTGGACACCAGCGGGCTGGCGGCGAGTTGGAAGCTTCGCGGCGCGGGGTCGAGCAGGACGCGCGGCTGGGCGGTGAGGCGGCCCTGGCCGACGGCGAGGTCGAGCGGGCTGATCTGGATTTGGCCGTCGCGCGCGTTGGCGGTGAGTTGCGTTTGGCCGATGGGGAGGCCGTAGAGGTTGGCGGCGGTGAAGCCGGAGTCGACGGTGAGGCGCCAGCGGCGGGACCAGTGGGTGGAGGGCTGTCGGCTGTCGGCTGTCGGCTGTCGGCCGGAGGAGGCGAGCGTCATGGGACTCGCATTCTCGCGGAGGCGGCCAGAGGCGGTGAGGCGCAAGGGGGAGGCGTTTTGGAGGCGCACGCCGGGGCCGAGGTAGGTGGCGAGGAGTTTCGCCAGTTCTGCGGAGTCGTAGGTGAGGGTGGCGTCGCCGTGGACTTCGCTCGCCGTGCGGAGTTGTTCGATGCTGCCTCCGCCGGTGAGTTTTATGGTTTGGCCGTCGAGTCGTAGATTCGACAGTTGCAGGCGGTCATCGGCATTGGTGTAGGCGAGTTCCGTGGTGAGTTGGAGCTTGGGTTCTTGCCAGGCGGGCGTGGATGGAGCGCCGGGCGCTGTGCGGACAAGCGTGAACGGCTCCGCGTTGAGCGTGAGGTTGGCGGTGGCGCGTTCGGCGCTCGTTGCGAGTTGCAGGCGGCCGACGGCCTGACCGCGCGGCGACAGGCCAATGTCCGCGTCAGCATGGCCGGACCAGGCGGCGAGGCGCTGGAGGTCGCCGCGGAAGGCGATTTCGCCGCGCATCGTCGGCGGGCCGGAGTCGGCCAATCGCAGCGAGAGACCGCGCGCGCGAGCGGCGATCGTACTGCTGGTGAGCTGCGCGTCGGTTGAGTCGATCGACCGTGAGGCGGCGTCCCAGCGGAAGTCGCCGCTGGCTTCGATGCGCGGCTCGACGAGCTCGGCGCCGGCGACGCGGGTGTGGAAGTCGGCGATGCTCAGTTGGGACTGGACGACTTCGAGCAAATCCGCGCTAAGCCGCAAGCGGGCGTTTAATGTTGTTTGGCCGGCGAGCTCGTCGGGCACGGCGGCGACCCACGGACGGAGACGGCCGGCCCAGGAGTCGAGCGGGCCGTCGCCTTTGACGCGGACGAACCATGTGCGGCCCGCGGCGGCGACATCAACCGGCTCGAGCAGCTCCGCTTCGATCGAATCGCGCTGGCCGCGCATGAGGGCGGATGCCGTTTCGATGCGCGTCGGGCGGGCGCCGACGCGGAGTCCGCCCGACTGCAGCTCGACGTGCAGGTTGGAGTCGACCCACACGACGCGGTCCGCGCGGCGGACGTCGATTTGCTTGAGATCGAGGCTGGCGCTGGCGGCGAATTTGTCGACTCCGGTGTCGCGCCACGAGAGCGTGCCCTGCCCCGTGCCGTGAAGCTGCCAGGCGGAGAGGTCGACGAACTGGCCGAGTTGGGCGGCGAGCTCGTCGAGGTTGAACTGGAGTTCGCCTTCGAGACCCCCCGCGGCGCCGTCGGCGGTGAGCGACGCGAACGGGGCGCGGAGGAGGAGGCGCTTGAGTTGCGGGCCGGCGGGAGCTTCGGCGAGGTCGACGCCTGCTTCCACCGCTTGCGTCCAGCGGATGGGTCGGACGCCGTCGTGGCCAACAAGGTTCTCCACGGCCGCGGCGAGAGTCCACTGGCGGCCGGCGTCTTGTTGTGCGCTGCGGGCGGTGAGTTCGACGGCGCCGGAGTCGATGCGGACGCCCGGCCGCAGCTTGAGCGTGCGGGGGAGCATGCGGGTGAGCTGCGGCAGGTCGACGCGGGCGGTGAGCGCGGCGTCGCTCGTGGGGAGCCGCTCGAGCGAAAGGCTGGTGAGTTGGGCGAGGTCGAAGTCGCCGGTGGCCTCGGCCTGGAGCCAGTCGCTGCGCAGCGTGAGCTGTTTGGCGGAGAGTTGCGTGCCGGCGAGCGTGGCGTCGATGGACGTGGAGGCGGTGCGGAGCTCGACAAGGTCGTTCGACAAGGCGTCGGCGGTGAAACGGAGGTCGGCGGCGTCGATGCGGCCGGAGGCGAAGAGACGGAGAGGCTGTAGGCTGTAGGCTGTAGGCTGTAGGTCGGAAGGGGACGCGGACGCCGGTGGAGCAGTAGCCGGCGTCCAGGTGAGTTTCAGGTCGGCGGAGGTTGTGCCGAGGATGCGTGCGCCGGGGAGGACGCGGGCGAGCCAGGGTTCGAGGGGGGCGAGCGGGATGCGGTCGGCGAGGAGGTTGAGCTGGTGGGCGCCGGCTTCGGTGGGCGTGAGTTGGAATTTGAAGTGGCCGGGGGAGTCAGGCTGGAGGCTGGAGACTGGAGGCTGGAGGTCGGAGGGGGAGGCAGAAGCAGCGAGGGTGAGAACGCCTGTACCGGAGGCTTCCCAGGCGGAGGCGTTGGCGGCGGGGTGAGCGGCGGCGCTTAGTCCTTCGATGCGCCACTCTTGGCCAGTGACAGCGTCGCGGCCGAGGATCGTGGCTTCGACGATTTCGATCTTGGCGAGCGTGGGCGTTGACGATGCGTCGGCGGCAGCCGACGGCGACTCGTACGCCGCGGCGGCGAGCTTGGCGATCAGGTCTTCGAGGTTGCTGCCATCGGCGCGCGTTTCCAGATGAACCACAGGCCGCGTGACGGTGATCTTGCCGAGGTGTCGACGGTTGGCGGCCAGCGCGACGAGCGAGCGGTCGATGGCGGCCAACTCGATCGTGGCGACCGACTTGCCGTTGGCGTCGGTAAGCGTGACGCCGGCGAGCGCTTGGCCGCTGGTCCAGGAAAAGGCGGCGGCCGCGGCGGAGAGCTGGCCGGCGCCGGGCGGCAAGGCGCTCGACAACAGCAGGTTGCGGAGCGGCGTGTTGGCGATGATTGTCGGCGCGGCGATTGCAGCGCCGGCGACAATCGCCGCGAAGAGCAGCAGGCGAAGACGCCAGCGCGGGCGACGACGGCGGCGCGGCGCTGGGGCGTCGTCGCCGTCAACGTCGTCTTCGAGTTCGCGGCGGCTGCGGCGCTGGCGGGCCATAAGCCCGGGATTCTAGGTATCCGCGTAAGGCGGTCCTAGGCGGATTGCCCGCGGCAAGCCGGTGCTAGCTGGCGGCGGGGGCGGCCCAGAGGAATTTGCCCGTTTCGAGATAGGCGACAATCTGCTGCACGGAGTGCAAGCTTTTGCGCGCGACGGCTTCCGCCGAATTGAATGCATTGTGGGGCGTGCAGAGGGCGTCGTCGCGGCGGGAGAGTTCCAGGGCGGCTTGCACCTCGGCGTCGTCGACACGCTTGCCTGAGCGGAGGGCGACGGCAAGGGCCTGTTCGTGGTCGTACACGTCGAGGCCAACGCCAGCGAGTTGCCCGGCGTTGAGCGCGGCGACCAGCGCCGTGGAGGGACTCAGCTCGCCGCGAGAAATGTTCACGAAGATGGCGCCGCGTTGGACGAGGCTCCACTTTATCGCATCGAAATAGCTGCGATTGGTCGAGTTGTAGTCCATCGCGCAGACGATTACGTCGGCGACGGCCAGCGCGGTCTCGATCGACACATGCTCGACGTCGGTGTGTTGCGGAGCGCGGTCGACGCCGAGCACGTTCATCCCCAGCGCGCGGCCGATCTTGCACACTTCGTAGCCGATGTTGCCGACGCCGACGACGACAAGCATCTTGCCCTGGCACTCAAGGCCCGTGATGCCGTCGCGATGAAAGCTGCGGAAGTGGTTGAGCTGCCGCGGCAACTGGCGCAGCAGGGCCATCCAGAGCATGAGGGCGTGCTCGGCCACGGCGCGGTGGCAGTAGAGCGGCAGGTAGCCGAGCTGGAACGACTGGCCCGCGGCGGCGGCGTAGGCGGTGAGGTGATCGTAGCCCGTGCTGCGCGACAGGATGGCGTCGATCTTTGGCGCCCAGTCGAGCGGCACCTGCGATTGATTGCGCGTGGAGATGAGCCGCGAGGGAGGCGATGCGTCGCCGGATTCTTGGATCGTCAGGGACGCGTAGCCGGCCTTGATGTGCGGCGGCAGCAAGCGGCGCAGCTCTTCGGCCTCTTCGGCAAAGGCTTCGTAGAAGTAGACGTCGTGCATGCGTGCGATTGTGGCGGACGCCGCAGCGATCGGCAATCCGGCATTTGGACCCCGGTCACTGACCATTTAACCCCCGGTCACTGACCGGGGGCTAAGTATCAGAGCTCGAAATTGAACGTGCGGCTGAGGTAGCGGTAGATGCGCTGCGCGAGGGTGCGGGGCTCGGTCGTGATGCGCGCCCGGCCGATCAGGCCGTTGCGCAGCAGGCCGGTGCTGTTGTCGAGCGGGGCCACCGCCTGGTAGCTCGTGCTGATCGGCTTGATCGTGCCGTCGGGCTCGGATTTGGCGGCGAGCGGGCCGCCGTTGGTGCTGGCCAGGCGCGGCGGGGCCATGCTCATCGCGTCCGTGGCGCGGTGCTCGATCGTGCTGACGAACACATGGTAGGCCGACTCCTCGAACATCAGCCGAACCTCCTGGCCTTCGTGGACGAGGTCGACGTCGTCCTGGTCGATCACGAGCACGGCCTCCCAGGAGTTGGGGTCGCCGATCTGGCAGAACAAGTTGTGCGGGCCATCGGAGGTGAGCTCGGCGCCAATGTTCGAGGGGTCGAGCGGCGTGCCGGTCCACCCGGGGAGCTCGGCGTCTTCGTCGGCGGGGCGATCGGGCACGCGCGGCGGCGGGATGATCGTGCCGGCCACCGGCGCGATGAGGCGCATCTGCTCCAGGTCCTGTTCCTTGCTCTGGAGCTGCTCGTTGATCGCGGCGAGGTTCTCCTCGGCGACGGCCAGGCCGCCGGACGCGTCGCCGGCGCGCTCGCGGACGAGCATCAACCGCTTCATGGCGGAAATCTGGCCTTCGACCGCGTCGCGTTGGGCGCGAAGCTGTTCGACTTCAAACTGCAGCGTGAGGTTCTCGAGCTCGGCCATGAGCTTGCCGGCCTCGACGCGGTCGCCGGCTTTGACGTGGACCCGCTGGAGGCGGCCGGGCGCTTCGACGTACACGTTCTCGGCGTCGCGGGGCTGCAGCTCGAAGAACACCCACACACGCGAAGGGAACGGCACAAAGAACACGGCCGCCACCGCCGCCGCCAGCAGGGCCAGCGTCGCATACATTCGGACGCGTTTCACTTTGCTGAGTCTCCCGGGCACGCGAAAGAATTTGTACACGTTCCACGCCGGCATGGCGATCAGGCCGTACAGCGAGGCCAGAGCGAGGGCCTGTCCCAGAATCTTCAGGCCGTAGGGCTCGAACACCTTGTTGAGGAAATACAGGATGCCGAACAGCACGACCCAGCGGTAGAGCGCTGAGGCCACCGTGTAGATGGCGAACAGCATCTGATGCCGCTTGGGAAGGAACGGGTCGTCCTGCTCTTCGAGCCCCAGGCACCATTTGCCCAGCTTGCGGTTGAGGATCGTGCTGGCCTTCTGGCGGAGGTTGGGGATTTCGAGAATGTCGCTGAGGATGTAGTAGCCGTCGTACCGCAGGAGTGGATTGGCGTTGAACATCACCGTGCTGACCGAGCTGACGAACATGACGTTGAGACACGTGAAGTTGAGCCAGCCCGGCTCGGTGAACCACCAAATGAAGGTGCAGATCGAAGCGAGACAGATTTCGACGTACATGCCGGCGGCGCCGATGGCCGCGCGGTGCCAGCGATTGGCGAGCATCCAGGAGTCGGAGACGTTGCAGTACAGGCAGGGGGTGAGCACGAGGAACATGACGCCCATTTCGTGGCACTCTCCGCCGAAGTGCTTGCACGACATGCCGTGGCCGAACTCGTGGAGAATCTTCGTCGCCATGAGCGTGCCGGCCAGGGCCAGCCAGTTCTGGGCGTCGAAGAACGAGTGGAACGACGGGAGTCGCGATTGGAAGACGTCGAATTGAACGACTACCAGCGTGAGCGCGGCCGTGGCGAGCAGCAGCGCACCGATAGTTGCGGCCGGGGTGAAGAACCAGCGGACGTAGGGGTACAGGAAGTTGAGCAGCTTCTCGGGGTCGATGCCGCGCAGCCGGAAGGCCAGGACGTTGCTGAGGGCGGCGAGGAATTCCTTGCGTTTCTTTTCGTCGCGGCGTTCCTTGAGCTGGCCGCCCTGCCCCGGCGCGTCGGAGAGCACCAGGCCGCTGCGGTGGAGCATGCCGATGAAGTTTTGCAGCTCCTCGACGCGGATCGTCTGCGGCGGGAACTCGGCTTCGAAGCGTTCGGCGATATCGTCAAGACTGGAGTCGCCGTCGAGCATTTGCAGGATGGCGAATTCTTCCTCCTCGAAGCGGAAGTATTGGAGGCCCACCGGGTCCTTCACGACCCAGTAGTTGCGGCCCTGGTAGCGCTGGCGGCGCGCCTTGAGGTCCGGCCGCACGCGGATCGCGAGCTTCCGGGAGGAACTGGAGACGATGCTGTCCGCGAGGGTTGGCACGGCGGCAGGTTCAGCGGGGAGGGTTAGCCGCGACGCGGAGGTCTTCCGCAGCGGAGCGCGCGAGCGAGTCAGCGCATCGTGCC
>JBIOVA010000159.1:0-25083 GCA_044867485.1 Lacipirellulaceae bacterium | reverse complement strand
GTGTCAGGAACCAAATGTGAATTTGGTTCCTGACACCTTTTTCTTCTTTTTCTTCATCTTCCGGCTCCCTCCCCGTCAAGGGGAGGGGACCGGAGGGGTCGACGCTCGACTGCACAAGTGGCGCCGGCCAGGCGTCATGTTCGACGTAGCTTCACGCGCCGGCCGCCTCACGCCCCGCCGTCCGCGCGGCGCCCGACCAACCAATACGTCTTCATGCACCCCTTGCCCCTCACCTCCACGGCGCCGCGCTCCTCGACCACAAATTGCCCATCCAACAGCAACGCCGCCTGCTCCGAAAGCTGGATCCGCCCCGGCAGGCCGCTCGACTCCATCCGGCTCGCGGTGTTCACCGTATCGCCCCACACGTCGTAAACGAATTTCTTGATGCCGATGACGCCCGCCACGGCCGGGCCGGTATGAATGCCAATGCGAATGCTCACCGGCTGTTCGGTCTGGCGGTTGTCCGCCTCGATCGCGGCCAGCATGTCGAGGGCCATCGCCGACACGTCGCCCACGTGGCCGTCGCGCTGATCGGGAAACCCGCCCGCCACCATGTAGGCGTCGCCGATCGTCTTGATCTTTTCGAGGCCGTACCGCTCCGCGAGGTCGTCGAACGCCGAGAAGATGCGGTTGAGACGGCCGACCAGCTCCGTCGGCGAAATTTTTTCCGAGAGGGCCGTGAAGCCCACGATGTCGGAGAACATCACGGTGGTCGACTCGAAATGGTCGGCGATGACCGAGCTGTTTTCCTTCAGCCGCTGGGCGATCGACGCGGGCAGGATGTTGAGGAGCAGCCGCTCCGACTTCTGCTGCTCGAGCTCCAGCTTCGCTTCGGCCTTGCGCGCCGCCTCGCTGTAGACGTACGACATGATGGCCAGGATCGTGAACGCGGTAATCACGTTGATCATCAAAAACGTTTCGCGCACGGCCGGATCGTCCTGGTCGTGCGGCAGCCAGTACTGCACCGAATAGTAGTACCACAGGAACGCGGTCACGCAGATGACGAACAGCGTGACGGGAATGACCATGGTCCGGAAATTCATCATGAACGCGAACGCCACGACGACGAGCAGAAAGTACTGAAACCCGTAGCCCCAGCCAAAGTAGTAAATCGCCAGAAACTGGTGCCCCATGACTTCCCACGCCCCGATGACGACGGCCGTCAGCACGGCGCCCCAGCGGCGGATGAGCGTGATGTTGAAGATCCAGATCGCCACGCTGGCGATGTTCACCAGGCTGAGCGTCGTCAGACCCATGGCGCGGAAGACGAAGATCCAGGCAAAGTGCAGGACCAGCGCCATGAAGTTCGCCAGCAGCATCGAGTAATACATCCGCTGGTCGTACCGCGCGACCGTCGGCGGCACGGCCACGGCGCGCTGCAACGCCTTGCGCACCAGCGAGCCGACGGAATCAAGTGAGGCAAACATGCAATTCCTCGCCGAGGGTCAAGGCGGTTCGTCAGGTGAGAATCCTAACAAGAACCCGCCCAGGACCACCAACGCCAAAAAAATGGCGACTGTCGCGGCGTTCGTCCGGGACGAAGAGCTAGGAATCCGTTGCATTCCCGGCGAATTCAGTCATGCCCACGCGGACGAGGGCACGGCGTGCAGGGGGACTGTGAATTCAGCCACACTTTTCGCTGAGACTCTTGCCCGGCGCCTGCTCGAGCGCCGGACTCTTTTGAGAATTTCGCCGCGTGACGCGGATCGCGCGGCGGCTCGTCCCTCAATGACGATGGTCTCTCCGCGATTCAAAACCCTCGTTTGGAATCGCGGAGAGACGCGAACGTCCAGTCTCTTTTTTTCAAGCGACTGACGCACGCACTGCAACGGAAGGAGCGCGACGGCGTTTGATGCGTCGCGACGCCGACGAGACGGCCGCGAGCGCCACGACGCCGAGAACGGCCGCCGAGGGTTCGGGGACGATGTGGGCGGAGACGTTGTCCAGCAAGGCGACGCCGGTGGCACCCTCGGCCGGCGGCACGCGATAAGCGGCGACGCCGACGAGCGAACCCATAAAGTCCGGTGGCAGCGAGTGGCCTTGCGAGAGCGTGTAATTCGCGGCGCCGGCGGGCTTGATGCCGAACGTCACCGTGTCGTCGGGCAGCACCTGGATGAGCCCTTCATACCATGTGTCATCCATAAGCAATTCGCGAATCGACCACGAGCTGAGTATGTTGCTATCGCCGTCGCCATAAACGTAGAAACCAAAGGTACTCTGCAAGACCGACGGCTGGCGCACGTCCATCGTGAACAGAAGGGCGGGACCTGTGCCGTGCATGGCCATGAAAATGTTGGTCGCATCACTTTCGGTGATGGCGATCTCGACGGTGTCGCCGGAATTGCGAGAGTCGCCGTTCTCGGTGCGCCGGAACGAAAAGCGGAGTTCGTTAGCCCCCGCGGCGGGGCGAAACATGGCGCCGCGGGCGCCGTCGCCGTTGCCGCGCAACACGCCGTCGGCGGTGGAGAAGTGATCGTGCTTGATGATCCAGTCGTCGTCTAGTCCGCTGTCGAACGTCTCCGCGAAAATCGGAACCGCCGTTGCGGCAGGCGAGTCGAACGTCAAGCCGGCGCACGCCGCCAGCATGGCGAGCGCCAATGACGCGCCGCGGCAGGTATGGATCGACGCCAAGACGTTTTCCAGGAGGGCCTGGCAGCCGGCGCTCACCGGCGTCGCGATGGGCAAGATGCGAACGTTCATCGAGTGTCACTCCAGCTAGAAATTTTGTGGCGTTGGGTTCAACGAGGCGCGAGCGGCGGCCGCTTGCGGGCGCGATGGGCATCCCTGCGGTCGCGCTGACTTTCAGGGCGACCACGACGCTTCCGAGCGATCAGCGAGGCGGGAGCGAGTCGGGTCTGCAAATCAGTAGCGTGCTCGGCCAAAGAAGCGGTTTGGAGCCACTGGAGCCAATCCGTTTCTAGACGGATAGGCGAGCATTGACCCAGCGATCGGCGTGAAAAGTGGAAAGTGCGGGAGATTTTGTAGCACTTTTCCCCGAAAGTCAATCCTCTAGCACGGCCAGGCGGCGGGCGAGGGCCGGCACGTCCACGACCCAAACGGCGCCGTCGGGCCGACCGAAGGCGAGGAATCGACCCTCTGAGCTGAAAGGCGTGGAATTGACCGTGACCGCCGCGCCCGCGCGAAAGCGGACCAAGGGGGCGGAGCTGTCCCAGCGAAAAAGCTCCATCCCCGGTTCGGGGTCGGACGCAATGGTGGCCCGCCAATGCCGGTTCGCGTCGATCCCTGCGGGTACGGCCGCCAAGCGACCGGTCTCACACAAGCCGGGATACGACAAGACTCGCACGGCCGACTCGTTGACAGGCTGAATCACAAGGACGCCGGCGTGCGGCGCCCAGCGAAACGGCCCGGGCTCAAAGGGCAGCGCAAGGCTCTCGCTCGCCCAGGCGTCGCCGGCGTCGTTCAGGACACGCAGCGAGGCCGGGGCGCTCGCTGTGGGCGCCATGTGCAGCAGAATCGCTCTGCCGTCGTCGGCCACGGCGGCGTCAACGATGCCGCCCGCAAGACTCCGGTCTTCGTACACGGGCATCAAAGGATCGGCGCCTAATAGTTGCCGAATGCGCAACGTGCGCGGCCACGCGCTACCAGTGGAGTTTGAATCGGCGTCGTCGCGCTCGGCGCGAAACACGATCAACTCGCGTTCGCTGCGAAACGACGCGAGGTCGGCCAGCCCGTCAGGCAGTTCCCAGGATTGCAGCTCCTCGCCAGTTTGCGAGTTCCATACGACTGCGGATCGCCCGGTGCAGAAGGCGAGTCGGTCGCCGCGCGGACTGAAGTCGAGGGCCGCGTTATCGGGAAACATTCCCCGCGGGGCGTCGACGACAGCTCGGAGCCGACCGGTGCGGACTTCCCAGACGCCGACCTGCCAGTCCTGAGACAGAGCGCCGACGAGCCGGGGGGCGTCGGGCGCGTCGCTGCGTGAAAAGCACACTTTTGCGATGGGCGCTCCCAGGCCGTAGAGAGCGGCGATTCCGCGCGATTGGCTGAGGCGCCAGACCGAGACGCGCTGCCCCCGAAAGAAGTCCAGGGAACTCGCAGCCAAGTACTCGCCGTCGGCAGAGAACGCGAGTCCCGTGTTGTAGTTGCCGCCGGCCATGCGCAGCAACAGCCCGCCCGTCGCTACGTTCCAAAGTCGCACTTCGCCCCGTGACCCGGTTGCCAGAATGGTTCCCTCGGGGTGGAAGGCGAGAGCCAAAACGTCGAGCGTTGACGCGGACAGCTTAGTCCGCACGCTTTCGTCGCGGAGGCTGACAATGGTGACGTAACCCGCCGAGTCGCCGATGGCCAATAGCATGGGCGGGGCTTCGGCAGCGCGCTCGCTGCGGAGGTAATCAGGCGCGAAAGCAAGCGATTGCACGACGCGCCGGCCGACGTCGAACTGGCCCACGACGCGGCCCTCGGGAATGGTCCACACCGTGACGCGGCCGTTCTGATCCCCCGCGGCAAGGAGCTGGGAATTGGGCGCGAAGACGAGTACGCTCGCTGAATGCGGAATCTTCGTGACGATCTCGCCGGCGTCTGCGTCGTAAATCGCGACGGCAGCGACTCCGTCGTCGTCGATGCATGCCGCCAGATATCGCGCATCGCGCGACGCGCAGAGAGGGTCGCGGGCTCGGCTTCCGACCGGCCGCATCTCGTCCCAAAGTTTCCAATCAAGCTTTGCGCGCGAAGCGCCCGTCGCCAGCTCGATCCATTGAATGCTGCTTCCGGCCCGGCGGACGACGAGTTGGACCGCGGCGCCGTCGGCGGCGAATCGAACCGGCCCGAGGCCGCCCCAAGGGGATGCGGCGACCTCGGCCTTCCGACGCCAATCCCAAACTCGCGCTGACTTCCCCGGTGCAGCGAGCTCAGGCGACTGGCCGGCAAGCAGGAGGCGGTTGCCGTCGCTTGAGAACTCAACTTCGGCGGCGCCAAACTCTTCCGTGTGGAACACCGTCTGCGCGTCGAGTCCGGCGAGCGTGGGGGCGAGTTCATCAGCCAGCCGGGGATCGTGATGGCGGGCATTGGCTTCGTGGACCAGCGCTGCGGCGGCGTCAGACCATCCCGCCTCTTTGCTTAGGACGGTTGTTTGAGCGGCTAATCGCAAGTTGGCGGCGTATGCAAGTTGGCGAAACCGATGCTGGAAGAACAGATTGAGCAATAGCCCCAGGGCGATCAGCGTGGCGAGGGCGACGCGCTTCGGTCGTCGACGACACCAGCGCGCGGCGCGCCGAATGGCGTTGGGGGGCCGGGCGGCGATCGGCTCGTTGTTGAGCCAGCGCCCCAGGTCGTCGCCCAGCGCCGCGGCGGAGGAATAGCGCATGTGCGGCGCCTTTTCGAGGCACTTGTGGCAAATCGTGGCCAGGTCCTTGCTCAGCCCAGGCAGACGGCTCCGCAGCGGCAGCGGTTCGTCGCACTGAATGAGTGCCAACGTGGACGCCGGATCTTGACCGCGAATCGGCGGCGCGCCGGCCAGAAGCGCGTACAACGTCGCTCCCAACGAATACACGTCGGATAACGGCCCAACGGCGTGACTGTTCCCGCGCGTCTGCTCGGGCGACATGTAGGAGAGCGTGCCGAGCAAGTCGCCGTCGGCGGTGAGCGCGTGCTCGCCATCGACGTCCCGCGCCAGGCCGAAATCGGCGACCTTGACGTGCTGCCAGTCGTCGAGCAGCAAGTTGGCGGGTTTGACGTCGCGATGAACGATGTTGCGCTGATGGGCGAAATCGACGGCGTACGCCGCTTGCATGATCCACTGGGCGATTTTCTTGGGATCGACCGCCGGCGCACCGAGGAATTGCCGGAGACTTCCGCCGGACATCAGCTCCATCGAGAAGAAGTGGAATCCCTTGTCCTCGCCGACCTCAAAGATGGTGACAATGTGCGGATGGCTGAGCTTTGCCGCGAGCCTGGCTTCGTGACGGAAGCGGTCGACGAATTGCGATCTGCGTTGCGGCAACTGAGCGAGCACCTTGACGGCGACGTCGCGCCCCAAGCCCTGCTGGGCGGCGCGGAAGACGACGCCCATCCCGCCTGCGCCGAGCCGTTCCTTCAGCCGATAGCTGCCGATGTAGTCAAGCTCTGCGGGAATGTCGGGGCCGACAAACGAGCTGGTCGCATCGGCTTCGTCGAGCACTCGGGCAACCTCGCGTCGCTCGTCGAAGACGGCGCGGAGCTCATCCGCGAGATCGGGATGGTCTGCGATCCACTGGTCCTCGGAGATGGCCTCGCCTGCGGCGCGCCGTCGCTCGAATTCCGCGAGGCTCTCCGCCAACGCGGCGTCGGCTTGGGGATTGCTGTCTTCGTCAGCCGGCGGCATGGCTTGGTTCCATCAACCATGCGGCAAGTGCTTTTTGAGATTCCGCAGCGCTTTGAGGAGCTGCGCCTGGACTTCGACGTCGCTGAGCCCGAGCCGCGCGGCGGTCGCGGCCACGGGAAGTTCCTCCACGAATTGCAATCGGGTTACCTCCCGCTGGGAAGGCGGCAGCTTGTCGATGGCGGCGAGGAGACGCTCGCGTCGCGACGCGACGGAGCTGGGAGTTGACTTAGCGTCATCGACGACTTCCCAGACGGGGTCATCCTGCACTCGTTCCCGATTCAGGGACGCCGTCCTCGCCCGCCCCCGTCCGTTGATTGTGAGCCGGCTCTTCATGAAGTCGATGAAGTTGTTTCGCAGGATATGTCGAACGAACTTCCAAAACTGACCTCGCGACCGGCCGCGAAACGCCTGGTCGAATTGCCCCCATTTGCGGGTGGCCTCGAACAGAGTCACTTGCGCGAGATCTTCCGCATCGTTCCGCGAGTAGCGCTCGGCCAGACGATGGACCGCCGGCCAGTAGCTGCGAAACAGCGTGCCGATGGACAGATCGCCCAACGACGGGTCTTCGGATAGCAACGTTGCTGCGTTCACGATCTGGTCCTCCGTCTCGCCGCCGCACGAATCGCCGTCGGTGCGGCGTTCGAGATTCGTTTCGCCTTCCGTTATAGGCGAGGGGACTGCTGTTTCTTGACGCGTCATTTTCTGTTGTCCGCAAGAAATTCAGGAGAGGAAGTCGCGAAGTTCATGTCCATCATGCATTTTGCGGCGTCGTGAATCAAGTAATGGTCCAATTGGGGTGGCCCGCGCGTAACATCCACCGCGGCTTCTCGCTGATACTCCTGTCCGGCGCCTGCTCGAGCGCCGCACGCCGGCAACTCGGTTCCGCGCTTTGCGTCGCGGCCCCCGAGTTGCCTGCGATCGCGGCCCATTGTTCGCTTGGCGAGTAGGAGCATTTCTCGTGGACCATTCTCCCCAGTTCGAGGCCGTCGAAGCTGTTGAGCTCTCGAACGTCAGCGGCGGCCTGTTGTTTGACGACCGCGTGGTGATCATCGGCTGCACGCCGCCGTTTCCGCCGCTGCGGCCGGGGCAGATTCCGTGGAACCCGTGGATCGGGCAGCCGTATCCCGGCGGGTTCTGATGGGCCTGACGCTGTGTGCCACGACTAGCTCATCCAGCAGTGGGGGCGTGTTGTGTGCTTCGCACTGCTGGGCAAGCCAGCAGTGGCGCCCGTGCGGTTGATTCTCCGTGCGTCGCGTGGCGGCGACGACTGCGTCGCGTTGTTGGCAGTCCCTTAACTCTCTCATGTGAAAGGAATGAACGATGAACCACCCACAATTTCAGTCGGTCAGCGCCGACGAGCTCCTTGCCGTCGAAGGCGGCGGGATTTTGAGCTGGCTGGGCAAGGTGGTCGACGCGGTCGCGAGCGTTCTGCGATGCGTCAACCGAGTCTGTGCCTAAGTGCGCGGACGTGAACGATTCCCATGCGCCGCTGATGCGAGTGCGCCTCTTCTCGCACCGGCGGCGTTTTCAATTCCCAAGGGGCGAATCGGGGCCGCGCGCACGTCGCGCGGTTCCCGGATGTTGAAAGGACAAGTTGTATGAGCCATCGCAAAGAGTTGGGCGGCGCTGCGCCGCGGTTCGAGGTTGTGTCGGTCGAAGAGATGATGCTGGTCGAAGGCGGGCTGAGCTGGAGCGGCATTTGGAGTGCCATCAAGGGCGCCGCCACGTGGGTGAAGGATCACGTCTTTGTGGACTTTGCCAACTACGTGTTTGGCTACAAGGGCACGTTCTGAGGACCGCGCGCCGGGTGGGCGTCAAATCTTGCCGTGGAGCGACGCGGCCTCTTCTCGCTCCACGGCATTCGACAAGCAAGAGGCTCCCTTCCTTTTGTTAGGTGCTATGCCATGGAAAGATCCTCAAACCCCTCGAACTTCATCGACGCGACCCCGGTGGAGCTGGCCACGGTCGACGGCGGCGTTCGCGGCGACGTCGTGTTGCTTGGCGCCGCCATCGGGGCCGGCATCTTCGGGTTCACCGGCGTCGGCGGATTCGTCGGCGGAGCCATTGGCGGGGCGGTCGGCGCCTTGCTCGATTGGCTGTTCTGAAGCCTGACGGACTCGAGGAACAACGGCGGATTGCGCCGGTCTCCCGCTCGCGCGACGGGAGACCGGCGGGTCGCGGGTTCATTTGACAATTATTATTTAGCCGCGGAGCTTGCTCCGCGGCGCCCCGCCGCAAGCGGCGGGGCTAAATGTTCAAACTGACCCACGACCGACCGGCGACGGTTTTTGACGGGCTGGGAGCGGCGTACTAGGCTGGAGCGGTGGTTTGCTGCGCCGGCATTGCGCCGAAGCGCAAAGTCCCTGTCAGCCATTTGGCGTTGCCGCATATGTCGTCCGTTCTTTCCAGCTCCACGTCGACGAGTCTGCTGGAGCGCGTACGGCGCAGCGAAGGGGATGCGTGGACGCGCATGGCGCGGATCTACACCCCGCTGGTCTACCGATGGGCGCGGCAATGCGGTTTGCAGTCGAGCGACGCGGCCGACGTGGTGCAGGAAGTGTTTCTAGCCGTCGCGGCGAACCTCGACGGGTTTTGTAAGGCCGACGCATCATCCACCTTTCGCGGATGGCTGTGGACGATTGCTCGCAATCAGATTCGCCTCCACTTCCGCCGGCAGAAGGGGCGACCGCAGGCGACCGGCGGGACCGACGCCCGACTTGTCTTCGACACGGCGCCGGACCTGATCGAGCAGGACGACGAGCCGTCAGGGGTTGAGGAGCGCGACGGGCTGGTCCACCGGGCGTTGGAGGTGATCCGGCGGGATTTTCAGGAGCAAACCTGGGAGGCGTTCCGGCGTGTGGCCATCGAAGGCCACGCGGCGACGGCCGTTGCGGCGGACTTGGGCATGTCGCCCGCCGCGGTGCGTCAAGCCAAATACCGGGTGCTCTGCCGGCTCCACGACGAGCTGGCCCGCTGCTAGGCGCATCTTCTTGGCGTCAAGCGAGTTAGAACCACGCGGCGCGATTTCCTCGTTTTCGCGTTGCGCCGGCGCATTGTTAGAGTAGTCGCCAGTGGCGCTCCACGATCCGCGCGTTTTTGCGCGGAGTTCCTTGGCCCGCGAAGCGAGACTTGCCATGGGCGACGTGAAACAACCGCTGGGATTGGAGGATCGGGAACGGCTCTTGGCCGAGTTGGCCGAGCGCGAGGCGGGCCAGTCGGGCGGCGCCTTATCGGAAGGCGAGGAAGCGACGCTTGCCGCACTGCGCGCCGAACTCGACACGCTCGTGTCGGAGCTGCGCGAGCCCTCGCCGGCGGACGAATTCGCCGAAGAAAGCGACTGCCGGCGCGCTGTCGAACTGGTCGAGAGCATTGGGCGGCCTGCCGAAGGGTCGTCGTCGGGGGCGCTCGGCGCGGCGGCGGACGCGGCCGGGCGGGTCGAGTTCGAGCGACTTGGTCCCTACGAAGTGATTGAGAAGCTCGGCGAGGGCGGGATGGGGGCCGTCTACAAGGCGGTGCATCCCAAGCTGAAGCGGACGGTAGCGATCAAAGTGTTGCCCGCGCGGCGGATGAAGAGCGCGGCGGCGCTTGCGCGGTTCGAGCGGGAGATGGCGGCGGTCGGCGCGCTGAACCATCCGAACATCGTCACCGCGCACGATGCGGGCGAGGATGCGGGCATGCACTACCTGGTGATGGAGTATGTCGACGGGCTCGATCTGGCGACGCTCGTGCGGCGCGTCGGGCCGCTTGAGCCGGCGGATGCCTGCGAGATCGTGCGGCAGGCGGCGCGCGGGCTGGCCGAGGCGGCGGCGCGGGGCATTGTGCATCGCGACGTCAAGCCCTCGAACCTGATGCTCTCCCGCGCGGCGACCGAGGGCGCCGTGTCGCTGGTGAAGATTCTCGACTTCGGGCTGGCGCGGTTGTCGCCGCTGCATGGCGACGGCGACGAGCTGACGACGTCGGGACTGATCATGGGGACGCTCAAGTACATGGCCCCGGAACAGTGCTCGCAGAGCCACGAGGTGGACGCGCGAGCGGACGTGTACTCGTTGGGGGCGACGCTGTACAAGCTGCTGTGCGGGTCGAGCCCGTATTCGGACGAACGGTTCAATTCGCCGCTGGCGCTCTTGGCGGCGCTGGGCGGGGAGGCCCCGCCGGCGCTGGCGACGCGGCGGGCGGATGTGCCGCCGCGGTTGGCGGCGATCGTCCATCGCATGATGGCGAAGAATCCGGCGGAGCGGTATGCGACGCCGGGCGCGGTGGTCGAGGCGCTGGAGCCGTGGTCGCAGGGGGCGAATTTGTCGGCGCTGTTAGAGCGCGGGCAACAGTCGGCCGATCCGGTCGACGGGGCTAAATCGAGCGCGCCGCGCGGCGCTGTCATGGCCGACGCCCTGAGCGAAACGTCGCGACGACGGAATCGGCTGATGCTGCGGTGGTTGCTCGCAGCGGGGCTGGGTTTGGCAGCGGTCGCGCTCGCGCTGTTGTGGCGGCCGCTCGTCGGAGGCCCGTCGCCGACAGTTCGCAGTCGGTCCGCGGCCGAGTGGCTGGCGCTGCACAACGCGCGGTTCGGCGTCTCGAAGCTCGACGGGGAGTATGTTGAGATCAACGCGGGCGAAGCCCTGCCTCCAGGCGCAATCGAGCTGAACACGGTCGACCTAGGCGGCGACAAGCTGCTGCGCGACGAGGACCTGGCGCGGTTTCAGGAGTTGCCGCAGTTGGAGTTACTCAATTTCAGCTACACGAACATTGGCGACGCCGGCATGGCGAGGCTGCGCAACCTGCCGCAGCTCAATAGCTTGTTTCTTGTCGAAACGCGCATCACGGACGCGACGCTCGTCGAGCTGCGGCGTTTTCCGAAGCTGCGGACGCTGTTCATCGCTCGCACGGCGGCGACGGACGCGGGGCTCGAAGGCCTGGCGGGGCTGCCCGAGCTCGACGAACTCGCCCTGTCGGGTTGCCGCATTACGGACGAGGGTCTGCCGTGGCTGGCGGCGCTGACCACGCTCCGCACGCTCCATATTACGGAGACAGACGTGACGGCCCGCGGCGTGGGGACGCTGCAGCTTGCGCTGCCGGGGTGCTCGGTGCTGTCGGATTTTACTGACGACGAGATTCGCCATGCGTCGATCGAAGAGCTCGATTCCGAGGAGTAGCGCGTCGCGCGCCGCTCGCTTGCGCAAAGTGGCAGCGGCGGCGCTGGCGATGTTCGCGCTCCCCGGCGTCGCGCTGGCCGAGACGCGCACGTGGACTGACGGCAATGACATTTGGGACGACAACGGCAACTGGTTCACGCCGCCGGACATTCACCTGCAGCCATTCCCCAGCGACGACGCGGTCATCCCCTCCGGCACGCCGTTGTGCGACTCGTTCGAGGTGTTTCTCAATCTCTCTGTCGCCGCGGGCGCCGGGATCAACGTGCAAGGATCGCTGAACTCCACCGGCGGCATGGTCGACAACGACGGCGTGATTCTGATCGACGAGGGCGCGGCGTCGGGCGTCGCGGGCGTCAGCGTGGGCGTGGGAGTGCTCGAGGGTGACGGCGAGGTGGTGCTCGGCGACAGCGACTTCACCGTCGGCGGGGCGACGTTGAGCACGAGCGGACCCGCCGAGGGGAGCGTCATGCATGTCGCCGGACATACCATTCGCGGCGAAGGAACCGTGATCGGCAAGTGGATCAACAACAGCTTGATTCGCGCCGAGGACGTTTCCGGCGACCTGGCGGGCACGCTGCGGATTGGCGACACGATGGTCAACAACGGCGTGATTCGTTCGTCGCCGACGGCCATCGTCGAACTGCAGGCCGCGCTGACGATGGGAGCGGCCGGGCAGTTCATTGCGGATGCGCAACCGATTCGCTTCTCGGGACAGCCGAGCTTCACCGGCGGCTCGATGAATGCGATGAACGGCGCGAAGTTCGTGCACGGCGGCGGGCATGTGACGCTTGCGGACACGGCGATCAACGGCGACTTCGAAGCCGTGCTGCCCAACCCCGGCGGCACGATCACGATCGGCGGCGCGGGCGTGACCAACAACGGCGTGATGACGATCGACGGCATGGCGACGGCGGAGATGCGGCTGGTGATGGGGCCCGGCACGGTGCTGGGCGGCGCCGGCACGGTGGTGCTCAATCGCGAAGGCGACACGGCCACAATACGCGGCGGGTCGTTCACGCAGGCCGCCACGCACACGATCCGCGGCGTGGGCGGCATTCGGGCGACGACCGTCGCTACGACGATGATCAACAACGGCTCGATCATCGCGGAGCCGCGGAACGGGACGGTGCTGCGGGTGTCTGGCGCCAACATCATGAACAACAACCTGATGCAGGCCAACGACGGGGCCGTGCTGCGGTTTCAGACGGATACGTTCGCGCTGGGTTCGGTCGTGCAGGGGGCAATGGGAAAGATTCGCGCGGCCAGCGGCGGGACGGTCGAGATCACCACCAACATGCCGATCACGGGCGGCAGTTTGGAGACAGACGGAACGGGCCTGTTTAAGGCGTCGGGCGCCGTGCTGACGAGCGTCACCAACAAAGGCGCCTTCCAGATTTTGGACGACACGACGACGCGGATCGGCGGGGGATCGCTCACGAACGACGGCATGATTACCGTCAATCCCGGGGGAACGGCGGGGGGCCCCTTTGCGGCGCTGTCGTTCGACGTGGACGGCACGTTGCAGGGGACGGGAACGGTCGTGCTCAATAGCACGGACGCCAGCGTCACGTCCGGCACGGGGAACAAGGTGATCACGCAGGCCGCGGGGCATTCGATCCGCGGCAAGGGGCTCTTGCGGTTCGCCTCGTTCGTCAATCACGGACGAATCGAGGGGTTGTCCGCCGCGGAGCCGCTCAAGATTCAAGCGACCGTGAGCGGCGACGGCGTACTGAAGGACGTGCACTTCAACGCCGGCGCGCACATCGTTGGCGGAATAGGGACGACGGCAATCACGCCGCTCGAAGGTTCGTATCGGATCGACAGCACCGGTTTCATCAGCGTGGGCCGCGTGCTCCTGGACCTGGCGGGGATAACGCCGGGCGCCGGGTATGACCAGCTCAACTCGACGGGCGATCTCAACATCGTGTCGAGCTTCGGCACGCGGCTGGAAGTGTCGCTCGCCGGCGGATTCAAGCCGCTGCCCGGGCAGTCGTTCACGCTGATCACGACGACGGGGACGCTCACGGGCGGGTTCGGCGTGGTGACGTTGCCGGCGCTGGCGCCGGGGCTGTCGTGGGTGCAAACGCCGACGGCGACTTCGCTGTCGATCAGCGTCGCCGGCAGCCTGGCGGCGGACTTCGACGACGACGGCGACGTCGATGGCGCCGACCTGGCGATTTGGCGCGCGGGCTTCGGCACGGGCACGACGCACATGCAGGGCAACGCCGACGGCGACGGCGACGTGGACGGGGCCGACTTTCTCGTGTGGCAACGCTCGGCCGGCTGGGGCGTGACCGCAGCCAGTGGCGCGGTCGCCGCCGCGCCGGAGCCCGGCGCGGGCTGCTTGATGATGCTTGCGACGATGACCACGAGCCTGACGCTCGGGTTCCGGCGGCGGCGGTCTTTCAATCGACGCGGTTTTTTCAACAAACTCGAGGCGACAATTTCCCCTACTTGATCAGGAGATGCATCAATGACACGTACTTGGCTCCGTCGCGCGGCTGGGACGCACCAGACGCTTGCGCTGGCGATCTTGTTCACGCTTGGCGGATTGGCGCGGGGATCGATTCTCACGTTCGAGATCTACGACGCGGGGCTGAACGATCCGGGCTTCCCGGCGTCGTCGTTCAACGATCCCAATATTCCGGCGGGCTTCGGCTACCCGGAGGGTTTCCCGATCTTTCAGGAGTACGGCGACGGAATCGGCGGCGCGACGCAAACGCCGTTTGCCGGCGTCGAGTTCCACTACGGCGAGGGAGGCGAGGGTTACACGCCGAATGTGTCGGCGAGCTACGGTCCGTTTTCAATCTTCACCGGCGGGCCGGTGGCGTGGCGGTACGGCCACGGCGACCTGGAGCTGGTGCTGCGACAAGGGAGCCAGTACCCGCCCATGGGCCCGCAGATCGGGACCGACTACAACATTCTCGACATCGTGCTGTTCGCCGACCCAGGGTACGACGTGGTGCTGTACGACTTCGACCTGGGCTCGGGGATCGTGGATCGCACGATCAACTCCGTGAAGGTCTACCCGGGCTTTCCGTTTCCGTTTCTGACGCCCAACAACGAGCTTTACGACTCGGGTTCGCTGCTGGTCGAAGGCGACGCCGACGCGCACACGCACGTGGCGCCGCTGGACGAGTTCGGCGAGCTGATCAAGTCGCAGGTCATCTGGATTCGGATCGACGCGAACAACCTGGGCGCGGAGAGCGAGCTGATCGCGATCGACAACCTGCGGTTCGGGCAGGAGGTGAATCTGGACAACGTCGACACGATCGACCCGGCCGACATCGACGAGGCGTTCCAATCGGGCGAGGTGCCGGAGGCGGCGTCGCTGGCGGTGTGGCTGATCGGCGGCGGCGGGGCGGCGCTGACGTGCGTGTGGCGCCGACGCCGCGGCGCGTGACGGCAATCGCGGCGGACGCGAAGCCGCCAGCGGCGGGGTGGTGAGGCGCCGACTGGGGCGGAGGACCCGTACTACGGGTCGGACGTGAGCTCGAAGTTCGCCTCGTTCGTGCCGCCGGCGGGAACTTCGAAGGTGAGCTGTGTGTCGTTGTTGTAGCGCGCGGGAATGACTTCCTTGTGAACGGGCGCGGTGAAGCCCGAGTCGCTGTCGCCGGCCTGCGGCGGCCGGGGCGTGGTGATAACGATGCGGTGCTTGCCGACGACGGCGCCGGGCTCGTTCCGAATCGTCGTGAGCTGATAACGACCCTCGGCATCCGCGCGGCTCATGGAACTCGGCCCCGGAGTCGGGTTGTCTTCGCCGCCGACCGGCTGAAAGACGACTTCGGCCTGAGCGACGGGCGCGCCATCGAGCGTGACCACGCCTGAGACTGGCGCCAAACCGTACGACCCGGAACCGCCGCAGCCAAGACTAACGCCCGCGAGCAACAACGCCAGCGCGAGAGGATTCGCTCCGGAGCGTTTCGCCGAGGTGAAATCGCTTTTGCTTTCGCCGGTCATCAAGTTCCCTACCTTGGATCCTCGGCTTGGATGGTGCCCATGGCGCAGAAGAGGGGGAGATCGATGTCGGGACTGATGTCGGTCCCCGAGCCGTCGCACCGGACAAACTGAATAATATTGGT
Organism: Lacipirellulaceae bacterium; assembly: GCA_044867485.1. Lineage (GTDB taxonomy): Bacteria > Planctomycetota > Planctomycetia > Pirellulales > Lacipirellulaceae > Lacipirellula. The sequence goes on along the minus strand of JBIOVA010000159.1, from coordinate 9,535 downwards.
GGCGTGCAAACTCCCCCAGGCGCGCTTGCACTCGTTGTCGTCGTCATGCCTTGCGGTGCAGTCATCGTAGTTAGGGATCAGGGTTAATCCGTTATCGATGGTGCTCGACTGATTGTACGAGGTGTAGCCATAGGCCCACATGGTGCGCCGGCTCTGCGTCGAATTCATGACGAGTATTGGCGACGTGTGGTACTCGCCGACAAGCAAAGTGTTGGAGGTGCCGTCGGTGATTTGCTTCGTCGAGACTGGGGGAAGCTTGCGCAGATTAACCCCGGTGTTCGTGGGGCGCAAGATCGCGTGGAGGGGGCCGCGCGTGTAGCTAGGCATACCGTTAACATCGACGTCAAAACCGGCCGTATTAACTTCTGGGTTGTCCCAAAAATGACTGCCTGATTGATTCAGGTTGATGCCCTTCAAATACCGCGTTCCCGACACGCCGCGATACGACCCGGGCGCCCAAAAAACGCCCGTTCCCTGGCCGGATTGAGGCTGTACTAATTGCTGCGGTTCGACGTCGCTGGGACAGAAATAAGCCGGCAGAAACGTCTCGCGCATCCGCTTGTTCCTTATGCCGCCTGGCGTTGTATCCACGGAAAAATCCACGGTGCGATCCCAGAGGGCGTAGACGGCGGGCAACTCCAGGTGCGGCAGGATGTCGACCGTCCAAGTGCTGGAGAGCGCGCCGGTAATATTGGTGCCGTTGGTGGTGCTCCCCGGAGGAAAACGGCCCTTGCCAGATTCATAATTCAGAATTGCCAGCGCAATCTGCTTGAGATTGTTTTTGCACTGCGAGCGTCGCGCCGCTTCGCGCGCGGCCTGGACGGCAGGCAGCAACAGCGCCACAAGCACGCCAATGATGGCGATGACGACGAGCAGCTCGACAAGCGTAAACGCAGCGCGACCCCCGGGGCGTTTCATGGAAGCATCCCTATCAAGACGAGAATGTGATGGCGATGGCATCGACGAGAGTCGCCGTTCGAGCGCGGGGGGAGCGCTACGGCGTCGCTGGAAAGCATAACAGGAAAAGGAGTTGGCGTCAAAACGGGGCGGCGAAAAGCGCGATTTCGGAGCTTGATTCGGAAAACTAGTGTTGACGCCGTTGGAGCGGGGTGTTCCGCACAAGACGACGGGGACTGGCGACTGCCGTCGGAGAGGGCTGTACCGCAGAGTGCACCGAGCACACAGAGAGCAGTGAGCAAAGTGAACGGGGCTGCGGGGCTTTCTGTGGCTCCTCTGCGATCTCCGTGCACTCTGTGGTTCATTCCGAATGGCGATTCGTCAAGCTTGCTGTTGGCAGGGTCGTGGATCAATTTGCCCAAAGTCATTGAGCCGCGGAGCTTGCTCCGCGGCGCCTCGCCGCAAGCGGCGGGGCTAAATGTCCAAATTGCCCCACTACGGTTGGCAGAGCTTAGGTTTCGGGAGGCCGTGCGGACCCCTCGATGGACCTCGGGGTGACGAGGACGACCTCGGGGTGACTAGAAATGACCCATTAGTCGCGGCTGGGTTCGTCCGTGCGGGCCTTGTGCCCTTTGGCGTGGTCCTGCCGGTGGAGCGTGCGGTCCAGAATTTTGACAAGCTTATCTGTCGCGGCGGCAACGACCTGATCGAGCTTGCCGCCGTTGGCGGTGACGGCGATGGGTTGGAGTCCTGCGAGGCGAGCCTCGAGCGCGCAGCGCAAGTCGTCGTCGCCGCCTTTGGCTCGACTGTTCTCGTCGGTGAGATGGATCTCGACCCGAGTGATCCGCGCGGCAAAGCGGTCCAGGGCGTCGGCGACGATGCCTTGGAACTGCGCGATCGACTGGCCGTTCAAGCGGACGTGGTTGTCGGAGTTGACGTTGATCTGCATGCTGGCGCCTCCCGAGGTTGTGATCGAGCCACCGACGGCGGGCCATGGGAATCCGTCCCGCGACGAACTCGGCGCGGCCCCCGTGAAATATACGGCCTGTTGGGGCGCTGGGTTCTTCGCAGGCGGTTGGCCTTGTTGGGCTTGGCCGATTTCAACGACAATTCGCTTCGCATGAACGATGCGGGCGAATGCGGCAGAACGGCGCCGCGTTGATCCCGCCGGAACGCACGGAAGCGCTGCCAGAGGACCAGTTGATGCGCATTTTCAAGGAGGACACTGCCGCGGCATGGACCCGCGCCCTGCTGTTTGCCGCAGTCGGAGGACTGGCGTGTTTACCGTCGCGCGCCGGGGCCGTGCCGAACCGCTATGAGCCGGGCGTCGACCCGGGCGTGGGGTTCGATCTGATCTCGTGGGCGAATTTTGGCGCCGCGGGCGAGCAGGTGTGGCGCGACGCCGTGCAGAGCGTGTACGACGCGGGGTTCCGCGAAGTCTCGCTCAGCCCGCTGCGGTTTATTGAGCAGGCCGACGCGGGCGATCCGCCGAATACGTCGGGGACGATTCCCGTGCCGATGGCGGGCGCGCCGAGCCTGGGCCACGTGGCTGCGGGCGTCACGCGGGCCAAACAGCTCGGCATGACGGTGACGGTGAATCCGCTGGTGGAGTTGGAATTGTTCCAGGGCGGGCTGCGCGGGCCGCGCTCGGTGTACAGCCTCACGCCGACCGGCGCCCAGGCGGGGCGATTCTGGCCGGCGTACCAGGGGTACATGACCGAGGCGGCGCAGATGGCGCAGGCCGCGGGGGCCGATCGCCTCCTGGTCGGCAGCGAGCTGAAGGGGCTGAGCACGAATGCCGGCCACAAGGCGGCGTGGACGGCGATGATCAACGCGGTGAGCGCGAATTTCACACGGCCGATCGGCTACGCGGCGGCGTGGGACGAATACAACAACGCCAATACGACTGCGTCGATTTGGGAGCATCCGGCGATCGACTTCATGGGCGTTGACGCTTATTACCCCATGGCGACGATGGTGCAGGCCGACTCGTCGGGAACGTTGCCGAATCCAGCGTTCGTGGAGATTGTGCGCGAGGGGTGGAACGATTTGCTCGACGACGAGCATGTGCTCAATCCGTCGCTGTCGGGGATGATCGAGTTCGCCGCGGCGCGGCACGGCGGCGCGGGCTTGCCGATCGTGTTCACCGAGGCGGGCTATTTACCGTACAATCGCGCGAGCATGCAGGGCACGGCGGTGCAGACCAACCCAGCAGTCGTCGATCAGGACGAGCAGGTGATGGCATTCGACGGGCTGCTGCAGGCGCTCGATCGCCGGTTGGCGGAGGATGAGGTGCTGGCCGTGAACGTGCGGCAGTGGAGCATGCCGGGGTCGGAGTCGACGCCTGGCGCTCTCTGGAACATGTTCCCGACGACGGCGGGGCACGCGGATCTCAACGTGCCGGCGACGCAGTTTTTGGCGAGTTTTGTGACGACGCCGCTCTTGTTGGAGGCGGATTTTGATTCCGACGGCGACGTGGACGGCGCGGACCTCGCGCGGTGGCGCACCGGGTTCGGCGCGGCGACGGGAGCGACGCGGGCCGCGGGCGACGCCAACGGCGACGGAGCGGTGAACGGCGCCGACTTTCTAACGTGGCAGCGGCAGGTGGGGACCGCGGGAGCGTGGCCGGCGAGCGGCGCGGTTCCGGAGCCGGCGGGGGCGGCGCTGGCGGTTTGGAGCCTGATCGCCGCTTTGAAAGCGCGTCGCAAAATGCAGGTTCCTGCGCCGTTTGGCGCAGCGAGCGGCCGCGAAATGTCCTTCCGACGCGCCGCGCGGCACTCGTCACGTCCGCGGCTTTCCTTGGCGCCGGCGGAGGTTGCGCTCGCTCGCCTGGCTTCTTGGCGGGCTGGACGTTGCGTGGAAGAATCTGCTTCCCCGCCGGGCGGAACCCCGCGGTTTGGGAGGGTCGGCAGCGGCGCTTTGGAAATCGTACTCAACGCCGATATTTCTGCTATACTAGCCGCCGCGGCCCAGGGGCAATTGGGCAAACATGGCGCGCAGGCGCGCAAGGAGCGGCGGACAATGAAGGCCTGGCAACTCTGTGCAGCGATTGTGGCGGTGGCGGCGGCGAGGGGCGCGACGGGACGTGCGGCGGAGCCGAACGAGTCGTTTGGAGCGGCGACGGTGTTGGCGCCCGGCGCCTTGACGGTGGCCGATGAGTTGACGCCCGCCGTCGTGGGCTTTCCTGACACGCTGCTCGGCGTCCGGAACCTTTTTGGATCTGTCTACGGCGTCGACGACGACGGCAGCCCGGTCGGCAACGGTCTGGCTTCGGGTTTGGGCGGCGTGCCGACGAATTCGGGTTCGATCGACTTTTCGGTGACGGGCTATACGGACGAAAGCTTCGTGGGCGACCATACCGAGTTCGGCCAATACCGCGTGTTCATCGACGTGTACGACTTCTTCGACGACTTTATCGAGACGATCACAGCCGATCGCACGATGCAGCCGGGCGTCGTTGATGACTTTTATTACGAAGGCGACTTCGACTGGAACGGCGGTTCCTACGACGTCTACATCGACAACACGATCGGCGGCGCGGCCGCCGACATGGATTTCTTCACGTTTACGGGATTGTCGCCTGGCGCGGCGTTCACGGCGCAGACGGCCGATCCGCTCATGTCGACCGTCGACACGCGCTTGGGCTGGTTTGACGAGTTCGGGTCGGTGATTGATGTGGACGACGACAGCGGCGCAGGATTTCTGTCGCTCCTCGACGGCGTCGTGCCGGCCAGCGGCATGCTCACTTTTGGCGTGACCGGACAAGGCGACAACGATTTTCTTGGCGACCACAACGCCGAAGGAACCTACGAGCTACGGCTGACGCTGGGCGGGGGGTTGGCGGCGGATTTCGACAACAGCGGCGGCGTGCGCGCGGCCGACCTGGCGTTGTGGCGTTCGAACTACGGCCCCAGCGCCGTGGGCGACGCCGACGGCGACAACGACACGGACGGCAACGATTTTCTCATCTGGCAGCGCGAACTCGGCCAAGGCTCCGGGGTGCTCGCGTCGGCCGCGGCTGTGCCGGAGCCGAGCGCGGGGGCGCTCTTGGGCCTTGCGCTTTTGTGCCGCGGGCTCGCGCTTCGGCGTCGATAAAATGCCGGGTTGCGGGTTTTCGGTGGTTGTCACGCCGGGGGCGGTCGCGCTAGACTCGACCCCTTCTGCAGCGGCGGACGGAGCCGCGTAAAGTGACGCAACGGGCGGCGTCTGGACGGTCCGCCCAAGCGAGTTTCGGAGAAACTCGTCGTAATTTCCCTGCGAGTTTCTGAGAAGCTCGCCGACGTATTGGGCATTCGCCGGCGCGACGAACGGTTTGCGACCGCGCCGGCATCTTGACTCCGAGGAGGATTCCATGACGAAGCACTTGTGTGAGAATCTGCGCGCCGCGGGCGGCGCGGCCTTGGTCGCGTGGGCGGCCGCGTGGGGACTGGCGGCCTGCGCGAGCGTGGCCGCCGAGGGGGACGCGGCGATCGAGACCGCGGCCGAGCCGACGGCCGAGCCCGAGGTGGCTGCGGAGACCGAGGCCGCCGTCGCCGCCGAAGTGGCCGAGGCCGAGCAGGTCGAAGTCGCGGGCCTGGATTGGTACGTCGATTACTACGCGGCGTACCGCGCCGCGGCGGATGAGGAGCGGTTTCTGCTGATCAACGTGTTGCCCGCGGAAACCAGCGCGGCACAGCAGGGCGCAGAGCAAACGATCGCCGCGGACGCGAATCTGCGCGACCAACTGTCCAAAGTGGTGCGGCTGCGCGTGCCGATGGATGCGACGATCACCGTGGAAGGCGAGACGAAGCCGCTCTTAAGCTTCGCGTCGTTCGCGGAGCTGAACCGCGGGCCTGGGTGGTTGCTCATCGATCTGCGGAACAAGGACCAGGAGTACTACGGCTACACGGTGAGCGTGCTGCCGTACGCCAGCGGCAAGTATTACCACTGGCGGCCGGACTACCTGTCGGTGACCCTCAGCGTGCCGGCGGGGACGCTCACGCAGCGGACGATGATCTGGGCGGTGCGGATTCACCCCGAGGCTCCGCAGAGCACCTGGGGATACCAGCATCCGGCGCTCATCAACGGGGCGACGCACCAGGCGTCGTACCAGGCCGACGTCGGCCAGCAAGGGCACCAGAATTTCGAGACGCGGTTCCACTCGCTCAGCGCCGCGGCCGGCAGCAGCGTGTCGGAGGTGTGCGCCGAGAGCTGGCCGAACCAGAACATGATCGACTCGTGCCTGGACTGCGTGGATAGCTGGCGGCACTCGTCGGGCCATTGGCGCGGCGTGTCGGGCCGGCACCGGGCGTTCGGGTACGACATCCGCCGGGGCCGCAACGGCATCTGGTACGGGACGGGGATTTTTGCCGATTGAGCGGCCCTTCGCCCGTCTTGTTCGTCATGGTCGCAGCGCGGGGGCGCCGAGGAAAGCGGTTGAGCAAGGTGCGCTTTTCGGCGCCACCCGCGCGTCCACTACCGTCGCCCCTGCCCTTTCCGCTGGCAGGCGTTCGGCGTAAACGCACGTCAAAGACGCTAGCTCCTGCGCGGCGCTGACTATAGTGAAGTGAGACGCGCGGAGACTCGTTGCCCGCCAGATTTCGGTGAGCTCTCGGCGCGAGGGGCCGTCCAGCGGGAACAGACTGTGGCTTCAACTTCTTGGCGGTGTGTCAGCCGCGTAGTCGCGGCGGCGGTGTTGCTGCAAGTCGGTGTTGCGCGCGGCGAAGACCGGGCAATCGACGGCGGCGGCAATCACCTGAACTTCACGCTGCAAGGCGCGGCGGGGCAGCCGGTCGTGCGGGCCGGGTACATCCCGGCGTACGCCAATATCCACGGCGCGATGATCACCGATGCGGACCGAGCCAACGCGCGGACGATCTCCAACTCGCTCATGGCGCAGAGCGTCTCGACGCCCAGTTCGCGCGGCGTGAGCAACTACCTATGGGCGTGGGGGCAGTTTCTCGACCACGATCTGGGGCTGTCGACCACGTCGAACGGCGCCGCGATCAACGGCTCGGCGCCGATTGCAGTGACGGCGCCGGGCGATCCGCTCGGGCCGAATCCCATTTCCTTCACGCGGTCGAACTTCGCGTATGTCGGCGGCGATCGCGAACAGATCAACGAAGTGACCAGCTACATCGACGCTTCGCAGGTGTACGGGTCGAGCGCGTCGCGGGCGGCGGCGCTGCGCACGGACGGCGGCAGCGGGGCCAAGCTGCTCACCAGCGCCAACAACTTGCTGCCGTACAACACCACGGGGCTGCCGAACCAGAACAACGGGCCGACGCCGGCCAACCAGTTGTTCTTGGCCGGCGACATTCGGGCCAATGAAAACCTGCTGCTCACGTCGATGCAGACGATTTTCATGCGGGAGCACAATCGGCTGGTGGACCTTATCGCCGTGCAGCAGCCGGGATTGAACGCCGAGGCGCAGTACCAGTTGGCTCGCAAGATCGTGGGCGCCGAGATTCAGGCGATCACGTACAAGGAGTTCTTGCCGGCGCTGTTGGGCCCGGGGGCGCCGACGGTGCAAGGCTACCAGTACAAAGTGGGCGAGGACCCGTCGGTCACCAACTCGTTCGCCCACTCGGCGTTTCGGTTCGGGCACAGCGTGCTGACCTCGAACGTGGCGCTCGTCGATTCGGCGGGCGTGCAGACCGGAACGATGACGTTGGGCGCCATTTCGTCGACCCCGAACACGTTGACGAATAATCCGGGGCTCATGGATCAACTGCTACGCGGGGCGGCGACGCAGGTGTCCGAGGAAGTCGACCTGCAGATGATGAACGCCGTGCGGAACATCATGTTCGGCCCGCCGGGCGCGGGGGGCACGGACCTGGCGGCGGTCGACATTCAGCGCGGCCGCGACCACGGGCTGCCCGACTTCAACACGCTGCGCGACGCCTACGGTCTGCCGAAGGTGACGCAATGGAGCCAGATCACGTCGAACGTCGCGTTGCAGCAGGCGCTGTCGACGATCTACGGCGGCAACATCAACAACGTCGATTCGTTCGTCGGCGGGCTGGCCGAGGATCATGTGGCGGGATCGAGCGTGGGCGAGCTGTTCCACACGATCATCGCGGGGCAGTTCACGCGCAGCCGCGACGGCGACCGGCTGTTCTATCGCAGCAACGCGGCGGGGCTGTACACGGGCGGCGTGCTCAACGCATCGATCGCGTCGATCGTGAATCTCAACACGCTCACCCTGGCCGACGTGATCGAGGCCAACTCGGACGTAACCGGGCTGTCGGACAATCTGTTCTTCGTCAGTATGCCGGGCGACTTCAACCACGACGGCTATGTGAACAACGCGGACCTCGTGGTGTGGAAGAGCGCGTTCGCGGCGGGGACGATGGGCGGCGGGGATTTTCTCGCATGGCAGCAGAATCTTGGGGCCGTGGCGCCGTGGGTTGCGGCGGCGGCTGGAAGCATCGCTAGCGTGCCTGAGCCGGCATCGGCCAGTCTGATCGCCGTGCTGGCGGCGACGGGAGCGCTTGGACGCCGCCGCGCGCTGTGTGCCACTGGCATCCTGCCAGTGCTGAGCTGCCGCCGGAGCTCACATTGAATCGCACTGGCGACACGCCAGTGGCACACGGGCGATGCGGGTGACCGCCAGGCAGTGGCAGCGTTCTCGGTATGCAGGTTGCTTCGGCGCCCTCTAGAATCGCCGTATCTTGAGCGCGGCACGGCCTGCGCGCGGCGCTCGGACGCGCAAGAGGCACTTCGATGCGACTTCTCTGGATTCGGGTTTGCGCGCTGGGGCTCCTGGGCGCGATGTCGGCCGACGGTGCTGAGTTCTATGTGGCGGCGACCGGCGGAAGCGATGGTGGGCCAGGGTCAGCCGAGGCTCCGTGGGCCACGCTGCAGCATGCGGCCAACGTCGTCGGGGCCGGCGATCGCGTGGTCGTGCGGCCGGGAAGCTATGTTGGATTCGATATGGATGTGAGCGGCACCGCCGCGGCGCCAATCGAGTTCTTTGCGGAGCCCGGGGCGATCGTCACCACGCGCAACGCGCGCACGCCCGACGGGATCAACCTTGAAGGGTCGTCCCACGTCATCATCGACGGCTTCGCCGTGACCGGCATGCCGCGGGCTGGCGTGCGGAGCGTGCTGGGAGACTTCGTCACCATCCGCAACGTCCACGCCTACGACAACGAGCGGTGGGGCATCTTCACCGGGTTCGTCGATGACTTGCTCATTGAGAACAACGAAACGAGCGGCTCGATCCTCGAGCACGGCATTTACGTGTCGAACAGCGGCGACCGGCCGACGCTGCGAGGCAACGCGTCGTGGGGCAACCACGGCAGCGGCATCCACATGAACGGCGATTTGAGCCAGGGGGGCGACGGCATCATCTCGAATGCGCTCGTGTCGGGGAATCTCATTTACGACAACGCGAAGCCCGTGAACGGCGGCCCCTTGGGCGGCGGCAGCGGCATTAACATGGACGGCGTGCAAGACTCGCGGATCGAGAACAACGTGCTGTACGGCAACCGGGCGAGCGGGATGTCGCTGTACAGCATCGACGGCGCCGAGGGCTCGACCGGTAACCTGGTGATCAACAACACGATCCACCAGCCGAGCAACGGGCGGTGGGCGCTCAACATTCGCGACGGGTCGACGAACAACACGGCGCTGAACAACATCCTGGTCACCGAGC
>JBIOVA010000158.1:0-8072 GCA_044867485.1 Lacipirellulaceae bacterium | reverse complement strand
TTCGAGCGCGCGAAACTGGTCGCCGAACGCCGCCGGCGCGTCGCCCAACGGGCTCTTGAAGAAGCTCGCCAGGAAGGCGAGCGCGCCCGTTTCGCCGCGCTGGCGAGCGACCGTCACGAGCCGCGCCAGGTCGAGCACGAGCGGGGCGGCCAACAGCGAATCGCACCCCTGCCAGGTGAACTGCAACGTCATCGGCGTGCCCAAAAATCCCCGGAAATGAATGTGATCCCAGGCCGTTTTCCAGTCGCCCAGGCTGGCGATGTGCTCAATCGAAATGAGCGTCTGCGGGGCGTACCCCAGGATTTCGGACAGGGCCCGATCCTTCGACTGGAGCTTGGCCGACTTGTTCCGCGGGTCGTCGAGGACCCGGCCGTCCATGTTGCCGAAAATGTTGTGACCGACCCAACTCATGACCTGCAGGTTGCGGGCGGCGAACATCGGGGCTAGCACGCTCTTGAGCAGCGTCTCGCCGGTCTTGCCATCGCGGCCCGCGTGGCAAGCGCCGCGCTCGACGGCCAATTCATTGATGCCGGCCGGGGCGGCCCCCAGCGAGGGGGTGAAGTTGATGTACGGCAGCCCCCGATCGAGGGCGGCGATCGCGTACAGCGAGCTGGCCGGCAGCGGGCCGTCGGTGCGGTCGAGCAAGGACTCGACGGCCGCCCAGGTGGCGGGCCATTGGTCGACGGGAGGCGCCGGCTCGGTCGACGCCAGATTGACGACGACGACTGTCTCCAGATCGTGGCGCGAGCGGAAGTCGTCAAGGTCGCGCTGGATGCGCTTGACCGCGGCCCGGGGTGACCGATCCTGGAGCTCCTCGGCGGGCCGGTCGCCGGCCAGCTCCGCGATCCGCTCACCCGAGTTCCACAGCGTGCCCAGGCGGAGATTCGCCTCGATCTGAACCAACTCGGGTCGGCAAGCGTCGATCAATTCTGGCGACAGCACCCGGCTTTCGCGGTGGAGCCGCTCCAGTTCGTCGACCAGCGAGTCGCTGCGGATGTCGTGTCCGCCGACGACGAATTGGTCCCAACGCGGCAGCGGCAAGTGCGAGAACTGCGGCAATTGCGTCACGAGGCCGACGCCGTCGCCGAGCCCCAAGCGGTGCGCCACGAGCCCCGCGATGGTTGTCACCGCGACGCCTCCGCGGGCGCCGATGAGCCACAGACCGATGTGCGGCGAAGGACCAGAAGTCGTCATTCCGAGGTCTTCCGAGGAAGGCGGGCCGGACCCCTCGGCGGACCTCGGGGTGACAGTCGCGCAGAGGAGCTTGCGCCTTGGAACAAGGCGCCGGGGAACCTATGATTGTCGCATGCCGCGGGAAATAGGGTCAACCGCCACAGTTGTCAGAGACCGGAGCGCACGTCGAGGAATCTCATGCTAGAGCGAATTGAAGCGGCGCCGAAGGACGCCATTTTGGGACTCACCGAGGCGTTCAAGGCCGACGGCCGTGCGGAGAAGATCAATCTCAGCGTCGGCGTGTACCAGGACGAAACCGGCAAGACGCCGCTGTTGGAGTGCGTCAAGGAGGCGGAGAAGCGGCTCGCGGCGACGCCGACGACCAAATCCTATTTGCCCATCCCAGGCCTGGGCGAGTACTGCCAGGCGGTCGCCGAGCTGGCCTTTGGCGCGGGTTCGGAGCCGCTCACATCGAAGCGCGTGGCCTGGGCGCAAACGCCCGGCGGCACCGGCGCGTTGCGCGTTGCGGCCGACTTCATTCACACGAATCTCCCCAAGGCGACCGTGTGGATGAGCGAGCCCACCTGGCCCAATCATCCGCAGGTTTTCGCCGCCGCTGGCGTGCCGACGAAGACTTACGCCTACTTCGACAAGTCGAAGAACGGGCTCGACTTGGACGGGATGCTGGCGGCCATTGGCAAGATTCCCACCGACGACGTGATCCTGCTGCATGGATGCTGTCACAACCCCACCGGCATCGACCCGACGGCGGCCCAGTGGAAGGCAATTGCCGACGCGGTCTCCAAGCAGGGCCTGCTGCCGCTCATCGATTTCGCGTATCAGGGCTTTGCCGACGGCATCGAGGAAGACGCCGCGGGGCTCAAGGCGTTTTGCCGCCCCGGCGCCGAGCTGCTCGCGTGCAGTTCGTTCTCCAAGAACTTCAGCCTGTACCGCGAGCGCGTGGGGGCCCTGTTCGGCATGGCGTCCACCGCCGCCGCGGCGACCAGCGTGCAGACGCAGTTCGACAAGGTGATCCGCGCCAACTACTCGAACCCGCCTGGACACGGCGCCGAGATCGTCGCGATGATTCTTCGCGACGCCGCTCTACGGAAGCAGTGGGAGGGCGAAGTCGCGACGATGCGGAACCGCATCAACGGCATGCGCAAGGCCCTGGTCGTCGCGCTCAAGAAACAGGGTGTGCCAGGCGATTACTCGTTCATCGAGCGGCAACGCGGCATGTTCTCGTTCAGCGGGCTGACCAAGGAGCAAGTTGCGGCGCTGCAAAGCGAGCACGCGATCTACGCCGTCGGCTCCGGCCGGATCAACGTGGCGGGGCTCACGCCGGCGAACGTCGACCGCGTGGCGGAGTGCATCGGCGCTGTCGTCGGTCAACCGGTTTGAGTTTCGGATTGAACCGCCAAGAACGCCAAGAGCGCCAAGGGGACTACCAGACGAACCACGACGACACGACGGAGATTTCAACGTGGAATTGACGGGATAACAGGATCGTCAGGATTGACAGGATCAATAACCTGGCTCGCATCCTGTTGATCCTGCTTCATCCTGTTATCCTGTCAGTTCAGCGCTCCATTCGTCGTGCTCGTCGTGGTGAACTCCTCCGACCTTGGCGTCCTTGGCGATTAATTCCACATGAACATCCTCTTCGCCACCACCGAAGCCGCCCCCTTCGCCAAAACCGGCGGGCTTGGCGACGTGTGCGGCGCCCTGCCACGGGAGCTTGATCGGCTCGGACACAATCCGGTCGTCATCCTGCCCGCGTTCCGCCAGGTCCGCGACGCCGGACTGCCGATCGAGCCGACGGGCGTCAGCGTCCGCGTGCCGATCGGGCAGAAGCAGGTTGAAGGCCATTTTCTTCGCAGCCGGCTCCCTGGCAGCGACGTGCCGGTGTTTTTGCTAGAGCAGGGCGACTATTACGACCGCCCGCAGCTCTACCGCGAGGACGGCGAGGACTACAAGGACAACTGCGAGCGGTTCACCTTCTTCTGCCGGGCGGCGCTCGAAGCCGTCACGCTGCTGGAGCTGCAGACCGACTTGGTCCACTGCCACGACTGGTGCGCGGGCCTGATTCCCGCGTATCTCAAGACGCTCTACGCCAACAAGCGGGCGTACAAGCGGCTGGCCAGCGTGATGACGATCCACAACCTGTCGTACCAGGGCAATTTCTGGCACTGGGACATGGCTCTCACCGGGCTCGACTGGAAGTACTTCAACTGGCGGCAGATGGAGTTCTACGGGAACCTGAGCTTCCTGAAGACCGGCATCGTCTTTGCCGACATGCTCACGACGGTGAGCCCCACCTACGCTCGCGAGATCCTGTCGGCGCCGCTGGGTTGCGGGTTGGAAGGCGTGCTGCAGCATCGCCGCGACGACCTCGAGGGCATCATCAACGGCGTCGACTACGGGGAGTGGAACCCTGCCACCGACAAGTTCCTGGGCGCCAATCGTTACAGCGTCGCCAACTTCGCCGTCGGCAAGGCGGCGTGCAAAGCCGATCTGCAGCGGCGACTCGGCCTGCCTGAGCGGCCCGACGCGCCGCTGTTGGCCGCCGTCGGCCGCTTGGTCGACCAGAAGGGGTTCGACCTCATCGCCCGCGTTCTGCGGCAGTGGGCCGAGCGCGTCGACGCCCAGTGGGTCATCCTCGGCACGGGCGAGCCGCGGTATCAGGAAGTGTTGGGGTCGCTCGGCAAGGAGTACCCGCAGAAAGTGGCCGTGCGGCTGGAGTTCGCCGACGAGCTGGCCCACCGCATCGAGGCCGGCGCCGACATGTTCCTCATGCCCAGCCAGTACGAGCCGTGCGGGCTCAATCAGCTTTACAGCCTCAAATACGGCACGGTTCCCGTCGTGCGGGCGACCGGCGGGCTGGTGGATACGGTCGTCGATGCCAACGAACTCACGCTGGCCGACGGCACGGCGACGGGTTTTTCGTTCGAGGAGTACACGTCGATCGAACTGGCCGCCGCTTTGGAGCGCGCGTGCCGGGCCTTTGCCGACCCGGTGGTTTGGTCGCAACTGGTCGAAACTGGCATGCGCCAGGATTGGTCGTGGCGGCAAAGCGCCGAGCAATATGCCGCCCTTTACGAGCGCACGCTGAGCCGCGCGCCCCTGGAAGTGGGCTGATTTCGCCAGTCACGATTCATGCCCGAACTGCGAATCGATCCCATCTGCGGGCGGCGCGTGTATATCGCTGAAGACCGCGCTGGTCGGCCGAGCGACTTTGTCGATTTGCCGGAGCCGACTCGGAGCGCGCAGCAACGTGATCGCCAGGCTCGGTGCCCATTCTGTCGAGGCCACGAGTCGGAGACGCCGACGGCGTCGGCGGCGGTGCTCGACGCGGAGGGCCGCTGGCAAGTCCGCGTGGTTCCCAATAAATACCCGGCTGTGCGGATGGATAGTTCCGCTGGCGACGCGCTGGGCGCCCACGAGGTGATCATCGAATCGCCGGATCATCGCCTCGACGTCGTCGAGCTGAGTCCAGCGCGATTCGCCCAGGTGCTGGGCGTGTACCGCGACCGGCTGCGACATTGGTCTGCCGACAATCGATTGAAGCACGCGATCATCTTCAAGAATTCGGGCCCCGCGGCGGGCGCGTCGTTGGAGCACGTTCACAGCCAATTGATCGCGTTGCCCGATGTGCCCGACGCCGCGCAGGCGGAGTTCGACGGCGCGGCTCGGTATCACGCAGCACACGCCAGATGCGTGTTCTGCGACCTTCTCCGAAGGGAGATCGACGCCGCGGACCGGCTCGTGCTCCGGGGTGATGGTTATGTTGGCATTTGTGCCTATGCCGGGCGCCAGCCCTTCGAGACTTGGATCATTCCCGAACGGCACGCGGCGCGGTTCGACGATGTCCAGGACGACGACCTGCCAGTGGTGGCTGTGATTCTGCAGGAGGTGCTGCGCCGGTTGCATGCCGAGACCGGCGGCTCGGCGTACAACCTGATCCTGCACACAGGATCGTTCGACGGAGCCCACGACGGAGTGTTCCATTGGCACTGGGAGCTGATCCCCCGCAGCACGCAACTGGCCGGGTTCGAGTGGGGCTCCGGGAGGCACATCAATCCGATGTCGCCCGAGCGCGCGGCCCGGAGGCTGCGAGAAGCCGTGCTTCCGCCTCCGGCGCATCCCGCTGAGGCGGGGCGCGCCGAGCCCTTGTGAGGCGCGACCTCCGCCCAGCCGAACCAACGCGCGGATTCGCGCGCTGGTCGCCTACGGTTTGGCGCCAAACCGTCGATTCGCATAAATCCGCGTGCGAAACGACGCCGATTCAGTAAACTGGGTCGGCTGCAGGCGTCGCTGGCGCCTGTAGCGATTAGTTCGCAACGGGCGCCCGCCAAGTTTCCGCGATTTGCACAATCCCGCCGCGGTTCCGCTAGCCCTGTCCCGCCAAAACGGCAAACATAGTAGAGCCTTCGCCGCCCGATCATGCCTCCAGATCATGGCGCATCCCGCTTAAGCGAGACGCGCCGGCGCCTCAAGTGACCATGAATCACCCCCTGCGACTCCTTCTGGTTCTGCACAATCATCAGCCCGTCGGCAATTTTGACGGCGTCTTCGAGCAGGCTTACCAGGACAGTTACCTGCCGTTCCTCAACGTGTTCGAGCGCTATGAGGGCCTGCGCATCGCCCTGCACACGAGCGGCTCGCTCATGGAGTGGCTCGACGCCCGCCACCCGGAGTACGTCGACCGGCTTGGCGCCCTGGTCGCTCTGGGGCGAATCGAAGTCGTCGGCGGGCCGTTCTTCGAACCGATCCTGACGATGATCCCCTCCCGCGACCGCATCGGGCAGATCACCAGCTACACGCGCTGGCTGGAGCAGCGATTAGGCGCCCGGGTGCGCGGCATGTGGATGCCCGAGCGCGTCTGGGAGCAGTCGCTCACCAGCGACCTCGCCCGCGCGGGGATGGAGTACACGGTCCTCGACGATTTCCATTTCAAGAACGCCGGCCTCGGCGAAGAGCAGCTCGACGGCTACTACATCACCGAAGACGACGGCCACCTGCTCCGCGTCCTGCCGGGCAGCGAACGGTTGCGGTATCTCATTCCGTTCCACCCGCCCCACGAGACGATCGATTACCTCCGCAGCGTCGCCGATCGTCGGCCTGGCGCCGTGATGGTCTTCGGCGACGACGGTGAGAAGTTCGGCACCTGGCCCGGCACGAAAGAGCACGTCTACGACCGCGGCTGGCTCACGCAGTTTTTCGACGCCCTGCAGCAGAACGCCGATTGGCTGCGGCTCACCACGCCCAGCGAAGCCATCGAAGCCGTGCCGCCGCTCGGGAAGCTGTACCTCCCCGAAGGCAGCTATCGCGAAATGACGGAGTGGGCCCTGCCGGCCGCGCGGATCAACCAGTACGAAGACGCCCGGCACGAGCTCGAGCACCACGGCCTGTGGGACATGATCAAGCCGTTCGTCCGCGGCGGCTACTGGCGGAACTTCAAGGCGAAGTACCCCGAAACCAACGAGATGTACGCGCGGATGCAGATGGTCAGCCGGCGATTGGCCGAGATGGTCGACGGCGGCGCCCGCGGCGAGTTCATCGACCAGGCCCGGCTGGAGCTCTACCGCGGGCAATGCAATTGCAGCTATTGGCACGGGGCGTTCGGCGGCGCGTATTTGCCGCATCTGCGCAACGCCGTGTATCAGCATTTGATCGCCGCCGACAACCTGCTCGACCAGCACGAAGGTCGCTCCTGGCAGCCGGATCAGGAGGCGTGGGTCGAACTGACGGCCGCCGACTACAACCTCGATGGCCGGCAGGAAGTCCGCCTGGCGAACAACCGCGTCGTGGCGCTCATCGCCCCCGCCGAGGGCGGCCAGCTTTACGAACTCGACGCCAAGGCGATTTGCCATAACCTGCTCGCCTCGCTGGCTCGCCGGCCCGAGGCGTATCACCGGGCCGTCCTTCGCGGTCCGTCGAACGAAGGCGACGGCAATGCCGCCAGCATTCACGAGCGCGTCGTGTTCAAGCAGGAAGGACTCGATCAGCGTCTGGGGTACGATCGCTGGCAGCGCAACAGCTTGATCGACCACTTCTTTGCGGTCGACGTTGACCCGTCGGAAGTGGCCGCTGGCCGGGCCGAAGAACAGGGCGACTTCGTCCACGGCGTCTACGACGCCAAGCTCCGCCGCAGCGACGGCCGCGTCCAATTGCAGCTCACCCGCGAGGGTTCGGTCCAGGGCCGCAAGGTGAAGGTGACCAAGGGCGTGACGCTCAACATCGGCGACGCCACGCTCGAAATCGCGTATTACCTCGAACACGTGCCGGCCGACATCGCCCTGCACCTGGCTCCCGAGTTCAACTTCGCCGGCCTGCCCGCCGGCGCCGACGACCGCTATTTCACCGGCAGCCACGGCGAGCGGCTTGGCCAGCTCGGCTGCCAGTTGAATTTGCAGGGCGTCAGTCAATTGGGCCTTGTCGACGAGTGGCTTGGCATCGGCGTGTCGCTGTCGTTCGATCAATCGGCCGCGCTCTGGACTTACCCGGTCGACACGGTGAGCCAAAGCGAGGGCGGCTTCGAGCTCGTCCACCAATCGGTGGCCGTGCTGCCGCACTGGGTGGTGATCCCCGACGCCGAGGGACGGTGGAGCACGACGCTGCGTCTGTCGATCGACACGAGCCTGGCGGAGTCGCGCATGCCGCACATCGCGGAACCGGCGACGGTGTAATCGCCCGGCGTGCCCACCATGTTAGCCGCGACGCGAAGGTCCGCCGAAGCGGAGCGCTCCGCTACGGAAGACTTTTGCGTCGCGGCTAGAGCGTTTTTCCAATTACCGTGCGGAGTATCCGCAGTGTCGGAAGTAGGCGTGGCACTCTCGCGGCGTGAACCGGTCGAGCAGTTCGCCGATGGTTTCTTCGAGGGCGTCGACGGCTCGGGT